>MNYK01000025.1 GCA_001873115.1 Desulfobacterales bacterium CG2_30_60_27 | reverse complement strand
CGCTCCATGAAGCTGCTGACTGTGACCGAGCCATCGAGCGAGGCGTTGGGCAGCCGCACCACGTTGATCGCGATCGCGCCTTCATCCAGGTTGGGGATGAACTCGGTGCCGATCCGGGTGGCGGCAAAGCCCGAGACGACGAGGATGACGGCTGAAAGGGCGAGCGTCACCCAGCGAAATTTGCGGGCGCTATCGAGCAGGGCAAGGTAGCCATGGTGAAAACCTTTGACGATACGGAACTCTTTCTCCGGGGCCTGTTGCAACAGCCATTCCGCGGTTACCGGCACGAAGGTCAGTGCGGTGATGAGCGAGACGAGGATGGCGATGATCATGGTCGCCGCCAGCGGGGCGAACATCTTGCCCTCGATTCCCTGCAGGGAGAAGAGGGGGATCATGACGATGATGATGATCAGCACTGAGAAGGCCACGGGACGGGCCACCTCGCTTACCGCCTCGATGGCGATGTGCCGCCGCAGCCCTGGGTTGCTGCGTGCGCTGAAGTGGCGGCGCACGTTCTCGACGATGACGATTGAGGCGTCCACCACGATGCCGACCGAGAAGGCCAGTCCGCCCAGGCTCATCAGGTTGGAGGAGATCCCGGTGCGGCCCATGATCAGGAAGGTGATGAGGAAGGTGATCGGCAGTGAGGCGAGGACGATAAGCGCCGAGCGCATCTCGGCAATAAAGAGGAAGAGGATCAGAACCACGAAGATGCCGCCCTCAAGCAGGGCCTTGACCACGGTGTCGATGCAGGCTTCGATGAGCGTGGTGCGGTCGTAGAAGACATTGAGGGAGACACCAGGTGGCAGGCTTTTCTGGATCCTGGGTACGGTCTCCTTGACGCTGTTTACCACGTCCTTGGAGTTCGCCCCCCGCAGCATGATCACCATGCCGGCCACCACTTCGCCTTTGCCGTCGCGGGAGACCGCGCCCTGGCGGGATTGCGGGCCGACGACGACCTCGGCAACGTCGTGGACATGCACCGGCGTCCCATCGGCGACCTTGAGGACGACTTCGCTGATGTCATCAATGCCGGTGATCTGCCCGAGGCCGCGGATATAGGTCTGCTCCCAGCCGCGCACGATGAAACCGCCGGCGGCATTGGCGTTGTTCTTCTCCAGGGCCTCCACGATGTCCCGCAGGCCGAGGTTGTACTTGAGCAAGGCATCGGGTCGCACCAGCACGTGGTACTGCTTGACGAAGCCGCCGAAGCTGTTGACCTCGTTCACCCCCGGGATCGGCCGCAACTGCGGCGCCACCAGAAAGTCCTGGATGCCCCGCAGTTCCATGGGCGAGAGCGTGGCGCTCTCGAGGGTGTACTGAAAGATCTCGCCCAGGCCAGTGCTGATCGGTCCCAGTCCCGGCTCCACACCGGACGGCAGATGCTCCTTGGCCCCTTGCAGGCGTTCGAAGACCTGCTGCCGCGCGAAGTAGATGTCGGTGTCGTCATCAAAGACCACGATCACCTGCGAGAGGCCGGCCTTGGAAAGCGAGCGGACCTGGGTTACCCGGGGCACGCCACCCATCTGTTGTTCAATTGGGTAGGTAACCTGTTGTTCGATGTCGGCTGCGGAGAGTCCGGCGGCCTCGGTCAGAACCATGACCTGGACGTTGGTGACGTCGGGAAAGGCGTCGATCGGCAACCGCGTCCAGCCGACCCAGCCGGCAATGCACAGCAGCAGGGTGGCACCGATGACGAACCAGCGTTGCCGCATGAGGAAGGTGATAAAGGTATGCATGTCGTCTCCCCCTTAGTCCGCGCAACCGGCGCCCATCTTGCCGCGCAGCACGTCGCTTTTTAGTAGAAATGAACCGTCGGTGATGATTCGTTGCTCCGCCGTGAGGCCGGAGGCGATCTCCACCATGCCGTCGAAGCGCCTGCCGAGGGTGACGGGCCGCCGCACCCAGTAGTCGCCCTCCTTATGGGTGAAGACAAAGGTGCGGCCCTCGTCGGCCAGCACCGCCACCTTGGGCACGGCTATGGTCTCACCGCTGGCGGGCATAAGCAAGCGCACCGAGACGAACATGCCGGGCTTGAGCAGACCATCGCGGTTGTCCACGCTGAAACGGGCCTTGGCAGTGCGGGTCTCTTCGCTCATGCGGCCGGCGACCGTGTCCAGCCGGCCGGCGAAACTCTGGTCCAGGGCCTCGACCCTGGCCTCGCCGCCCAAGGCGCTCGAGACGGCGGCGAGATCGGGATCCTTCAAGTCGGCCATGACCCACACCTTGTCAAGTCCGGAAATGGTGAGCAGTTCCTTGCCGGTCTCGGCGTGCTCGCCCGGGGCGGCGTGACCCTCGATGACGGTTCCGGCCCTGGAGGCGCGGACCACCACCAGGCCGTTCAAGGCGCCGCTGCCACGCATGGCCGAGATGGAGTCGATTTCAGGCTTGGTGAGCCCCAGGCGCAGCAGCCGGCCGCGGGCGGCGGCGATCTCGGTCTCGGCCTCGGTCCGTTTGGCCTCGGCCTCCTGGACCTCGACCTCGGCCGCCACCTTGCGGGTGAACAACAGGGCCTCGCGCTCCGCAGCCTTGCGTGCCAGATCAAGTCCGGCCAGGGCCTTGAGAAAGCTGCCCTTGGCCTCCGCCACCTCGGGGCTGTCCACCTCGAAGAGCGGCGCCCCGGCCGCGACGCGATCCCCCGGGGTGGTGAAGCCGCGGGTGATCAGGCCAGTCAAGGGGCTGGCCACATGCACGGTGCGGGTATCGTCGAGCTGCACCTCGCCGGGCAGGCTGCGTTCCTCGTGGCGGCCTTGCCGCTTTTCCGGAAAACCGGTGCGCACCAGGCCATTGTCGCCCACGAGAGCAGCGTCGAGCTTGACCGTGCCGATCTCGTAGCGGCACTCGTCGCATTGGTATTGCAGCATGTCATGTTCGCAGCGGGCGGCCCACATCTCATCCACCGGCCGGTCGAGATCGCTAATCTCGGCCGTTTGTTCAGCGCCTGTTTCCGCAGGCGTGGCCTCGGGGTTCGCTTTGGTTGGTGCGGTTGGGGTGGAGGTTGGCGACTCCGCAGCGGGCTGATGCATACGGCGGGCGGCGAAAAAACCTCCTGCCCCGGCCAGGACGGTAAGCATGACGATGATGATTATGACCAGGTAAGTTGTTTTCGTATGGCTCATAGGTTGCTCCTGTCGGGCGATGATGACGAAGAATTTTGTGAAGTTACCGGGATGGCAGGCTGGCCAAGGAGGCGGTCCAGCGTGATGGCGGCCCGGTTGAGGTCGATGATGGCGTCCAGATGGCGGGCCTGCGTCTGCACCTGGGCCTGGGAGGCCTCCAGCACGTCGCTGTAACGGAACTTGCCGAAGCGAAATCCTTCCATAACCGCCGCGGCGGCCTCCGTGGCTCGGCTCAGGACCTCGGTACGCAAGGTGCGGGCCTCCTGGTCGGCAGCGACCAGCATGGTATGAGACTTGATGAGCTCTGTTTGCAGGCGGCGTGTTGCCGCCGCCTCATTGGTCGCGGTCTTGCGCACCGTGGCGCCAGCCTCGGCCACGGCCGCTTGATTACGCTGGAAGAGCGGCAGGGGGAAGGAGAGGCCGACGGAAAGGGCGCGGCCGTGCTTGTCAGGAATATCTCGCAGGGTAAGGGAGAGGGCCGGGTCATACCAGGCGTTGGCCCGCTCCAGCGCAAGGCCGGTCGCGGCAAGTTGCGTCTCGCTCCGGCGCAGGGCCAGCACGGGCAGGTCCTGCATGCCGGCCAGCAGGGTCTGGCGGTCTGGAATGACGACCTCCTGGGCCAGGTCTCCGGCGGCGGTGACGATGGCGCTGTCCGGCTCGCCAAGGGCCATGGCGAGAGCAAGTTCGGCCTCGGCCAGGAGACGCGCAAGCTTCTGGGTTGCCGCCCTGGTCTCCGCCTTTCTGGCCTCGGCCCTGGTCTCTTCCGTGGCGGCCAGATCGCCGGCCGCGACCCGCTCGTGGGTGATGCTGGCCAGTTCCGCGGCGATTTTCTCCGCCTCCTGTTGCAGGGTCAGCCGGGCGCGGGCGCCCTGCACCTCCAGAAAGGCCATTCTGACCTCGGCGGCGATGTCGAGCCAGACCGTAGTCTGTTCGCGTTGCAGGCGTAAGATTTCGGACTGACCCTTGTTCCTGCGCGCCGCTGGCTTGCCGCCAATTTCCAAAGGCTGCTTTAGGGCAATCGTGTTCTCCCGGACATCGTCAACCGGGAGATCGCCACCCAGATTATCCCAACCGATTTCAAGCTCGGGGTTGGGGGGCAGGCCGGCATGCTTCAGCTTGAGCGCGGCGGCCTCAAGGTCGGCCCGCAAGGCGGCAAGTTCCTGCCGATGCCGTGCGGCGCTGGTGAGAGCCTCTTTAAGGGTCAGGCCGCCCGGGGCGGCGAGCGTGGCAGGCTCGGCAGCCTGGGCCGGTGGTATGACCGCATACCAGAGGCCGATTGAGACAATAATCGCCAACACGGCGCATCGTTGGATACGCATAAATAATCCTCCAGGTAGAGGGAAAAATGGTGAATGGCGTGGTTTTGCCGGCGATCAATAGTGGGTGTCGCTGGCAATTAGCGGGTGGTCACCATTGACGGGGCGCAGGAGGGGGGAAGGAATCAAATAAGGAGGATAACGCTGCGCAGAGACACGAGTTGGAGGGGCGGGGGAGGGAGATGGATGGCGCGGGATGGTTTTTTGACATGCGGGGCGAGGATGCTTGGCGGTCCTGGAGGGGCCATGGCCAATAGCGGGAGTTGGACAATATTTTCATGGTGCTGATTTGCTGCTTCTCCCCCCAAGGAGACGTCCAGACAATGAACCTGGTTCCGGAGCCGATAGTCGGCGTCACATTCGCCGGCAAAACAACAGGGAGAAAGGCTTGGCTCCAGGTGCACATCCCCGTCAGGCATAACACAGAGGATCGTCTTGCCCCCAACCCCGAACGAAAGGGCGGCAAAGGCCAGGATGATGATGCAGAGTCGGAGTTGTCGGAAGGTATGCAGCATGATGGGATGGAAGTTAAGGCATGGCGCTGGTTAAGTCAAGGAATACTACTATTGATGTCCTTGTCATCATTTGACTTGTTACTCTTCAGAATTTCCTCCCGCTCTTGCTGGTATTCATCGTAACGTGGATGTTCCTTGGGGATGGGGTTGGCGGTCTCGGTCTCGTTGACGATTCGCTCCCGCGCATGCAGTCCTTCGTATACCTTCTCGTAAAGTTGTTCTTTGGAAGAGCACGCGCTGAGCGTTGCACAAAGCAGCAAGACCAATGGTAAATATATTTTGTTCATGATGGCGTTTTCCCCGGCCCGTGTGCCAGGGCCAGGGCGTGGGTCGCCTTTTCCCGGCAGATGCCGCTGATGTAACGGGCCGGCATGGCGGGGAAGGCACTGATAAACGAGACCACACAGGAGGCCAGATAGGGCACTGCCTGGACAATGAGCACCAGAGTCCAGCCGAGCAGGTCGACGTTGTCGGAATTGGGCAGGGAGGACACGGCGACCGCGGCGGTCAGGAGGGCCGCCAGGAACAGGGCTTCCTCCCAGGCCGAGGCCAGGGCCTTCAGCAGGGCCGAGGCGTTGGCCATCTTGGGGGTACGGAAAAAGGGCTTGTCGGTGGTGACCAGGCCCTGCAGCACGGCCTTGGAAATCGTGTAGGAGAGGGAGAGGCCGGCCAGGGCCGCGGCCATGGTTTCCCGGGTGGAGGCTCCCACCTTGGCGCGGTAAAGGTAGACCATCTTGCTGGCCTTGAAGCAGAACAGGGAAAGCGGCAGGATGGAGAAGACCAGGAGCGGCGGGTCAATGACCTTGGGCGCAATGATCATGGCCGCGGACCAGCCAAGAGCCAACACCGTGAACAGCAGATTCATGCCGTCGGTGAGCCAGGGCAACCAGCCGGCCAGGAAATGATAGCGTTGGCCGGCGTGGAGCCCGGTCTTCTTCTTCCCCAGCAGGGTGCCGGCGTGGTGGCGGAGGATCTGCACCGCCCCATAGGCCCAGCGGAAACGCTGTTTTTTGAAGTCATTAAAGGTGTCTGGGATCAGGCCCTGGCCATAACTTTTCGGGTTGTAAATCGCATCGTGGCCATGCTCGAAGATGGAAAGCCCCAGATCGGCATCCTCGGTAATGCACCATTCGCTCCAGCCGCCCACTTCGGTCATGACGGACTTGCGGATCATGGTCATGGTGCCGTGCTGGATGATGGCGTTGCGCTCGTTGCGGGTAATCATGCCGATCTGGAAGAAGCCTTTGTACTCCGCATAGCACAGGGCCTTGAAGGCGTTCTGGCAGCCGTCGCGGTAGTCCTGCGGCGCCTGCACCACCCCGACGCGCGGTTCGGCGAACTGCGGCACCAAGTCTTTCAACCAGGACTGGTCAACCAGGTAGTCACTGTCAATCACCGCGATAATGGCGGCGTCCGGCGCGGTCTCTTTGATGGCATAATTCAGGGCGCCGGCCTTGAAACCGCTCAAGGGGTCCACATGAAAGAAGCGGAAGCGGGTACCCAGGCGCTGGCAATGGGCCTCAACCGGCTGCCAGACGGCGGGGTCCTTGGTGTTGTTGTCGATGACCAGAACCTCGAAGTCCGGATAATCGAGGCGGTTAAGGGCGTTCAGAGTCTGGATCACCATGTCCGGCGGTTCGTTGTAGCAAGGGATATGGATGGAAACCTTGGGCGCTGACTCCGCGGCGAACGGCCGGGGCGTGAAGGACCGGCGGCGGCCGGTCACCCAGAGCGCCTCGGCCCATTCATGGCCTTCGGTAAGCATCACCAGGATGACGCCGATCATGCCGATGACCAGCGAGATGCCCACTAACACCGAGGTCATCGTCATGTACTGATTGACAAAATCATAGATCGCCCATACGGCCCCCGTGGCTGCCCCGTATGCCAATACCGCCAGAAAACCGCGGCCGCGCTTGCGCAGGGTGCGGCTGTCAATCAGCAGGATGTACGAGGCGAGGACGGCCAGCAGGCCCGAGATGCCGGCCAGCATATGCCATTCCGGGATCTTGACAATGGGTTCCTTGAACTCGAATTTGGGGTGGCGATGCACATCGTATACCCCCCAATAGGCCCCCACGGAACCTTCGTTGGTGCTTTTCCAGGGCTGATCAAAGGCCTCCATGATGTAATAGGTATAATTTTCGACCTTGGCCCTGGCCAGGAAGCGCCGCAGGAAAATAGCCTCGTTGGATTCGGAGGCCACGGCGGCCTTGCGGGGCCGGCCGTTGCTGGGCCAGCCCACCTCGGAAATCACCACGGGAAGATTAGGGAACCTGGTGCGCAGTTCGTTGGTGCGATCCACCACATAGTCCACGGCGGTGTCGACGGAAATACCTTCCCAGTAAGGGAGCATGTGCGTGCCGATGAAGTCCACATGCTCCGCGACCTCCGGGTGTTTTATCCAGACGTGCCAGGGCTCCGCCGTGCTGACCGGCACCCGCACCGCTGCTCTGACCTCATCCAGGTACTGAATAAGCTGTTCAACCGGGATGTCGTTGCGCAGCAGGACCTCGTTGCCGACGATGATGCGGACCACGTTATAGTTGGCGTTGGCGACCTCGATGAGCTTGTCGATTTCGGCCTGGTTTTTTTCGAGGTCGTCGCCGATCCAGGCCCCGAGGCAGATGTTGATATTGTATTTACGGGCCAGTTCCGGCACCTGGGCCAGGGTACCCTCGATAGTGTAGGTGCGGACGGCAAAGGTCTTGCCCGACAGCAGGGCCAGGTCGGCATCAATTTCCGCCGCGGATGGCAGGATGTGTTCGATGGGATTGTCATCCTCCTGGGCCGGAGAAAAGGAGAAGCCCTGAATCCGGTCCGGCCAGGCGGGCTCCTGTTCCGGCTGGTTCAGGTAGGCCCACAGACTGAAGGTTACCGCGGCAATGGCGGTAAGGATGATGATATTGGCGCGCAGCATAAACCACCCGATATCTAAGTGTTCCGGCGGACAGCCGTGATGCGGAAGTCACCGGTGGCAGGCCGATCCGGTCCGTCACCTTCGTAAGGGCAGCAATAGTATACTGAATATGGCGGGAATGCATTTGAAAAGCAATTAGCTTGCCGCAAATATTTTATACGGCGCTAGTGCCCAGGCGCCACCTCGGACGATCACGACCTCGGGCAGGGGCTTGATGAACTGCTGGTCGATAAGTTGGCGTCCGAGGTCGGCTTGGCGCTATCGGTGTTCTTCCTTCCGTGTCTAAAGAGTCTACGGCAATACCATCCCGGAAAACCGCTTAACGGAAGGGAATGGTAAAGGCGGTTGCGCGAGTCGAGGCCCGGACTTGTGGACCTTTTTGATGTTGTGATCGTCCCGCAGGAAATGCCCCCGTGGCAAGATGCATACCAGGTTGTCTTGGACAACTTTGGGGCCGGTCTTGCAAGGTGAAACGGTTGAGGGCGCGTTGGGAGCTGGTGTGGCACAAGACGGATCCGCAGGATCCAAAGCGGTGTGGCGGTGGATGCCGACATGGCCGGCATCCACCAGGGGGCTGAATGTTACGAGGCGTTGTAGGCGCGAATGACCCGAATGCGGGCCAGGTCAACGCCTCATGGTAGCGCTCATTCTGCTGCTGCTGCCCTGGAAAAATTTCTGGGCAAAGGCCTGTACTGTTTCCGGCTGGTAAGCCTTGCAACTGAAGACATCCAGGTATACGGCGTTGGTCAGGTTGGCGAAATGGCCAGAGATTAGAGAGGTTTCAATGAGCTGTATCATTGAGAAACCGGCCACCTTCTCATCCTCGCCAAAGTGCACGACCTGGGTTTCGCCGAAGCGTTTCATTTCGATGAGATCGCACAACTCGACGACAAAGCGGCGGATGGCCTCGGCGTCTCGGATCGTGGCGGCATCGCAGTCATAGATATCGATGGAACACGATATGCCCCAGGCCTGCTGGGCCACCGCCTCATTCATAACACGCAGGCCTTCTTGATTCTCTCTTTCAATATGTAAAGTTTGCATGGTTACTCCAAAGTGTTAGCGGTTATTGGTGGGGCACCGACCCGGTTGCGGGACGGGCGGCAACTGTCCAGTTTCTAGCACTTTTCGTGCCAATAGAATAGACATTTGTTAAACTTCTTGGAATAATAGGAAAAATATTTTTTTTAAGGTCAGCGGTCCGGGCTGTTCAAATAAAAACGGTATCTTGTTGCCGATCATTGCCTAATACTGCCCAAGTATGGTATTTTTGCAAAAGCGGGGGGCGGTCTTGGGCGGGCCGGTGGTGGTCGCGAAAACTATCTTCCCGTAATGGCTAGTTTTTTTAAAAAAGGCAAGGGTGGCTGCCGCGAGTGCCGCAGGGTTGTCTTTGGCAAAACAAGAATTGTATTACCGTTTTTTTCGACTTGTTAGTTTTTGCTGAAAAAAACAGCAATTATTTTCTGTTTTTGGGGGGGAGTGGCATGCTGATCCGCATGGTTCTAGCCATCAAGGAGGCGGCCCTGCAACGGCACCTGGAGCAACGGTTTTCCCATGCCGACATTCAGGTGGAATGCCTTGGTCGGGTCCGAAGCACTTGGCATAAGGTGGTGCAGAGCTGCGGCGATATCATCGTAATCAGCGAGGAGCTGATCCCGCGGCCGGTGGATTCCGGTATTTTAATGCTCAACAATCTGCCGGAGAACCCGACCACGGTCGTGCTCCATCATACCGACTCTGCCGAAGAGCATGCCCAGATCATGGCGGCCGGGGCCGATGTCGTCCTCTATTCCGGTATTTCCTGGAAGAACCTGGCCGAGGCCATGGAGAGCATCCTGGAGTCCCGCCGCCAGTTCCGGATACTGGACCAGTTTGATCGCAAGCGCCGGGTCCAGCCGAAGCTCAGCGACTTTGGTTCCACCAGCGAGGTGATGCAGATTTTCATGAACCAGGTGGAACAGGTGGCATCGAGCGACTCCATGCTGCTCCTGCTCGGCGAGACCGGGGTGGGCAAGGAGCATCTGGCCAAGGCCATCCACTCTGAAAGCGCCCGCTCCGCCGGACCATTTGTGGCGGTCAACACCGCCGCGCTGCCGGAACAGCTTCTGGAAAGCGAACTCTTCGGCCACACCCGCGGCGCCTTTACCGGCGCCACCCGCTCCCGGCGCGGCGCCTTTGAGCAGGCCCACGGCGGCACCATCTTTCTGGACGAGATCGGCGAGATGCCCCTGCATCTGCAATCCAAACTGCTGCGGGTTCTGCAAGACTTCGAGATTCGACCGG
This sequence comes from Desulfobacterales bacterium CG2_30_60_27, assembly GCA_001873115.1. Taxonomy (GTDB): domain Bacteria; phylum Desulfobacterota; class Desulfobulbia; order Desulfobulbales; family CG2-30-60-27; genus CG2-30-60-27. Next base: position 39,179 of record MNYK01000025.1, on the reverse strand, counting down.
TGGGCGGGGAGAAGCCGATCTGGGTCGATGTGCGGGTGGTGACCGCCACCAACCGGGATCTGGAGGACGAGGTGGCGCACGGCAATTTCCGCAAAGACCTCTATTACCGCCTGAGCGTCGTCACCCTTACCATCCCCCCCCTGCGTTATCACCGGGAAGACATCCCCAACCTGGCCCGGCGCTACATCAATTATTATCTGCACAAGATTGGCTGTGACGTGAGTCGTATTTCCGAGCCGGCCATGCAGGCCCTGTGCAGTTATGACTGGCCCGGCAATGTGCGCGAGCTGATGAATGTGGTCGAGCGCTCCATGCTGCTCTGCCGCACCGATGAGATCTCTCTGGAGGACCTGCCCGATTCCTTTCGCCGCGGTACCTCCCCCGAGGGCCGCCTGCTGCCGGCCGGGGCTGATGACCTGCTTTCTTGGAAGGGCAAGAGCCTGCCAGAGATCCAGAGCGAAATGATGGACAAGGTGGAACGCCTCTATATTGCAATGGTGCTGAAGGAGGCGAATGGCCGGGTGGCGGTGGCCGCCGGCCTGGCCGGCATTCACTCGCGGGGGCTGTATAATAAGATGAAGCGGTTGGGGCTAAGGAAAGAGGATTTCAGAAAATGAGCTGGCGGCCTTACGATGACAACGCGCCTCCTTTTCTACAGCGCAATAAAAAAGGAGGAGCCCGCAAGCCCCTCCTAAAAAAAAACGTAACTATCCAGCTTGTGTCGGCAGTTAAGCGTTCCCGGACTGAAAATACTTTTCGCTCATTCTCGGCGGGCGTCCTGCCCGCCTCCGAGGCGTCCGCGACCTCACGCGCATCCTGCGCCCGGTCGTGGACGAACCCGCGAAAAGCATTTCCAGTCCGGGAACTCCCCTGGGTTGCGGTTCTGCTGGATAGTTACATATTTTTCAAACTGGCATCCTGGTAATCCTTGTCTCCCTAAGGTTTGCCAGGATACCCCCGCTAGCCGGCGGAGGGCTTCGGCTGCTGATTCATGGGCCAGGCAGGAGACGCGGCTCAGGGAAAAGCAGATAATATTTTCAATTTATTAAAAAATTTCTTGCAATCCTGCTGAGTTGTTACTATATGCCAATTCAGGGGGGCTGGATTGCCATTGTATCTGATTGATATTGTTTGGGGAATCCAGCCGAAACAATGCCTGACCTGTTACGGCTCCATGTCGTTGTGGGCGTCTTCTGGAATGTGCAACCAGGCGGCGTTGCGACTTTAGGGCCTTTGGGTCGGCAAATTCGGAACAGGGGGGAGGAGAGCATGGGTACAGCAGACCGGAGGGGGAAGAAGCGCGTCCCAGCCGAGTACAAGGTGGACTGCATTCACACTGGGGACTTCATCATTTCACAGACCCGCGACATCTCGGCGGATGGCATGTTCATCTGCACCGAGAATCCGCCGGCCGTGGGCCAGAAGGTGATCCTGAAGTTCAGCGTCGATGGCCTGGAGGATCTGGAGCTGGCCGGCCGCGTGGCCTGGGTCAACACTACCGGCGATCGCCGGCATCACGGGATGGGCATCAAATTCATCAAGCCCAAGGTGTCCATGCAGCGGGAAATTCTGAATGCGGTTAACAAGGTGGCGGTGCTCGAGGGCGTTGCCTGAGAACGGCCTTGCCACTGTTTTATTGAAAGCCGGGGTCGCTGGGCAAGCGGTTCCGGCTTTTTTTCGCCCAGCGGAGCGGGCAAACCCGGCGTACCGGCAGAGACAGGCCTAGCCACGACTTGACCGGAATCGCCTGACGGCAGTATTTCAGGCGCCAGGCGGGTGTTGCCGCGGCCCTGTCATTCTTCGGTAAAGGTCTCCGGCGTATGACGGACGATCTGGGCCTCGGCCAGGTAGATGACATCCTCGGCGATGTTGGTGGCGTGGTCGGCGATGCGTTCCAGATGGCGGCAGACGGACAGGGAGTGGAGCAGGCAGTTGGTGCGCTCTGGGTTGGCGGTGAGCTGGGTCTTGACCATTTCGTACATCTGCCGGTTGATGGCGTCGATCTCATCGTCCTCGGCGCGGATGTGGTGGGCCAGCCGGGTGTCCAGGTTGACCAGGGCCTTGATGCTGTTGCCCAGCATATCCTGCACCCGGGTGGCCATGCTCACGAAATTGAAGGGCATGCAGAGCTGCTCCTGGGTGGCCAGAAAGGCGCCGCGCTCGGCGATGTTCACCGCCAGGTCGCCCACCCGTTCCAGGTCGCTGTTGATCTTGAGCACGGCGATGATGAAGCGCAGGTCGATGGCCACCGGCTGATGCAGGGCCAGGATTTTGAGGCATTCCTCCTCGATGCCCACCTCCAGCTCGTCGATCTCGTAGTCGCCCTTCATGATCGACTGGGCCAGTTCGGGGTCACGGTCGGCGATGGACCGGGTGGCGTCGGCCACCCGTTTTTCCACCACCGCGCTCATGGCCAGCAGCCTGGCCTTCAGGTTGTTGATTTCCCGCTGCAGATGTCGTTCCATACCCTTTCTCCTGCTCTCAGCCGAAACGGCCGGTAATGTAGTCTTCGGTCTGCTTCTTGGCCGGGTTGGTGTAGATCCGTTTGGTGCGGTCGAATTCGATAAGCCGGCCCTCGTAGAAGAAGGCGGTGAGATCGGAAACCCGGGCCGCCTGCTGCATGTTGTGGGTGACGATGACAATGGTGTACTGGTCGCGCAACTCGCCGATCAGTTCCTCCACCCGGGCCGTGGACTTGGGGTCCAGGGCCGAGGCCGGCTCGTCCATGAGCAGGATCTCCGGGTCCACGGCCAGGGCCCGGGCGATGCAGAGGCGCTGCTGCTGGCCGCCGGAGAGGCCCATGGCATTCTCGGGCAGCCGGTCCTTGACTTCATCCCAGAGGGCCGCACGCGTCAGGCTGCGCTGCACGATCTCGACCAGTTCCGCCTGTTTTTTCACCCCGTGAATTCTGGGGCCGTAAGCGACGTTGTCGAAAATGGACTTGGGGAAGGGGTTGGATTTCTGAAAAACCATGCCCACATTCCGGCGCAGCCGCACCACGTCGGTGCCTGGCGCGTAAATGTTGTTACCGTCGATGAGTACCTCTCCCGTCATCCGGGCCCCGTCGATGATGTCGTTCATGCGGTCCATGGTGCGGAGAAAGGTGGATTTACCGCAGCCGGACGGGCCGATCAGGGCGGTGACCCGGCGGGGCGGTATATCCATGGTGATGTTGAACAGGGCCTGGGTGGCCCCGTAGAAGAAGTTGAGATCATGTACCTGGATTTTCGGGGTGTCGTTTACCATCGGTATTTTTTCCTGAATCTGCTGCGGAGGATGGTGGCCCCCATGGTGATGCCCAAGACCAGGAGGAGCAGCACCAGGGCGGTGGCGTACTGCATGGGCCGCACCTTCTCGGCCTCGGGGTGCTGGGTGGCCAGGATATACAGATGATAAGGCAGGGCCATGACCTGATCAAAGATCGAACCCGGCAACCGGGGCAGGAAGAAGGCGGCGGCGGTGAGCAGGATGGGGGCGGTTTCGCCCGCGGCCCGGCCGATGGCCAGGATGGTGCCGGTGAGCATGCCGGGCAGGGAATAGGGCAGGACGTTGGTGCGGATCGCCTGCCACTTAGTGGCGCCCAGGGCCAGCGAGGAGGAGCGCAGACCTTGGGGCACCGCCAGCAAGGCCTCCTCGCAGGCCACGATGATGGTGGGCAGCACCATGCAGGCCAGGGTGAGGGCCCCGGCCAGGATGGAGGCGCCGAAGTTGCAGAAGATGACAAAGAGGCCGAGGCCGAAGAGGCCGAAGACAATGGACGGCACCCCGGCCAGGGTGGAGATGGCCAGGCGGATGGCCATGGTCAGCCGGTTCCTGGTGGCATACTCCGACAGGTAGAGGGCGCCGCCGATGCCTAGGGGCAGGGCGACCAGCAGGGTGCCGCTCACCAGGTAGAAGGTGCCGACGATGGCCGGCAGGATACCGCCGGCGGCGCCGCTCTGCCGTGGCGGGCCGGAGAGGAACTCCCAGCTCAAGGCCGGGATGCCGTGCCAGATGATGTCGGCCAGGATGTAGCCGATCACCAGGACCACGCTATAGGTCGCCAGCCGGAGGCCCAGGTATGTCAGCCCTTCGCCCGCGTTCTTCATGTCATCATGCCGTAGCGTTTCAGCACCCGCTGGGCCCCGAGGTTCAGGACAAAGGTCACCAGCATGAGGACCACGCCGACGCAGAACAGGGCGCTGTAATGGATGCTGCCAAACGACACCTCGCCCATCTCGGCGGCGATGGTGGCGGTCATGGTGCGCACCGACTGGAAGGGGTTCAGGGTGACCAGGGCGGCGTTGCCGGTCACCATCATCACCACCATGGTCTCGCCGACGATGCGGCCCATGCCCAGCATGACCGCGGCAATGATCCCCGGCAGGGCGGCGGGCACGGTGACCCTGAGGATGGTCTGCAGTTCCGAGGCGCCCAGGGCCAGGGAGGCCTGCTTTAAGTGGCGCGGCACGCTGGTGATGGCATCCTCGGAGATGGAGATAACGGTGGGGATGGCCATGAGCGCCAGGAGCAGGCCGCCGGTGAGGCCGTTCAGGCCGCTCGGCAGGCCGAAGAGAGCCTTGACCAGCGGCGCCAGCACCACCAGGCCGAAGAAACCCAGGACCACCGAGGGGATGGAGGCGAGCAGTTCGATGAAGGGTTTCAAAAATTCCCGCTCCAGGGGGCGGGCGATCTCGGCGATGTAGATGGCGCCCAGCACCGAAAAGGGCACGGTGATCAGGGTGGCGGTGAGGGTGACCACCAGGGAGCCGGTTAGCAGGGGCAGGAGGCCGAAGTGTTCCTGCTGGAAAGAGACCGGCATCCACTGTCGATCCAAAAGGCGGGCTATGCCCGGATCCTTAAGAAAGGGGATGGCCTCCTTGCCGAGGAAGAGAAAGATCAGCACCACCACCAGCAGGCTGGTAGTGGCCATGGCCACCAGGGTGAGCTGGATGGCCTTCTCCTGCCAACGGCGCTGGGCCATCTAGTGCACCTGCACGTAACCCGTGTCGGCCACGATCTTCTGGCCGGCAGAGCCCAGGCAGAAGTCCACGAACTCCTTCACCTTACCCTGGGGCGCGCCGTTGGTATAGAGGTAGAGGGCGCGGGCCACCGGGTAGCTGGCGTCCTTGACCGTGGCCGGCGACGGCATGACCGCCGGCTGGCCGGCGGCGCTTCGCACGGCGATGGTCTTAACCTTGTTGCCGGCCTCCTTGGCGTAGCCCAGGCCGACGTAGCCGATGGCCCCCCGGTCGGCGGTCACCGCCTGCACCACCGCCGAGGTGCCCGGCATCAGGCGGGCCTGCTGGCTGTAATCCTTCTTGTTCAGCACCTTTTCCTGAAAAAAGACATAAGTGCCGGAGCTGGACTCGCGGGAAAGGAGGAGGATGGGTTGGTCCGGGCCGCCCACCTCTTTCCAGTTGCCGATGGCGCCGGTGTAGATCGCGCCGATCTGTTCGAGGCTGAGTTCGGTGATCGGGTTGTCCGGGTGGACGACGACGGCGATGCCGTCCAGGGCCACGGTGATCTCGTTGGGGGTGATGTTTTTCTGTTTGGCCAGGGCGGTTTCCTTATCCTCGATCTGCCTGGAGGCAGCGCAGATGTCGGTGGTGCCGTTTAAGAGCGCGGCAATGCCGGTGCCCGAGCCGCCGCCGGTCACCGAGACCTGGGTCGGGCTCGTGGCCCCAAAGGACTCAGCCCAGGTGCTCATCAGGTGCACCATGGTGTCCGAGCCCTTGATGGTGAGGGTCTGCTTGGCCTTGCTGGTGGCGTCGGTCTTGTCGGGGCGCGAGCAGCCCGGCAGGGCCGCCAGGGCGGTGATTGCGACGAGCATGATAATGGTGCGGGGGCGTAAGCAAATCATGATGTTTCTCCTTCTCGGAAAGAATTGCACTGGTGCGAACAGATTAATGGTACTGGAGAATCGCCCCCAAAGTACAGTAGATTCCCACGGGTAACCAGTAGAAAATTACCCCATGATCAGGCTGTTGGCAAAGCTGATGATCGGCATGATGATCTTCGGAATGATGCCGGTGTAAAACAGGGCCAGGAGGATGACGAAGCCGAAGGGCTCCATTTTCCGGTAGACCATGGCCAGGTCTGGCGGCAGCAGGCCAAGGAGGACCTTGCTGCCGTCCAGGGGCGGGATGGGAATGAGGTTGAAGACCGCCAGCATGATGTTGATCCAGACCGAGGCCGCGGTCATCTGCAAGAGCGGCCAGAGGAGGAAGTGGGGCAGCAGCGGCGCGATGGGCACCAGCAACTGTAAAACCAGGCCGCTGGCCACGGCGGTGAGCAGGTTGGCGCCCGGCCCGGCCAGGGAGACCAGCAGCAGGTCGCGGGCCGGGTTCTTGAAATACCTGGGGTCCACCGGCACCGGCTTGGCCCAGCCGATCTTCATGATGATAAAGAAGAGCACGCCCATGGGGTCGAGATGTTTTAAGGGGTTCAGCGTTAGCCGCCCCAGCCGGCTGGCGGTGGGATCCCCGAAGCGCAGGGCGGTGAGGCCGTGGGCATACTCGTGCACCGTGAGGGCGAAGAGAAAGGGCGGGGCCAGCACGGCGATTTCCTGGATGGTCTGGGATAGATTCATGGGCTCCGATAGGGGGCTGGGTACTCAGTTGTAGGGTGCGCCGCGCGCACCAGCAAGCCCTAGCCACGCGGCTGGATATCGGCCAGGGGATACTGGCGGCGCACCAAGGCCGCCTCGGCGGCGCGGTCCGGGGCCAGGCCGTCGAGCTTGGCCTTCAGCAGGCCAGTGAGGATGGTCTGGAAGACCGGCCCGGCAGGATAACCCATTTTTTTGAGATCGTCGCCGGTTAGTTCGGGTTTCACATGGCGCAGGTGCGTGACAAAAAGCGAGATGGACCGCTTGCTCGCCTTGTTGCGGGTGACTCCCATGAGAAAGAGGATGCCTTCGGCGGACAAGCCCTGCATGAGCCAGTAAATCGCGCTGGGCCGGGGGTGGGGCTGGCTCTGCAGCAGGCGGTGGATGCGAAAGACCTGCAGCTTTTCCTGGACCATAAACTGCTTCTGCCGGGGCGGCATCTCCACCAGGTCGCAGAAGGCCTCGAAATCCTTGCCGCTGATCCGGCTCATCAGGGCGAGCAGGTAGACCAGCCATGGCTCGCAGGGCTCGTCCAGGTAGAGGAGTTTGTGCCAGGCCAGGGCGCGCTGGGTCTCCTCCAGGATTTCTTCCAGCCGGCCCTCGAGCTTGATGCGAGGATGCAGGAAGGCGAGCAGGCCGAACTGGGCCATGCGCCTGAGGGCGGGCAGCGGGTTTTCCGCGGCCAGCAGCAGCCTTAGTTCGGCGAGGAAGCGGTGGCCGGCGAAGCGGCCGAAGAGGTTCATGGCCACGGCGCTGCGGATGAGCTTCTCGGTGTGCCGGCCGATGGTAAACCCCATGCGCTGTTCGAAACGGATGGCCCGGAAGATACGGGTGGGGTCTTCCACGAAACTCAGGTTGTGGAGGATGCGGAGCTGGCGGTCCTTGATGTCGTTCTGGCAGTTGAAAAAGTCGACCAGGGCGCCGAAGCGCTCCGGGTTCAGGTGTACGGCCATGGCGTTGATGGTGAAGTCGCGGCGGTAGAGATCGAGTTTGATGGAGGAGAGCTCCACCGTGGGCAGGGCGGCCGGGTATTCGTAGAATTCCAGCCGGGCCGTGGCCACGTCGATCTTCTGGCCGTCGGGCAGGGTCACCAGGGCGGTGCGGAACTTCTGGTGGGTGCGGACCGTGCCTTTCAGTGCTGCGGCCAGCTTCTTGGCGAAATCAATGCCGTCACCCTCGATGACAATGTCGATATCGAGGTTTTTTACGCGTCGGAGTAGATCCCGGACAAAGCCGCCCACGGCGTAGGCGGTGTAGCCAAGGTTCTGAGCGGTTTCGCCTATGGTGCGCAGCAGGACGATGGTCTTCTTGCCCAGGGTTTCCACCATGAGCTGGTTCAGGTTGCGTTGCCGGGCAATGGAGGGCTGCTCCTGGGCGTCCAGCAGGTTCTTGGGCAGGTTGGCCGGGTTGGTGACCAGGAGGTTCAGGAGGTCGGTGCGGGTGATGACCCCCTTTACTTCCCCCTGCTCCACCACCGGGATGAAGCGCTGCCGGTTCTCGATGATGATCTGCTGGATCTCGGCCAGGGTGGCGGTGGGTGGCAGGGTGGCGAAGTCGGTGGTCATGTATTCGGAAACCGCCTGCTGGCCGAGGCCGTGGAAGATGGCCTTTTCCATCACCCGGCGGGAGATGAGGCCCAGGATCTCCTTTTTTTCATTCAGCACCGGCAGGACCGTAATGTTGTAGCGGGTAAGCATCTGGTTGGCGTCCTGAATCACCATGTCCGGCGCCACCGCGATGACCGGCGCGCTCATCAATTCACCGGCCAGGCTCTCCGGCCGCACGTGCCGGTGCAGTAAGGCTATGAGCTTTTCCTCGGCCTCGATCAGGCTCAGGTCGCGAACCGTGGCCGAGGCTGCCGAGGCGTGGCCGCCGCCACCGAACTCGGCGGCGATCTTGCCGACATTGATTTCCGGGACACGGCTGCGGGCGATGAGGTAGAGACGGCCGGCCATGGAGGCCAGGGCGAAGAGGGTGTTCAGGTTCTCCATGTCCATGAAGCGGCGCACCACGAGGGCGAACTCGTCCACATAGGCGGGCAGGGTTATCTTGGCCACGACAATGGCCTTGCCGTGGATGGTGTAGGTGGTGGCCGACTTGATCAGCTCGTGAAGCAGGGTGACGTCGTGGGTGGTGAGTTCCTGGGACAGGAACTGGCCGGCCATCTGTAGATTCGCCCCCTGGCGCAGCAGCCAGGCCATGGCAAGAAGATCCGCGGGCGTGGTGGTGTCGAAGGTAAAGAAGCCGGTGTCCTCTTGGATGGCAATGGCCATGAGGGTGGCCTCCTGCCGGCTGGGGCTGATATTCTTCTCCTGGAAGAGGCGGGCCAGGATGGTGGTGGTGGAGCCCACCGGTTCGACGATCTCAAGGTCGCCCTTCATGTCGCCCACGGCGTCCGGGTGGTGGTCGTAGAGATGGACCTCGATGCCGGGGTTCTTCAGACACTGGGCCAGGCTGCCGATGCGGCCGGGCTGGCGGGTGTCGACCACGATGAGACGGGTCACCTGCTCCAGGGTGATGTTTTTCAGGCGCTGGAAGGCAAAGGCGCTCTCCGATTGCTCCAGGAAGGTGCGGACGTTTTTTTCCTGGGAACCGGGAAAGGCCAGCACCGCGTCGGGATACAGCTTCCGAGCCGCCACCATGGCGGCCAGGCTGTCAAAGTCGGCGTTGAGATGAGAGGTGATGACTTCCATGTTTTTTAGCTGATCGTCGGCCGACAGAAACTTATCATCTGAAGTGCGTTCCCGTGGCTTCCCCAGCGCCGGGATGTCATTTGATTTTCGGTTGAGAGCGCGTTTGTGCTATTTCCACCATGGTTTCCAGGCGAATCAGCCGCTCGTTCATGTGCCGCAGGTCGTTATCCATGCGGTCCACCTTGGCCATATAAATAGACAACCGTTCGTTGAGCAGAATCCCCGATTTCAAGGCATCCATTACCTTTTCACTAATTCCCACCGTGCGCCTCCAAAATCGCATGGGTCTCATCCAACTTCTTGCCCAGCTTATCAATGAGCTTAAGGGTGTCTTTTGCCGACGCAATCATGGTGTCAGCTAAGGCCTCCAAGATAGCCGCATCATCGCTGGAAGGCTCACTGCCAAAAGCATTGACCGCTTTTCTTACGACCTCTGCAAACGAAACTTTTTGGGTTTTCGCAATTTTGTCAATTTTTTCAATCATGCTCGGCGGCATAAGGATCGGCTTTCTGAGCATTGCTTCCTGGCGTGCTGGCGTGCCCATTGCAAATCTCCTGGCGTGGTTTGGAGTGTGAAGGAACCTGCAAATTCAATATAGCACATGCGTGGCACATGTGCAACCAGCAAACCATTTTTTCCCTTGAGCTTGACGTGGGCGTTTGCTGCTGTGAACCGCCTTCCCCTCCAAACCCAGACAGAACTCAAGCTGCCATGAGTTTGGCGCGCTGCACCTTGGGCGCACCAGCTTGGCGTGCTTGCCAAAGGTCGTACGCGGCCTGCTGGCCGATCCAGAGATCAGCACGGCCACCGTTTTCAACCCCTAGCCAGCCTTCCAAACGTAAGGCCATCTCAGGAGAGATGGCGGCGTGCTCGTTAAGCACTCGGGACAAAGCGGCACGAGTAACGCCAAGCTGCCTTGCCGCCTCGGTAACGGTTAGTCCTAGGGCGGGTAAAACATCTTTCCTTAAGGTCTCGCCCGGGTGTGGCGGGCTGTGCATTTGAGTCATGGTGTTTCCTCCTAATGGGAACCTTGAAAAATCGCCGTCCTGGCGCTTTTTCAAGACGCAAAGCTAAAACGGAGTTTTGCCTTTGCTTACATTTTCAGCCACTTGCGTGGCTAAAAATGGCGGGGCGTCCATGCCCCGCGCGGTTGCCTTGAATTTTTCAAGGCAAACTAATGGTAGTCCTGGTAATCAATCAGCACGGCGTCCTCACCATCAAAATCGAACGTCATTCGCCAATTGCCATTCACCCATATCGACCAATGTCCGGTTGCCAACTGGTGCAGTCTCCAGCCCGGCACATTCATGTCGCTTGGATTTTTGGAAAGGTCCAAGCGCACTAACTGCCGTTTCAACTTTGACGCATGATGTGGTTGTAAGCCTGCCTTGCTGCCGGTCTCAAAGAAAACTTGCAGTCCTTTGTGCCGAAATGATTTGATCATAGCCATAGTGTATAGCGTAGCGTTTCGGATTGTCAATTTAAAATCGTGCTGCAAGTACCGGAGCAGAGGGACATGTGGCTGAGCGCGGATTGAGCTGAAAAAGCACCTATCAACCCTATCATTTTTGTTCAACACGCCCCGCATTTCGACCGAAACTTATAATCTGAAGTACGTCCCGCATTTACGCCCCCAGCACCGCGTCGGGATACAGCTTCCGAGCCGCCACCATGGCGGCCAGGCTGTCGAAGTCGGCGTTGAGATGAGAGGTGATGACTTCCATGGGTTGAGCTCAAAGCTGAAAGGTGAAAGGAAGAGCTGGCTTGTTTCTAGTTTATCCTATTCTTCTATCTTTTGCTTTGCGCTTTCACCTTTCACCTTTGAGCTGCGTCTCTCTCATTTTACCTCTTGCTCTTCTGTATATTGGAAGCTATTGTTCCAATATGCAAACTTACATCCCCCGCGCACTCACGGCAGACTTGGAGCGAAAGCTCCGCACCATGCCGGTGGTCGCCGTGCTCGGCCCCAGGCAATGCGGCAAATCTACGTTGGCGCAGGTAGTCACCTCCCAGGGCGGCAAGGTGGTTCATCTTGACCTTGAGCGTGCTTCCGACCTGAACAAACTCAGGGATCCCGAGGCGTTTTTTCAGCTTAATGCGGAAAGCCTCATCTGCCTTGATGAAATCCAGCGGCAGCCGGCCTTGTTCCCGCAGATCAGGGCATGCGTCGATGCACAGAAAAGAAATGGACAATTCCTCCTGCTGGGGTCTGCCTCACCCGAACTGCTCCGGCAGACCTCCGAGACCCTGGCCGGCCGCATCGCCTATCTTGAGTTGACGCCCTTTCTGCTGCCGGAGGCCGCGCCAGACGGCGATCTCGCTATGCTCAGAAATCTCTGGCTGCGTGGTGGGTTTCCACGCAGTTACCTTGCGCTGGACGAACGGGAGAGCTTTGAGTGGCGGCTTGATTTTATCAGAACCTTTCTTGAACGCGACATCCCGCAGCTCGGGTATAACCTCGATGCCAAACGGATGGAACGTTTTTGGCAGATGTGCGCCCATGTGCAGGGCCAATTATTAAACGGTTCGAAACTTGGCGAGTCCCTTGGGGTTAGTCATCATACGATCCGCTCCTATGTTGACCTGCTGGAGCGGACGTTTCTGGTGCGCGTGCTCCGTCCTCACGAGGCGAATCTGAAAAAGCGGCTTATCAAATCACCAAAGCTGTTTGTCAGGGATACCGGACTGCTGCACGCGCTTCTTGACATCGAGTCGCAAAACGATCTCCTGGGGCATCCCGCCTACGGTGCATCCTGGGAAAGTTTTGCCCTGGAGACGATCATCGCCTCCCTGCCCCGCTGGCGGGCCTCATTTTTCCGGACCGCCTCGGGCGCGGAAATCGATCTTATTCTGGAAAAGGGGAACAGGAAGATTGCCGTGGAGTGCAAGGCCTCCACCTCGCCCGGTGTTGAGCGCGGTTTCTGGAGTGCCCTTGAAGCCTTGGCCATTCGGGAAGCCTGGATCATTGCCCCGGTGCAAGAGGCCTATCCCTACAAACAGGGGGTAATGGTCGCACCCCTGCCACATCTCCTGAGGCATCTTCATCATTCTGGCTGAACGGATTTAATTTCGAGAAGTTCCACCAGCTTTCAGCCTTGAGCTGCGTTTTCATCCCCGAGGATGAAAACGCGCGTGCACCGCTTTTAAGCGGTCACGATCCACATGGGTGTAGATCTGGGTGGTGGCGATGTCGGCGTGGCCCAGCATGATCTGCACCGAGCGGAGATCGGCGCCGTGCTGGAGGAGATGGGTGGCAAAGGAGTGGCGTAGCAGGTGGGGGCTTATCTTCTTGGTGATGCCGGTAATGAGGGCTCGTTCCCGGATGATCTGCCAGAAACGCAGCCGGCTCATGGCCGTGCCCCGGTTGGTGACGAACAGGAAATCGCTGGTCCGCCGCTTCATAAGTAGCGGCCGGCCCTGGCGGATATAGTCGTTAAGACGGGCCCGCGTCTCCTCGCCAAAGGGGATGAGGCGTTCCTTGGACCCCTTGCCGAGCACCCGGATATAGCCGGCCACCAGGTTCACTGCCGCGGTTGGTAGTTTCACCAGTTCCGAGACCCGCATGCCGGTGGCGTAGAGCAGGTGGAGCATGGCGGTGTTGCGTAGTGCCAGGGGGTGCAGGCCGGGGCTTACGGCCAGCAGTTCGTTGACCTCTGCCTCGGTGAGGACATGGGGAAGTTTGCGGCCGGATTTAGGGTGGTCTATCAGGCCGGTGGGGTCTACCTGGATATGGCCTTCGGCCAGAAGAAAGCGGCAGAAGGCGCGCAGGGTACAGATGTGGCGGCCCAAGGTGCGGCTGGAAAGCTGGCGGGCCCGGCCGTGGGCGAGGTAGTCGCGGATATGGTCAACGGCGATGGCCTCGGCCTGGTGTATGTCGCGCTGCCCCAGGAAGGTGAGAAAAGCGGCGAGATCGGCCTGGTAGGAGATGACGGTGTTGGCCGCCAACCGGCGCTCGGCGGCCAGGTAGTGCAGAAATTCATCCTGGAGCAGTTCCAGTGGCCGGGCGGCGCGCTTGGAACGTGGCGATGGCGAACGGCCGGCCGCCATTCTTCGCCGGGTTTTCATGGGAGAATGGGCTTACTCCGTGGTCTGGCGCATGGCGAGCTTGCGCAGCTTGCGCTTCGCCTCTTCCTGCTTGCGGCGGCGCTTGATCGAGGGCTTTTCGTAGCACTCGCGCCGTTTCAGTTCCTTCTTGATACCGTCAAGCTGAAGTTTCTTCTTCAGCAGGCGCATGGCCTGCTCAATGTCACCACGTACTTCGATTTCAATCGCCATGTTGGAATTACGCTCCTTTGGATAGCCTTATCTCCCCTCACCCGGCGGTGTGGGAGTGAATCACCTTATATATTTGAGAGGGTGGCAATTGTCAATCTTTTTTTCCGGAGAGGAGTGGCGTGGTGGAACAGGCTGGGACCAGCGACGCGGCTTTCCCCTAACACTTTTTCCTTGACGCGTCTTCCGGCTCGGGTTTACAGGTTGCTGGTGGCAACCATTTTCCTGAGGAGGATGGAAATGAACCAGCAAGACGGTATCGATGAAAAAATCAAAGAGATTATCGCGGCCGAGCGGCGCCATATCCGCGAGCAGGACACGGGGGAGCCCTTGACCGGCCTGGCCCTTTCCGGCGGCGGCATCCGCTCCGCTTCCTTCGGGCTCGGGCTTATGCAGGCGCTCTATGCCGGCTACAACCGTGAATCACATGGGCTGCTCCGGAAATTCGATTATCTCTCCACCGTTTCCGGGGGCGGCTACATCGGCACCGCGCTGACCTGGTTCGTGCATCAGCTTGGGGCTGGCGCGCCACCGGTTGGGGCCAGCGCGCCGCTGGGGATGAAGGGTATCGGGGCGCGAACCGAAAAGAGCAGCTATAACCAGTTCCTGGATTTCATCCGGCAGCATGGCAACTATCTTACCCCCCAGCATGGTCTGGACCTGGTTGCCCTGCTGGCCTTGGTGCTGCGGTCGATGTTCGTTTCCCTGGCCGTTTATTTTTGTCTGGCCATTCTGGCCCTGAAACTATTGGATCAGGGCGGCGCCTTCGCGGAAGCAACCCTCAGGGATATCTTGTGGATCCCGCTGCAAGGGCCGCTTACCCTCAATTATTTTCTGCTGCTGGCCCTCGGCCTTGCCATTGCCCTCGGCGGCGCCAGCCTGGTTTTTTCGGTGCTGTGTGCATGGAAGATCGGCGCGCAGGCCAAGTACCGTTTTTTCATCATGACCCAAAAGCTCTTCGGGCGGTGTTGCAAGCTTATCCTGCTCCTGGTCCTTATTGGCTCCCTGCCCTCTACCCTTGGCCTGCTTGGGCAATTCTGGCGGAAGGTGACAATTGCCGGCCTGTGCACGGCTGTCGGGGCACTGCTCGGTTTTATCCAGTCCCGCAAGCAATCTTCCCAGGGCAAGGCAGATGAGGCCGCCACGCCGCAGGTGGCCCAGGCGGCGGCTGGCGCCTTCTTTCTGGTGTACGGTCTGCTGCTGGCCGCCTATATGGTGGCCGCGCGGTTGCCCGATGGGGCGTTATTCGGCTGGCTCGGCGCGGCCACCCTTTTCTTCGGGTTCGTGGTGAACCTGAACTATGCCGGCCTGCACCGGATGTACAGGGACCGCCTCATGGAGGTCTTTCTGCCCGACGCGGATTGCGTGGCGGCCAAGCAATGGGGTCCGGCCACCCGGGCCAACGTCGCCCTGCTCGCGGAGGTACGGGAGGTGAGCAGAAACGGCGCCTGGCCGTACCAGTTGATCAATGCCAACGTGGTGCTGGTGGACTCGGCCGATTCCCGCTACCGCGGCCGGGGCGGCGACTCTTTCCTGCTGTCTCCCCTGTTCTGCGGCAGCTACGCCACCGGCTACTGCCCGACCGAGGATTTTGCCAACACCGGGATGAGCAGCCGGAGCGGCATGACCCTGGCCACGGCCATGACCATCTCCGGGGCGGCCGCCAACCCCAACTCCGGGGTGGCGGGCAAGGGGGTGACCCGCAATAAACTGGTCTCTACTCTGATGTCACTGTTGAACCTGCGCCTCGGTTACTGGACCCTGCGGCCGGACAAGAGGAAAAGAATCCCCTTGGGTCCTAACTATCTGGTGCCAGGTTTGTTCCAGGGCGTGTTCGGTTGCGGCTCTCATGAAAACAGCACCTTCATCGAGCTGACCGACGGCGGCCATTTCGAAAATCTCGGCCTCTACGAACTGATTCGGCGCCGGGTGCAACTGATCGTCCTCGCCGATGGCGGGGCCGATCCCGGCTATATCTTTGATGATCTGGCCAACGCGGTGGAGCGGGTGCGGGTCGATTTTGGCGTGCAGATTCGTTTTAGAAGCGATCAAGACTGCGACCTGGCGGGGATCCTGCCCGGTTCTGGCGGCGCCGGGCCCTGGCAAAAGAAATACCGGTCGGCGAAACGGGGTTTTGCCATTGCCGATATCCTCTATGACCGGCATGACCCGGCTGCCAACGGTATCCTGCTCTACCTGAAACCCACCTTGATCAATGATCTGCCGACCGATATCCACGGCTACAAGAGCGGCCACCCCACCTTTCCGGACCAGCCCACCACGGACCAGTTCTTTGACGAGGCCCAGTTCGAGGCCTACCGGGAGCTGGGCTATCAACTCACGAAACAGATGCTGCGGGATGCGGAGGTGCAGCGGCTGCTGGGCGGGTTCTTCAAGTAAGTGGCAAGGAGCAAGGTGACCCCCTACGCCCCAAGGGCGGCAATCTCTCCAGCCAACTCCCCGAGGCCGATGGCCTCGATTTCGGCGGATACGGGGTAGCGGTTCTCTCCGGCATGGACAACCAGTGCCCGGGACGGCTGCAGGTCTTCCAGGGCGTGGTAAAATCCCCGTTCCAGCCGGGCGGTAAGACCGTGCTTGATCTCAATCGCCCAGGTGCCGGTGTTGCCGCCGAATTCCAGGACCAGATCGATCTCCGCCCCGGCCGCGGTCCGGTAGAAACCGGCCACGGCCCGCGCCGGCGCCAGGCCAAGCAGGGTTTCGATCACGAAGCCTTCCCAACTTGCCCCAACCACCGGATGTCCCAGCAGCGCATGCATCTCTCCGATACCGAGCAGCGCATGCACGAGGCCACTGTCGCGGACGTAGGTCTTGGGCGACTTAACCAACCGTTTGCCGACATTGGCATGGACCGGCATGAGCCGGCGCACCAGAAGTAGATCGACCAGCAGGCTGATGTAGCTGGTGACGGTCGGGGCGCTCACCGTTAGACCCGCGGCCAGCCTGGAGGCATTGAGCAAGGTGGCCTGGTTGTGCGCCAGCATGGTCCAAAGCCGTTCCAGGGTTTCGGCCGGAATCCTGGGGCCGAACTGGGCCACATCACGTTCCAGGCAGGTGCGGATAAAACTCCGGCGCAGTTGGAAGCTGTCCGCGTCATTGGCGGCCAGAAAGCTGTCGGGGAAACCACCCCGCAGCCACAGACGGTTCCTGGTCTGCCCGTCATTTTTTACTTCCAGCAGATGCAGAGGGGCCATGTCGATATATTCGATCCGTCCGGCCAGGCTCTCGCTGGACTGGCGCAAAAGATCGACGGAGGCGGAACCCAGGATCAGGAAGCGGCCGGTGCGTTTGCCGCGGCGGCGCCCCTGATCGATCAGGCTGCGCAGGGTTTGGAAAAGCTCCGGCGCCCGGTGGATTTCATCGAGAATAACCAGCTTGTCCTCATGGAGCTTCAGGAAAAGCTCCGGCTCCCGCAACCGGTCCCGGTCGGGCCTGGATTCGAGATCCAGGTAGATGGCCGGCCGGTCCTCCGCCAGCTTCAAGGCCAGGGTGGTCTTACCAACCTGTCGGGGACCAATTAGTGCCACGGCAGCTTGCCGTTGCAAGGCCGCTTCGATTCTGCTAATGATAAGTCGTGCAATCATCCTTGCAAACTAAAATAATAGTTTTTGATTTGCAAGGATAAAAGGGACTTTGGTAGACTTTGGGGCCGTTGCTTCGAACTGTGTTTTTTCGTTCAGGGACGGGGGCAGTGGAGCGTAATTGGCAGGTGGGGCTGCAACAGGGTGAAATCCCCATCCGTGGTAAATATGGGGATGTTGCGCCGCGCCGCAACGGCGCAGATGAGAAAGTCGGTATTTGATCATTGGATTCCCTTGCCACGGCAAAGGTTGAAGAATGCAGCGGCAGTCTCGTAATCACGGGTGGTCAGTTCAAGATCGGGAAAGGCCCGCGGATGATTGCGCAGTTTCTGGAAGTGTGTTTGGTGCTTGATCCCGGAGAGTAGCCCCAGGTTTGTCAACTGAGACAACAACGTACCGCGGTTCCGCACCGCCGCTGGCGAAAATGAGCCGGCTCACTCCAAGGCAATACGCACATCAACCGGCAGCTTGATGGGAAAGGGGCACTCCGCTGGCAGGGAAACCTCGATCTCCAGGACTTTGTAGTCGACGATTTTGGCCGGGTCGGTGGGGATGAGCTGCTTGCGGCCCATCTGCTGGCGGATGGCCGTGACCTGGCCGGTGAAGCACAGGTCCGGGAAGCCGGTGGCGGAGATTGTCGTCTGCTGGCCCAGGCGGATCTTGCCCAGGTCGGTTTCGTCGATCTCCGTGCGTACGTAACGGTCGTCAAGGGTGCTGATGTCCAGCACCGGCAGGCCGATGTCCATGGCCTCGCCCTCCTCGCGGTGCTTGCGGGTGATGGTGCCGTTAAAGGGCGCGGTGAGCTGGGCGTTGGCCAGGGCCGCCTCGGCCTGGCCCACCCGGGCCCGGGCCAGCTCCAGGCGGCGGGTCAGCGTGGCCAGGGTTTCCGGCCGGGTGCCCTGTTGCACCAGGTTCAGCCTGGCCTGGGCGGCGTTGTGGGCCGCCTCGGCCTGGTCGCGCGCCATCTTGGTCTGATCCCAGTCGCTGGCCGCCAGCACCCCGTCACTATGGAGTTTGTCGTGGCGCTGCCAGTCCAGTTCGGTCTTGGTGAGCTGGGCCACGGCGGCCTTGTACTGTTCCTCGGCCTCGGTGATCTCTTGGGGCCGGAAGCCGGCCCGGGCCTCGGCCAGGGTCGCTTCGGCCACCCGCACGTCGGCCCGGGCCGCGGCAAGCTGCGCCTCCAGTTCGCGGGACTCGAAGCGGGCCAGCAACTGGCCGCGTTGCACCACATCGCCCTCTTTCACCAGGATCTCTTCGAGTTTGCCCGGAAATTTGGCGCTCAGGGTGGAGTGGTGGCGCGCCTCGATGATGCCGTAAGCATACACCGACGCAACCTTGGGCCGGCCGGCCGTTTGCTGGTCGGGCGGCTTGGGCGGGGCGGAACAGCCGGCCAGCAGGAGCACGACCAACAGGGCCTTGCAGAGTAGTTGTTCAGTTTTCATTGATGCGGCCGTCCTCCATGCGCAGGGTATGGTCCACATGTTGTTGCAGACGGGTGTCGTGGGTTACCACCACCACGGTTTTGCCATGCTCCCGGGCCAGTTCGGCCAGCAGGTCGATGATCGCAAGCCCGGTGTGGGAGTCGAGGTTGGCGGTGGGTTCGTCGGCCAGGATGATGGGCGCGTTGGTGGCCAGGGCCCGGGCAATGGAGACCCGCTGCTTCTCTCCGCCTGACAGGTCTCTGGGATAGAAGTGCATCCGTTGCTCCAACCCCACCCGGTGCAACGCCGCACGGGCCGAGGCCTCGGCCGCAGGCCGCGCCACCTTTTTGAGTTGCAGGGAAACCAGGACGTTCTCCATGGCGTTGAGAGCGGCGAAGAGGTTGAACGACTGAAAGATGAAGCCGATGTGCTGGCGCCGCAAGGCTGGCAATTGCGACTCGTCCAGGTCGGTGACGTCCTGGCCCATGAGGGTCACCCGGCCGCTGCTGGGTTTCAGGATGAGGCCGAGGATGGAGAGCAGGGTGGTCTTGCCGCTGCCCGAGGGTCCCATGATGGCGGTCACCGTGCCGGCGGCAAAGGCGGCCGAGGCCCCCTCCACCGCCACCACCCGGGTGGCGTGGCTCTGGTAGATCTTGTTGACCCCGGTTACGGCCAGCATGGTGGTGCTCATGCCCGGAAGACCTCCATGGGGTCCACCTGCATGGCGCGGCGCACCGAGATCATGGAGGCGGCCACGCAGGTCAGCAGGGTGACGATCAAGTCGGCTACGAAAAGTTGCCAGGGCTGGACCACGAGCTGGCCGGTGCGCCGATAAAGGTCGGTGATCACCAGGTTGATGACCAGACCGATGGTATAGCCCATGAGGCCGCTGAGCAACGCCTGTTTCAGAATAATGCCATACACGGTGCGGTTTTCCGCGCCCAGGGCCTTCAGGGTGCCGAACTCGCGCAGGTGCTCGATGGTGGCGCTGTAAATGGTCTGGCTGACGATCACCGCGCCCACGAAGATGGCCATGAGGATGGTGAAGCCGAAGCCCAGGCCGATGCCGGTGCTGAGGGTCCAGTACTTCTTGGTGGCCCAGGCAAAGTCCGCCTGGGTGTAAACGTCTTCCAGGTTCATCACCGTCCGCAGTCGTTTCTGTACCGCGCCCACGTCGGCGCCGGGCTTGATTTTCACCAGCAGGAAGACGGTCTTGCCCGCCATCCAGGGATTGAGTTCCTGGGCGGTCTTGTAGGAGGTGAACAGGATGGGCGCGGTGGTGATCCGCTTGGCGCCCTTGCAGATGCCCACCACCCGCACCCGCGAGCCGTAGATTTCCCGGTCGTCGCCCACCGCTGCCTTCCCGAGCTTGGCGAAGCTCGACTCGTCGACGATCACCCCCTTGGGGTACTTGACGTCGCGGGCCTCTCCGGCCACCATCTCCCAGGGGCCGCCTATGCCGGTCTCCGGGTCGAAGCCGACGATCTCGACGTTCTCGCTGCCGCCGCCGGAGAGTTTCATGAGCGACCAGACCAGGATGAATTTCTTCACCCCGAGGACGCCCTCCACACCCTTGGCCGTGTTCTCGCGGTGCTCGGGAAAGGGCAGGGAAAAATCAAAGTTGGAGTTGTGGCGGGCCGTGACCCAGAGGTCGGCCTCGGTATGGTCGATGATCGACGAGGTGTTGTTCATCATGCCGAGGTAGACCCCCATCTGCACCAAAATGAGCACCACCGAGAAGGCGATGCCCACCAGGGTGATGGCAAGCCGCACCCGTTCGTGGAACAGGTTCCTGCGGGCCATGGGAACGGGATAGGTCACGGGCCTCTCCTTGCTTTGGCGGCACGGTGCCAGCCACCTGCCTGACATTATCATACCAGGGGTGGGGATGGCAAGGGGTGGGTGTTTTGTTGACGTGGCGTTTAGTATCCTGTAGTTTTTCATCTCGTCAATAATGAAGAGGGGGTTGGTCTGTGGCGTCTGCCATTGTTGCAAAAATCCGGGCGCATTTCCCGCGGTTCGTCCTGCTTGTTGCCTGGGTGCTCCTTGTCCTGTGGCTGGCGCTTACGCCATCTCCCCCAAGGGTATCCGGGGTTTTTGGCTGGGATAAACTGCAGCACGCCGCCGCCTTTGCCGTGGTGACCCTGCTGGCCGGCTGGTCTTTTGCGCCCCTTGGCACGCGACCGTTGCCGGGCTGGTTCCGGGGCTGGCTGTTTGCGGTTTTTTGGGGGGCGCTGATCGAGGTGCTGCAGGGAACCTTGACGAGGACCAGAACCGCCGACTGGCGGGATTTCCTGGCCGACCTGCTGGGCGCGGGGGCGGTCTATCTGGCGGCGGTCTATTGGCATCGGCGGCAAGCCGGGCGCAGGGATTTTTTTACAACTACTTTAAGGAGATGAAAAGCGATGTTCAAGACCAACGAATATTTTGACGGCAAGGTGAAATCCCTTGCCTTTGCCAGTGTGGACGGCCCGGCCACCGTGGGCGTCATGGCCCCGGGGACCTATGAGTTCGGCACCGCCTCCGTGGAGATCATGACTGTGGTTTCAGGCGAGCTTGAGGCGCAACTGCCCGGCAACCCAAGCTGGCAGAGCTTCGGGCCCGGGCAGTCGTTCACCGTGGCCCGTGATGTGAAGTTTATGGTGCGGGCGACGGTGGACACCGCCTACCTCTGCCTCTATAAATAGGGCCGCTAGCCGCTAGCGGCTCGAAGGTGTGCCATGCTGTGGATTTCCAGCACCATAATCATCCCGGACCAGGAACTGGAGTTTCAATACGTCACCGCCCAGGGGCCGGGCGGCCAGCACGTCAACCGCTCCGCCACTGCGGTGCAGCTCCGTTTCAATTTCATGGCCTCGACCGTGCTGCCGGAATTTTATAAGACGCGGCTGATGGCAACTGGTGATCGGCGGGTGAGTCGGGATGGCTTTATTGTTATCCGGGCGCAACGTTTCCGCAGCCAGGAGCGCAACCGGGAGGACGCCCTCATGCGCTTGTCCGAACTGCTGCACGCCGTGACCGTGGTGGCGAAGAAGCGTCGGCCCACCGCCCCGACGCGGGCGTCGCGGGTCCGCCGGTTGGAGGGCAAGGTCAAGTCCGGCGAGCGGAAAAAACTGCGCAAAAAGGTGAACGGCTCGGAGTTCTAAGGGGGCCAGGCCCGGGCGCCTGGCGGCGTCCGGGCCTGGGTTTGCTTGCCGGTTACTCCACCAGCACGCCCTCGGAATATTTCACCGTGCTGATATCAGGCTTATCGCCCATGCCATGCTCGGTGAAGGTCGGGACGTCGGTGTCCAGATTAATGCTGTCGGCCCGGGTGAGGTCCGGCAGGCCAGCGGTGTCAGCAGGGACAACCGCCAGGAAGATGCTGGTTTCCAGCGGTTTGATGTAGTAGCCGATGCCGTTGCTATCGGTAACCGCGGTGCCGGCCGGGATGTTGATGATCTTTTCCCAGATGTTGCTGATGTCCCAATCCGCCTGCTTCAGGGCATCATGCATGTCCGGCAGGCCGTGCATCCAGCCGTCGAATTGCAGCAGCAGGTTCTTGGTCACGTCGGGGACATTGGTGGCGACGGTAATCTGCTCCAGCATGATCGGATTGGCGAGAATCACGTAGTTCCCGTCACCATCGAGCAGATACTGCTGCGCGCCCTAGCCGCCGGAGGCGGAGTATTCCCAGTTGAATTCCACCGGGCGGATGCCGCCGGTCGGCATGCCGTAGTCGTCAACCGCCACTTGATTGCCGTCGGCGTCGATGGGATAGTCGTTATCCGTCGTCTCGGTGGCATTGGTGCTCCAGGCCTGCAGCCCCCAGCCGCCCTGTTGGTATACCGTTCCCGTCTCAACCGTCGGGGTGTTCGGGTCGTCGGTAAGATAGGTGAGCAGCAGGTAGTTCGGGTCAGCGGCATCGGTCACCAGGGCATAGCGCACGGTCATATCCCAGGGGGTGCGCAGGTAGTCGGCCGCGGCGGGCAGGATTTTTGAGCAGTCGCTAGCGGTGCAGTTGGCCGGGTTGGCCGTGGTCTGCACCTCCAGCAACACGTCGTAGGAGTTGGCCACGTTGTCTATGGCCTTACGCTTGACCACATAGTTTACGCCGTTGCTGTTCATGTAATATTCCCGGCCCAGCTCCGGGGTGAAGGGGGTATCGTTGGTCCCGAAAACGGGCCGCCAGTTCTGGTTGTCGAAGCTGGTCAGCTCCTTCTGCACCCAGCCGGTGGTCCCGGCGAACTGACCGGTATAGGCGATGTAGATGGAGCCGCCCATGTTGATATTAAGCTGGTCGCCCGGTGCGGGGCTGTATTTAACGGCCGGCTCAGCGGCCACCATCTTGCCGTTCTGCCCTTGCATGGCCTCATAGAAACCTTCCCCGAAACCTTCCCCGCTGGGCGCAGCAGCATCGTTCAGATAGACATACCTCTTTTGCATGTGCGTCTCGTTGTCCCACTGGTCGATGTTGACATTCTTGCGGTCTTCCAGGGAGACGATGAGTTCCGGGCCCGGGGTGTAGGGGGTAAACTCCTTTACCTCGCCATTATGATCACGGCAGATCGGCGGACTCGGCGGTTCAGGCGGATTCGGCGGAACCATCTCAACCCAGCCGTTTTCACACTGTTGCCAATTGTTGCTGTCGTTGTAGAACAGGGCAAAGTTTTTGTTGAGCCAGGTCTCGACCGGCACGTTGACGATGTCGGCCAGGCTGGCGTCCACATAGGTCCGCTTGGTGAAGGTGCCCTGCAGGCTGTCGGCCACGGTGAAGGTCTCGGGAACCCCGGCGCCCCAGGCCTCCTTGGTTACCGTGGTGCCGGCCGGCACGCCCTGGCCGTCGCCGCCGCCCGCCCAGATCTGATGGCGGCCCTGCCAGGCGCCGTAATAGGCAAAGCTCTTGTGGCCGTCGGTATTGGTATAGGTCAACGGGAAACCGAACTGGTTGTGCTTTTTCACGTCATCGCCGGCCGTAACGCCGTCGGGCGGATTCTCGTCATAGAACAACCCGTAGTTATGGGTCATCTCATAGCTGTTGTTGCGGTCCTTGTAGACCGGATCAGCCCCGGTTTTTTGGCTGCCCAGATAGTTTTCATTATAGGCGTATTGGGCGGTGGGCGTCTCCGGCGTGCAGTTTTCGCCGCAGGACTGCCAGTCAACCCCTTCCCAGTCGGTATACTGCACCTTGCCGTAGCCAGTGGTCCCGGCCCGGTAGAGCACGCCCTTCATGCCCTCGGTGCCGTTGCCCATCTCCTCGTGCTCGTTCACCTTGATGATGGAACCGCCATCCGGATTCGGCTCGCAGGTGGCCACGAAGAAGTCGGTGCCGTCCTCGGAGAACTTGACGTTCAACTCCCACTTGCCGTAATCGAGAATTTTACCGTCCACGTCCAGGGTGGCGGCCTGGTAGATCTTGAATTCCGCCTTGACCAGGCTGATGCCGTCCGGGGCCTCGGAGTCGGACTCCTCGATCCAGGCGAGGACGCGGTTGACGTCCTGGCCGTCGATGACGATCATGCGGGAGTCGACGACCCAGGGCTCCAGGGTCTTGACCTGCACGCCATTTTTTTCATCGGCCCAGGCAATCATGGCCTTGTAGGGACCGTTGTTGATGTTGGCGGCGTCGGCATACCTGGTCTGACCGACCGCCTTCAAGACCTGCTCGATAATCGCAAAGCGGTCGAGGGCCGGCTCTTCAACGTATTTAGCGCCCGTGGTCTGGGCATAATCAGAGGTCGAGGGCAGGTCCGCCGCCGCCGAGGCCACGCGCCTGAGCGCGGCGGCAAAGGAAACGGTTTTGGTGATTTTGTCCGCGCTTGCCACCCCGGCGCCTTGCACGCTGGAGGCGGGTACGGCCGAAAGCTCGGCCGGCAGTGTAAAACCGGTGGACAGGCTCGAGAGAACCTCGCCGTTGGCATTGGTGTCGCTGGACGTTGCCGCCACATCGCCACCGCCCCCACTACTACAGCCGGTTAGCGTAGTCGTAAGTCCGATCATACACGCGGTGCCAAGCGCAAGCAATTGCCGTGCCGCCTTCTCCATGGTGTCTCCCCCAGATGAAATTGACAACAATGTCCCCGGATTAAAGGGGAACCTCTAACGCAGTTATCGATTCAGTAATTTTCGATTGGGGAATTTGCGGAGTGAGGAATTATCAATTCACGTTATTACGTAACTATTCAGCTTGTGTCGGCAGTCAATCGTTCCCGGACTGAAAATACTTTTCGCTCATTCTCGGCGGGCGTCCTGCCCGCCTCCGAGGCGTCCGCGACCTCCTGCGCATCCTGCGCCCGGTTGCGGACGAACCCGCGAAAAGCATTTCCAGTCCGGGAACTCCCCTGGGTTGCGGTTCTGCTGGATAGTTACGTTATTACTTATCAATTTAAGATTGGTCAGTATTGCTATAAACTAAAAGGTTTGTCAAACAAAAAATTCCCTGGTGCCGCGCATGATCTGGCTGGGCCGTGGGGCCGCACCGCCCCACAGCCGCGGCCGGCCGGCTCATTTATCGATAAATCCGGTGGCTATGCATGCCTGAACACCTCGCCCCTGGCGGATAAAGGTCGGGATGGCCAGATAATCGTCCATGGTCAGGTGGGTGCCTGCCCAGAGGCTGGTTTCGGCGGCCAGGGGCCGGCAGTGGACAAGGACACGTTCCGGGGTGGCGGCCAGATCGAGTCCGAAGGTGCGGGCGGCGGCGATAAATCCTTCCATAAAATCCGTGCTGTCGAGCATCATGATGTTCTCCTTGCGATGAGTTAGCGGTTGCCTTTCTCTTGCCTTCTTTTTATCATGGCACCTGGGACAAATGATGTCCTAGACCAAAATAAAAAAAGGAGGACCTGGTCATGCCCCAGGACAAGAACCAACTGCTCCGCCATATCTTCATCGACCGGAGGATCCGCGAGGGGATGCGCGCCGGCCGGCTGGTCAACTGCGCCACCCTGGCCCGCGACTACGAGGTGAGCAGCAAGACCATCCTCCGGGACATCGACTTTCTCAAGAATCAGCGGGACGCGCCCATTGACTACGATGGCGCCCGGCATGGCTATCTATATACCGAGGAGAGTTACGCCCTGCCGGCCATCACCTTGAACGAGAGCGACCTGTTCGCCATCTGTATCGCGGAAAAGGCCCTGGCCCACTATGAGAATACCCCCATTCACCGCCAGTTGGCCCAGGTGTTTCGCAAGATCGAGTCCTCCCTGCCCGACAAGGTATCGGTGCAGCCCGCCTGGGTGGACACCCGGCTGTCCGTTACCCAGGAACCCGAGACCAGCATCGTGCCGGCAATTTGGGACACGGTGGCCGCGGCCCTTGCCAAGAACCGCGGTCTGATCATCCTCTATCAGAAACCAGGGGCGGACAAGGCGGTGGTGCGTAACGTCGATCCCTTCCATGTCGTGCGGCACCGGGGTGAATGGTATCTGCTGGCCTACTGTCATCTGCGCGAGGCGCAGCGCACTTTTGCCCTGTCGCGCATCCGCCGGGCCGAGATGCAGTCGCGCACCTTTGCCATACCCAAGAATTTTGACGCGGAAAAATTGCTGGAGAATCGCTTCGGTATTTTCGGCGGCGACCAGGAATTTCGGGTGCGGCTGCGCTTCGACAAGCCCACCGCCCCGTACGCGGCCGAACGGCAGTGGCATGTCAGACAGGTTTTGACCGCCATGGCCGACGGCGGCGCGGAACTGAGCTTCCCGGCCACCAACCTCAGGGAGGTGATGCGCTGGGTGCTCTCCTGGGGGGCCGGGGCCCGGGTGTTGGCGCCCTTGGAGCTCCGGGAAATGGTGCGGCAGGAGTTGGCTTGGGCCGCGCTGGCTTACGGGGCGGCCGGGAGTTCCTGAACCCCTTCCATGCTTAGCAGTTCACCGGTGAAATGGCCGACCACCACCTTGCTGGTGATCTTCACCGGGATGTGACGGCGGTCGGCGGTCACCCAGACGGTCATCCCGGCATCTTTGCTCTTTTCAAACACCCCGCCGGCCTCGGACAGGTCCGGCTCAAAGCGGATGGTTTGGAAGGTGCCGGCCGGCACCGTGACCTCCTCCTCGGCCAGAACCCGCACCTGGCTGATCACCGCTTTTTTGCCGTCGGTCAAGGGGCGGTAAAGTACCTTGCCCGGTAGCAGCACCAGGGTGCGCACGTAATAGAACGAGGCCAGCGGATCCAGGGTACCCGGGGGAATGGCGATGGGCTCGTTCTTTTCATCGAAGTTGCTGAAGACAGCCTGCATCCTGGTCCAGTCGAAATTGACCACGACGTTGCGCTTGGAGTGGCCTTCCCGCTGGCGGTTGCGGTACAGCAGGGTATAGCTGACATCGGCGCTGGTATAGGAGTCGATCCGGTCCCGCACCTTGTAGAACACGTCCACAAAGGCATTGGTCTCGGCGGTCATCACCAGGTGCTGAGCCATGGCGCCGTCCATTTTCTCGGTAGGCGCCACCATGAGGGTGGTGCTGCCGGCCGGGATCAGTCCCCACCTGAGCTGGAAGGTGAGTTTTTCGCCCGGGGCAAAGGGCAGGCCCGCGTCCGCCGCCAGGCAGCAGGCCGGCCCCAGGCCGCAGAGCAGGAGCAGCGGCCAGAGCCGCATGGTCTTCCGCCAGCTTGTCATGGTTTTTTCCCTGCTCATCTCTTGACCCCATCCCATTGTAAAGAATCGGCTTGCAAAAGAGGAGGGCTTTCTTGAGAACCTTGCGCCGGCCTGGTTGCCAATAAAAAGGGGGGAAGACTTGCGTCTTCCCCCCTGGCGCCCGACTGGGCAGCCTGTTGTCCAATTTATCTAATGTGACAGGGCATAGGCAATGGCATCAATCTGGGCCGTACTCAGAAAGGTGAGCGAGCCCATGCCACCCCTGTCGGCCGCGATGGCCTGTTGGATGGTGTTGGAACCGACCCCCCGTTTGGAGGAGGTGGCCAGTGCCTTGTGGCAGGACGCACAATAGGCGGTATAGAGGGTGGCGCCGTCCGGGCTGCCCGGGGCCGGGGTTGGCGTCGGCGTCGGCGTCGGCACCGGGTCGGAGCCGCCGGTGAGCGGATTGTCGTGGCAGAGGCCGCAACCGATCCGGGTGCCCTTGGCTATTGACACGACCTGGTTGTCGTCACCAGCCAGCGTCCGGGCGGCCGCGGCCCGTGACAACACGGTACCGCGCAGATCGGTACCGTGACATGCCTGGCATGCAAGCGGATCCTTTTTATAGAACTCCTCGTGGTCCTTGTTCCAGGCCTTATCATTGACGTTGTGCATGCCGTGGGGGCCGGCGGTAGTCAGGGCCAGGCCGGTACCATGGCAGGCGCTGCACTCGATGATCGTTCCGGCGTGGCCCTGGATCTGGGTGGCGGCCACGTTGTCGTTGGGCTCAAGGGACGGCCAGATGGCGTGCGTGCTGCCGTGGCAGCTTTCGCAGGCAATGCCGCTATGACCGCGGCTGTTGCGGTACAGGGTGTTGCTCTCCTCGGCAAAGCGCTTGTTGGTGGCCACCAGCGGTGTCGCGGTGGGGTCGGCCGGATTATAGGTGACCGTGCCGCGAATCGAGCTGCCCAGGTGGCTTACGGCATCGCCGGTATGGCAGGACTGGCAGGTCGGCTCGTTCACCCAGGGGGTCCGGTTGCCGCCGAGGGCGCCAGATACGGCCAGCAGGCCACCGTGGCAGTTCTGGCAAGTCAGGCCAGCGCTACCCATGGCGCCGCGCAGACACTTGGTGGTGCTGCCGGGATGGCAGAAATAGCAGGAGGTGGTGCCGTTTTCAGGAATAATGGCCGGGTTGCTGGTATTCGGCAGGTTGCCGGCCATGGTCTTGCCATGGCGGCCGTGGATGACGGCGGAGAGCAGGGGTTTGCCGAGCTGATTACCCTGGGGGCCGGCGCCGGCCAGGTCGAGGGCCGGTGAGTAGTGGCAGGAGGCGCACAGCACCGGCTGCGAGGCCATGAGGTTGGTGTTGTGCTTGGCATCGTGCAGGATCAGAATGTTCTGGCGATAGGCCTGTTCGCTGTCCGTCTTGATGCTCCAGGCGGCAATGCCGTAGTTGGCCGCTTCCTGGCTGTTGGCCGCGACGCCGCCGCTGGCATGGCAGTCGCTGCAGTGCATCTCGGCGGAAACCGGCAGCACGATATCGGTGGAGTCGAGCACGGTGCCGGTGGTCTTGTCCTTGGCCGTGATGCGCATCATCGGGTAATCATTGGTCTGGCCCTGGTCGTCGATGGCGGTGATCGGGATGCCAGCGGCGGTGAACCAGCCCTTCTGGGGGTCATACGCGCCCATGGGTTGCGGGGTATTGGCGGCGCCGGGCATCTTGGCGCCCAGGATGCCCACGTCAACCGCGCGGGTCACGCCGAAGAGACCGTAGATATTGTCCCAGAAATTGGTCTTGCCAACGCTGGTGGTGGTGCGGGAACCCTGCTGGTCCGTTACGGCCGCGTAGGAGACGCTCACCTGGCTGTCATTCAGGAGGTCCGGCTCGCCGCCCTTCTTGACCACTTGGGCGTGGATGACGTTGAAGGGGGGCAGCAGGGAAAGTACGGAGAAGTCGCGATCATAGCAATGCATGCCCAGGTCGTTGAAGGCCAGCACCTGATATGACCCTGACCCGGCCGTGGGCGGGGGCGGCGTGGTGGGCGGTTCAACCGGCGGGCTGAGGCAAGCCTCGGGGGCGTTGCTCACCGCCTTTTCCGCGGACTCACCGCCCGCCTCGGCGCGAACCCGGCAGGGGGCCGTGCTTAGGCGGGCAATGCGTAGCGTCCAGGAGGTGCTGCTGGCCGCCCGGCTGGTCCGGCCAAGCACCACGCCACTGTCGGCGTTACGCACCGTGATGATATCGCCCTTGGCGCACTTACCGGCCAGGGTCAGGGTGTGCCGGTCGGGCAATTCAACTAACCACTTAAATTGCTATTGATTTTCTTTAAAGAAATAACAGGCGAAAGGCCGGGGGCAACGGCAAAATTATTTTTTTGCCGGGAAGGTGAAATTAATGATTTTTTTTGAGGGTAACTATTTGAGATTGTGACTAAAGTCTAAATCTTGCCCAAAAATACCCGCCCTTAGCCAGGCGGGGTCGCATCCATGAAAAAGCGTTCAATTTTTTTATTGGTATAAATTTTTTTCCATAACCCTCAGGCCTGGGGCAGGCTCACGGTTACCGTGGTCCAACCGCTCGGCACGCTGGTCAGCACAATTTGGCCGCCGTGCAACTCAACGATTTTTCTGGCAATGGTCAGCCCGAGGCCCGAGCCGCCATGGTCCAGGGAACGGGATTTTTCCACCCGGTAGAACTGTTCAAAAACCCGGCCGAGGTCGGCGGCCGGAATCCCCGGCCCGGTGTTGGCAAGCTGCAGATGGGCCAGATAATCCGCGCTCCAGCCCTTGAGGGTCAGGCGGCCATGGGCCGGGGCATTGTAGCGGATGCCGTTGTCAACCAGATTGATCATCAGGCGGCGCAGCTTTTCCGGGTCGCCTGGCACCACGAGCCCTTCCGGCAGCTCGCTGTGCACGCTGATGTCCAGCGCGGCCAGCATTTCCCGGTATTCGGCCACCACCTCCGCCACCAGGGCGCCCAGGTCCACGGGCTGCAGCGCCGCAATGCCCCGCTGTTCGAGCTGGGAGAGATCCAGCAGGTTCTTGACCAGTTGTCCCATGCGGCGCAGGCTGTTAAGCTGCCGCTCCAAGTCGTCGCGCAGGGCCTCGGGCAATTCCGGCATCCGCAGCATCTCCTCCTGGCGCAGCATCAGCAGGGCGATGGGGCTTTTCAGTTCATGGGAGGCGTCGGCCAGGAAACCTTTCTGACGGTTAAAGGAATGGTGCAGCCGGTCAAACATCCGGTTCAAGGTGTGGATCAGTTCATTCAGTTCATCCGGGCTCTCCCCGGCCGGGATCCGTTGGTCCAGCGTCTCTTCGTTGATGTGCCGGGCCAACTGGCTGATGGTGGCCACCGGTCGCAGGATGCCGCCGGCCAGCAGATAACTGGCCAGGATGACCAGCAGGGTGCAGGTGGCGAGTCCGGCCCCGACCTCGCGCAGCAGTTCGTCCAGTTCCTCTTCCAGATCCTCGATGGGCTTGGCGATCCGCACCGTGCAGGGCAGGTCGCCAAGCCTCCCCGGCGTGTTCCGCACCCGGAAAGCCACCACGTCGTCCTCGTCCTGGCCCAACTGGATGAGATGCCGGGGGATGGTCTTTTCGATGTTGTAGGCGGTTTGCTGGGCGTCGCCGGGGGCAAGATCCACCTGACTGGTCATGGCCGAGGCAAAGAGCAGCCGGCCGTCCAGGCCGGTGATCTTGATCCAGTACCGGTCCGGCGGATAGGGCAGGGCGCCGGGGGCCAGGGTCGGCCCGTTTTGCAGCAGGCCCTGGCCCGTCGCGGTGAGAGCCGCGGCCATGTGTTCCAGCTCCGCGTCGATAAGTTTGTACGGTTCCTTTACGAGTTCCAGGAAAACAAAGGTGGAGAAGGAGAGGGCGGCGGTCAGCACCGTGGCGGCGATCCACAGGGTGATTTTCTGGCGAATTTTCATAGGTTGCCGTCGATGATATAGCCTACGCCGCGAATGGTGCGGACAATGGAGGCACCGGCCGCATCGGCGGTCTTTTTGCGCAGGTTTTTCATGTGGACGTCGATGAAGTTGGACATGGTGAAGGGGTCAAAATCATCGCCCCAGACGTGCTCGGCCAGGTTGAAGCGGGACACGGCCCGGCCCTGGTTATAGAAGAGAAATTCGAGGATGGCGAATTCCTTGCTGGTCAGGGGCACCGGGTGGCCCTGGCTGGTCACCGTGCGGCTCACCGTGTCCAGGGTCAGGTGGCCAACGGTCATGACCGGGTCGCGGCCCCCCTGGCGGCGGAGCAGGGAACGGATGCGGGCCAGGAGTTCCGCCATGGAAAAGGGCTTGGCCAGGTAGTCGTCGGCGCCCTGGTCCAGGCCTTGCACCCGGTCGTCGGTATCGCCCCGGGCGGTGAGCATGAGGACCGGGGTGTGGAGCCCGACCCGCCGCATTTCCCGGAGCACCGCCATGCCGTCCAGCCCGGGCATCATGATGTCCAGCAGGACCAGGTCATAGGTGTCGTTGCAGAGCTTGTCCAGCGCCTCTTCGCCGTTGGCCGCGGTATCGACCCGGTACTGTTGCCGGCCAAGGGTCTGTCGGAGTTGGTCGCGCAGGGCCGATTCGTCATCCACCACCAGGATATGCATGGCCTTCACCCGGTCCTGGTAATCAGCCAGACCCCCAGGCAGATGACCACGATGCCGGTCCAGCGCATGGGGCCCATGGCCTCGTGCAGCCAGAGGTAGCCAGCCAGGGCGGTGACGATGTAGCCCACCGAGAGCAGCGGGTAGGCGTAGCTCACCTCCACCCGGGAGAGCACCAAGAGCCAGATCACCACGCTGACCACATAGCAGACCAGGCCGGCCAGGATAAATGGACTGGTGGCCACGGCCAGTCCAACGGAGCCTAAATTTTCCAGGCGGAAGTTGAAGTGGCCGATGCCGCGCATGCCCATCTTCAGGGTGATCTGGGCCAGGGCATTGAGCAGCACGCCGGCGAGGATCAGGGGGAGGTAGCGAGTCATGTTTTTTGTACTCCGCAGCTCATAAGACTTATAGGACTCATAGGACCTATCCGAAGCGTCTCCAACACTACAGGCTATCCGCCTGCATAGTTAACCAGAAATCCTAATATTTTACAAACACGTAGCCCGCTGGGCCGTTGTTATCCGCCAGCACCGGGGCCGGCAGGCTTGGGGCCCAGCGCCGGTAGTTGCGGCCCCGGGCCACGAGGACGACGCGGCCCGGGTTCTGCTCGATCAGGTGGCGGGCGCCGGCCAGGTCCAACAACCTACCCTTGGCGTCGGCATACCCCAGGCCATAGCCCACCTCGCCGGGGTTTTCCAGGAGATAGGCGTTATTCTGCGCAAAGGTCCAGTTCACGGCCGGCATGATCTCCTCGTCGACGATGAGGAGGGTATCCGGCCCGAGGTCCTGGTTATGGCGCTGCAGCAGAGCGGCCGGGGCCTTGGCTACCAGCAGCGGGTCCGGCATGATGGCTGGCAGGCTTAGGAAGAGCAGAGCCGGGGCCAGGGCCAGGCCCACCATTTTCCAGGCGGGTTCCCGACTGCGGAGCGCCAGCAGGCAGCAGAGCAGCATCACCGCCAGGCCGTTGGCCAGCATCAGCCATTTCCAGGTGCGGCTGTAAGGCAGCAGGTGGTGGTAGCCGAAAAATTGCAGAAAGATGAGGGTGGCTAGCAGCAGGCCAGAGACAAGGCCCATCAGGCCTGCGCCATGGCGGAAGGCGCGGGCGCGGCCCTGGTTCAGGGTATGGGCCAGCCCCAGGGCCATAAGGATGGCAAAGGGCGGGAAGCAGGGCAGGATATAGGTCAGCAGTTTACCGCTGGAGGCGGAAAAGAAGAGAAAGGGGAAGATGGCCCAGCACAGGCAGTAACGGAGGAGATCGGCGCTTGCGGCATGATTCTTCAGGTTGTTTTTTACCCCACTGGCCGCGGCCGGGATCAGGAAGGTCCACGGCAGGAACATGGCCGGTGCGGCCAGGAAGTAGAACCAGAAGGATTCCTGGTGTTGGGCGCTGGGCGAGAGAAAGCGGCGCACATGTTCATTCCAGAAGAAGAAATGCCAGAAATCCGGCTCGCGAAGATGGATGAGGATGCTCCACGGCAGGGCCACCGCTATGGCCGTGGCCAGAGGCAGCCAGGCCAGGCGTGGCAGGTCGGCAAGGCGCCGCTGCCAGATCAGGTAGGGGACGATGGCCAGCACTGGTACGGCCAGGGCGAGAAAGCCCTTGGTGAGAAAGGCCAGGCCGCAGGAGAGGCCGGCCAGCAGGAGCATAAGCCTTTCCCGGCGTGAACCGGGCCGGGCCGCGGTGGCCAGGAAAAAGGCGGTCATGGTGGCGGTGAGGAAGAGGGCGAGCATGCTGTCGAGCACGCTGAAGGTGCCCACCCCGAAGACCTCGAAACAGACGAGAAAGGCAAGGGCGGCCATCGCGGCCTGCCAGCCTTTCTCCGGTTCGTTTGTCCGGAAGATGCGGCGCACCAGCAGAAAGATCATGAGGGCGGAGAGGCCAACGGCCGCGGCCGACGGCAGGCGGATGGCAAAGGTGTTCTCCCCGAAGAGCATAATCGAGCCGGCATGCAGCCAGTAGCCCAGGACCGGCTTTTCAAAATAGCGCAGGCCGTTCAGATGGGGCACCACCCAGTCGTGGTCGGCGATCATCTCCCGGGCGATCTCGCCGTAGCGGGCCTCGTCGGGCACGAACAGCGGCCGGGCGCCGAGTGGCACCAGGTAGATGAGGACAAAGAGGGCCAGGGTCAGCAGAGGCAGGGTTCTTTGGGTGGTCATGGCAAGTCGGTATTCTCCTGCTGGCAGGCGAGCCAGCCCTCCCGGCCGGCCACGGCGCCGCGGCCTATGCCGGCCACCGGGGCATTCTTGACAGCCGCCGCCAGATCGCCTAGCGGCGCAAAGCCGATGCCGCGCCCCTTGGCCTTGGCCAGAAAATCGCGGAACAGCGCCTGGCAGCTCAACCCCTCAACCTCGGCGTGGATGGTCAGCACGTTCAGTCGCCCCGGTTGGAAGAGGCCGAGCAGATAGTCGTTGTAGGTCTCGGGCGTAACACTGGCGCCGATCAGTTCGTCATAGGTGGGCAGGGTGGTGGGGATCTGCAACTGGCTTAAGGGGCGGCCGTTCACCACCGGGTAAAAGGCGGAGCGGCCCCGGCAGTCGGAGTTGTAGCGGCAGGGGAAGGCCTCGCGGGCGGCCAGGGCCGCGTCGGTGATGCGCCAGGCCGGGGCCGCGGCAGAGTCCGGCAGGCGGCCGATGATCCCGGCCAGCCGTTCCCAGCCGCGCCGCAGTTCCCGCGTCACGGCGGCCTGGTCCAGGCCGGCGATTCGTGTCTGCCAGCCATGGTGGTCCCAGGCATGCAGGCCGATTTCATGGCCGGCGGCCGCCGCCTGCCGGATCTGCTCGGCGGCGTGTTGGCCAATGCCAGGCCCCGGCCACAGGGTGCCTTTCCAAAGGATATCCCAGCCGTAGAGGCTGGCCGCCCGGGTGCGCAGCATCTTCATGAGAAAGCTCGGCCGCAGCAGCCGCCAAAGGTGGCGGCCCATGTTGTCCGGCCCCACCGAGAAAAAGAAGCTGGCCTGGATACCGGCCTGGTCGAGGAGGCGCACCAGGGCAGGCACCCCCAGGCGGGTGCCGCGCAGGGTGTCCACGTCGATGCGCAGGCCGGCGACGAGCGGCGCCATGCTCACAGCTCGGCCTGGCCAACCTCATGGCGCAGGAAGTAATCCAGGGTCTCCTCCACCATCTGATCGATACCCACCGTGGGTTGCCAACCCAGAATAGTGCGGGCCTGGCGGATGGACGGCCGCCGGTGCAGGACATCCTGGTAGCCGGAGCCATAAAAGGCCCGCGCCTCCACCGGGCGGATGCCGGCAAAGGGCGGGAACTTGTCGCGCAGCGGGTGCTTGTTGAACTTCTCGACCAGGATATCGGCGAGCTCGGCGATCGAGGCCTCGTTGTCCGGGTTGCCGATATTGAAGATCTTGCCGTTGCAGGCGTTGTCCTTGTTCTCGATGATGCGGTAGAGGCATTCGACGCCGTCCTTCACGTCGGTGAAGCAGCGCTTCTGGCTGCCGCCGTCCACCAGGCGGATGGGGGTGCCCTCCACCAGGTTCAAAATGAGCTGGGTGATCACCCGCGAGCTGCCCACCCGGGCCGAGGCCAGACTGTCCAGTCGTGGTCCCACCCAGTTGAAGGGCCGGATCAGGGTGAAGGGTAACCCTTCGGTGGCGCCGTAGGCCCAGATCACCCGGTCCATGAGCTGTTTGCTGCATGAGTAGATCCAGCGCTGCTTGCGGATCGGCCCCAGCACGCAGGTAGAGTTTTCCTCGTCAAACTCCGGATCGGCGCACATACCGTAGACCTCGGAGGTGGAGGGGAAGATGATGCGTTTTTTGTACTTGGCGCAGTAGCGGACGATACGCAGGTTCTCCTCGAAGTCCAGTTCAAAGACCTTCAAGGGCCGGCGCACATACTCGGCCGGGGTGGCGATGGCCACCAGGGGCAGGATGATGTCGCACTTGCGGACATGGTACTCGATCCATTCGCGCTGGATGGAGATGTCGCCCTCGCGGAAGTGAAAGCCGGGCCGGCCCAGGTGGCGGCCGATGGAGGTGGCGCCGAGGTCCATGCCGTGCACCTCGTAGCGGCCGCTGTCCAGCAGCCGTTCGCTCAGGTGGTTGCCGATAAAACCGTCCACCCCGAGGATGAGCACATGCTTCTTGCGGCGTTCCTCGACCTCGGCCGAGGCCCGCAGGCCGAAGCGCATGCCGGCCACCAGGTTCAGTTCCGTGGCCAGTTGCGCGCCGTTGACGAATACCCCGGCTTCGAGCTGACCGGCCTCCACCCGCACCGCGCCGCTGGCGCAGGCGATCACCAGGGGCGTGGTGGACAGCACGTGGCCCGGGGCCTTGCCCTCGTTCTCCGCCACCAGGCTCACCGACCAGAAAAAGGCCTTGCGATTGCCCAGGTAGGTGAAGGCGCCTGGATAGGGGCGGGTTACCGCCCGCACCAGATTGCGCACCGTCGTGGCCGGCTGGTCCCAGTCGATCTCGCCATCGGCCGGTCGCCGGCCGCCGAAGTAGCTGGCCAGGCTCTGGTCCTGGGCCAGGCGTGGCGCCGTGCCCGCGGCCACGGCGGGCAGCAGTTCGTTAAGCAGCAGGCTGGCCGCGGCGGTCAGCTTGTGGTGCAGGGTAAGCGCCGTGTCGGATTCCTCGATGGCCACCCGCTGCTGGCCGACGATGTCGCCGTCGTCCGGCCGGGCGGTCATGTAATGCAGGGTGACGCCGGTCTCGGCCTCGCCATGCACCAAGGCCCAGTTCACCGGGCAGCGGCCCCGGTAGCGGGGCAACAGCGAGCCGTGCAGGTTAAGGCCGCCGGCCGGCGGGATGCTTAAGACCTCGGGCCCGACCAGGTTACGGTAATAGAAGGAGAAGATGATGTCCGGCTGCATTTTCTTGATCTCGGCCAGCCACAGGGGGTGGTTGATGTCCTCGGGCGCGAAGACCGGCAGGCCATGGGCCGCGGCCAGTTCCGCCACCGACTCGAACCAGATGTTTTCCTCGGGGTCGTCCTGGTGGGTGAAGACGGCCTGGATGTCGAAGCCTTGGGCGAGCAACGCCCGGATGCCGGCGCAGCCGATATTGTGATAGGCAAGTACGATAGCTTTCATGATGTCCTCTCGTTTTGGAAGGTTGCCGGGGCGGAACCCGGTTGCATGGGGTCAGGGGCGCGTTGGCCGCCGCGGATCTCCTGGATAAAGTAACGGGGCCGGCCGCGCACGTCGCGAAAGATGCGGCCGATATACTCGCCGAGCAGGCCCAGGCCGATAAACTGGGCGCCGACAAAGACAAAGAGCACGGCAAAGAGCGAGAACACCCCTTGGGCGGCCCAGACCGCGCCATAGACCAGGCGCATGATCAGCAAGAAAACGCCAAAGCCCATGCCGCAGCAAGCGATCAGGGTGCCGACCAGGGAGAGCAGCCGCAGCGGAAAGGTGGACATGCTGGTCAGCAGGTCGAACTGCAGGCTCAGGAGCTTGATGAGATCGTACTTGGACTCGCCCTTGAGGCGCGGGGCGTGGGCCACGGTAATCTCGGTGGTGGTCCGGGCAAAGCTGTTGGCCAGGATGGGGATGAAGGTGGAGTTCTCCCGGCAGAGCAGCATGGCGTTAACGATCGGCCGGCGGTAGGCGCGCAGCATGCAGCCGTAGTCGTGCATCATGACCCCGGTCGATTGGCGCACCATCTTGTTGATCAGTGACGAGGAGAAACGGCGGAACATGCTGTCCTGGCGGTTGCCGCGCACCGTGCCCACCACGTCGAAGCCTTTATCCATCTCCGCCACCAGGGCGGGGATCTCCTCGGGCGGGTTCTGCAGGTCGGCGTCCAGGGTAACGACCATGGCGCCGCGGCTCTGGGCCAGGCCGGCAAAGACCGCGGCATGCTGGCCGTAGTTGCGGTTGAGGATCACCGCAACCAGCTCCGGGGCGTGCTGGTCGGCGGCCGCGGTGATCATCCGGGTGGTGCCGTCCGAGCTGCCGTCATCCACCAGGATGAGCTCGAAGGGCCGCGCCGTCCGCCGGCCGGCGGCCAGGCAGCGGCGGATCAGCTCCGGCAGGCAGGCGGCCTCGTTGAACACGGGAATGACGATGGACAGGGCAGGGGCGATCATCGGCCAAGCACCTCCTTGATGGTGGCCACCACATCATCGACATCGCCAAGCTTCATGGCCGGGAAGAGCGGCAGCGAGCAGATGCGCTCCGAGTTCCAGGTGGTGGCCGGCAGGGCCTCGGCGGGCAGGCCCAAGGTGTCGCGGTAATACTTCTGCTGGTGCACGGCGCGAAAGTGCAGGCCGGTGCCGATGTTACGTTTCTTCAGCTCTGCCATGAACTCGTCGCGGCTCATGCCGGCCTTGGCCGTATCCAGGCGAACGATATAGAGGTGCCAGGCGTGGCGCATGGGCCAGGCCGGTTCAGTGAGGGGCAGGATCTCCGCCACCTCGGCCAGCCGTGCCGCATAATGCGCCGCCAGGCGGGTGCGCTGCTCGATGAACTCGTTAAGGCGCGCCAGTTGGCCCAGGCCAAGTACGGCGGCAAAGTCGGTGAGGTTGTACTTGAAGCCCGGCATGATGACCTCGGCCTGCGGCGAGCGGCCTTGCATGGTGCGGTCGTAAGCGTCCACCCCAAGGCCGTGGAACTTCAGGCAGCGGACCTTGTCGAGCAGGGCAGCATCATCGGAGCAGAACATGCCGCCCTCGCCGGTGGTCATGTTTTTGATCGGGTGAAAGGAGAAGATGCTGGTGCCTTTTTTGCCGATCCGGTCACCCCCATACTCGGTGCCGGCCGCATGGGCCGCGTCCTCGGCCAGGGTGATGCCGCGGCTGGCGGCCAGAGCCCGGATCGGCGCCATGTCGGCCGCGGCCCCGGCGAAATGCACCGGCAGGATGAGCCGGGTACGTTCTGAAAGGCAGGGCGCGATGAGCGCCGCCGTGGTCATCAGGGTGTCGCGGTCGATGTCACAAAACACCGGGGTGGCCCCGGCCAGGGTGATCAGATTAACGGTAGAGACCCAGGTCATGGCCGGGGTCACCACCTCGTCGCCCGGGCCGATGCCCAGGGCGGTGAACAGAAGGTGCATGCCGCCGGTGGCCGAGGTCAGGGCCACCGCGCCTGGGGCCCCGCAGTAGCGGGCAAAGGCCTCCTCGAACTCGGCGCACTTCGGGCCGGTGGTGATCCAGCCGGAGCGCAGCACCTCGGCCACGGCGCCGATCTCCGCTTCACTGATCGAGGGCTTGGAAAACGGCAGAAAGTCTTTCCGCAAGACAGAACCTCATGGGCAATTAAGGATAGCCAACAGTCCGTAAAAAATTTTATTCGATTCTTGGGGTTAATAACAGACCAAGATGAAGAAATGGTGAAGAGGGGGTAAGGCATTTTTTAAGTGAGAAGGCGGAGGCGGAAGAGCTGACCAAAATCTGTAACTATCCAGCTTGTGTCGGCAGTCAAGCGTTCCCGGCCTGCAAATACTTTTCGCTCATGCGGGGGCGGGCGTCCTGCCCGCCTCCGAGGCGTCCG
>MNYK01000034.1 GCA_001873115.1 Desulfobacterales bacterium CG2_30_60_27 | reverse complement strand
ATGGGTTTGCATGTCAACACCTCATAGCCATTGCTGATTATTGCTCGCCTTGCCTTGAAAGAACAAAAGGGGTCGCGTCTGGACATTGTCCATGTTCCACAACGGCACCTGGCTGGATATTGGGGCATTTGCCGTTTCAAAACCCTATCTTCCTCCGCGGCTTCTCTTCCGCCGCAATGATCTGTTTGATGGCATCAAAGACAATCTGGAAGTTCTAATCAAAACCGGGACAGAACTATTTTCCCATTAACTCCATCATCCTTTACTTCCTGCCTTTCAACCGCTTCCTGCTCTCCGGCTCGGTCAGATAGTTTACTTCGGACACCACCTTACACATTTTATAAGTTAAAAGTTTGATTTTTGATTTTCATTTGCTTGAACGGCTTGGCTTTTGGCGAGGGGACTGACTGGATGATCAGGAACATGTTCTTTGTGTTCGCACAGTCCGTCGGGTATTTTTTCCCGTCAGCCGCCTCCAGTTTCAGTCCGTGACAATTTGTCACGACCTCACTCCCTTCCTTCTTGAGCCGCTGCTTCAGCTTTCTCCAGCAGGCGCCGGCATCCGGGCTATCAGTCAAAGCACCGCAAACATCCTTTACGGAAAAAAACCATTCGTCATTGTGCCAAATCCGACGGATAGATTTACTTTCAAAAACAACCAGTTTGTTTTGGTTCACTTCTTCTCCTCCTACACGGTACTTTTGGGCCACTTTGCGGGAAGCGCCAACTCCGGGTCTGATCTATTTTCATAGTACGCGGGGCTCCGCCGGTAGATTAATGAAAGTCGTTCCAGTAGACGTTTGGTAGGTATCTCCAGACCGACGAAGGGCGCCGGTTTGCATAATCGTCATAGCTCCTCCGCCTTTTGCACAGTTCCACAAACCGGGCAACGAAACAGATCCCTCTCAACCTCTTTAAAACGTAGCCCACTGTCGGTGCTCCAATCCGTGCCGTTACGATGAACGGTAATCAAACGCCCATCAACCGCCACGTCTTCGGCTAGATCACAGGTGGTGCATTTCAAAAATTCACGGTCGTTCGTGAACATGCCGAGGGCTTCCATGCGGGCTTTGAGAGCCATGACCTGCCTTGCCAACGGTCGCATGGAATCGACCAGGCCAGATATTTTCTTATCACTTGCATTGGAAGTCTGATTTTTGATTTTTTTGTTATGCCCCTTCATGATTTTTCAAAACCCTATCTTTCGTTTCGGCTTCTCTTCCTCGTCCAGCAACTGCCGCAGGGCCTGGAACACCACCTGGAACTGCTCGTCGTATTTCGCCTCCATTTCCTCGATTTTCTTTTTCATGTTCTTGTGTGAAATCATCATATTGCGTAGCTGGACAAAGGCTTTGATAATTTCAATGTTGACCTGGATGGCCCGTTTGCTTTTTAGTATGCTCGACAGCATGGCAACGCCATACTCGGTGAATACATAGGGCGTTGTCCGAGCATACTTCAACGGGGCGAGGTCATCACAAACGGTGATAACCTGATCGCGCTCCTCTTTCGTAACCTGAAACATGAATTCACTGGGAAATCTCTCCAAGTTGCGCTTGACCGCTTGGTTGAAAACACGGGTCTCGATCCCATACATCTCGGCAAGGTGGCGGTCTACCAGCACCTTCTCCCCACGCAAGACAAAAATTCTTCTTTCAATCAGTTCAAGAGGGATGAGCGTACTCATGGATCTTCCTCCGAGTAACGGCTGAGGTTATCACAAACTGTGACAACCCGTTAGATGCGCGGGTGGAGAGAACAAAGGGCTGTTGCCGCCTGCCGCCGAGGCCTGCCGGCTTTTGGAGATACGCACGAGGAGACCAAAAATGCAGTCAATTCTTCCGCCCGCATGCAATGCCGTGGTCTCACCAGCCAAAAGTCCTCCTTCGGAACAAAAGGGGTCGCGTCTGGACATTGTCCATGTTCCACAACGGCACCTGGCTGGATATTGGGGCATTTGCCGTTTCAAAACCCTATCTTCCTCCGCGGCTTCTCTTCCGCCGCAATGATCTGTTTGATGGCATCAAAGACAATCTGGAAGTTCTCGTCATGCGCGCCCAGGCGTTTCTCCAGTTCCTGCAGTTTTGCAGCGAATTTCCCGCTGCTGGCAAGCATCTCGCGCATTTTCACAAAAGCGCGCATGATGGCGATGTTTACCTGAACGGCGCGTTCGCTATTCAGCACCGAACTCAGCATGGCAATGCCCTGTTCGGTAAAGGCAAAGGCTTGATATTTTGAATGTTTACCTCGTCCTTTTAAGATCACAGATTGTGACCTTAAAGATTCCTCCTCCTCGCGAGTCAACTCAAACATGAAATCTTCCGGAAACCTCAGGATGTTCCTCCGCACCGCCTGCTTCAGGGTGCGGGTTTCAACTTCATACAATTGGGCCAGGTCCCGGTCCAGCAGCACTCTCTGCTCGCGGATGACACAAATTTTCGCAGCGATCGTCTCAGCAGGAATCAATTTGTTCATTTTTCCTCTCTCCTCATTTTTCTCATTCATACTCCTCACCCGGTTATGGTGCAATGATTACAAACCGGGACAAATCTATTTTCCCACTAAC
Source organism: Desulfobacterales bacterium CG2_30_60_27 (assembly GCA_001873115.1). Lineage (GTDB taxonomy): Bacteria > Desulfobacterota > Desulfobulbia > Desulfobulbales > CG2-30-60-27 > CG2-30-60-27. The sequence goes on along the minus strand of MNYK01000034.1, from coordinate 9,268 downwards.
TTCGTTATTCCCTTTACTTCCTGCCTCTCAAACGCTTTCTGATTTTTGAAGTGGAAAGTCTGATTTTTGATTTTCCCAGGCCTCGCCCCTAAAACCCGATCTTTCGCTTCGGCTTGTCTTCCTCCTGGATCATTTGCTTGAGGGCCTGGAAAACAATGTGGAAATTCTCATCGTGTCCAGCCAGGCGGGTTTCCAGGGCATCGAGCCGTTTAGCGAAAACAAGAGGCAGATGCCGTCTGCCGCCGTGGCCTGAAGTTGTGCTTGAGGTCGCAACTTGCGACCTCAAGTTGTCGTATTCATCCTTAGGTGAGCTGAAACATGAAATCAGATGGAAAACGTTCCCGGTTGCGGCGAATCTGCTCATTGAACCTCTTGGTCGTTACCCCGTAAAGCTCCGCGATGTCCGTATCCAGCATGACCTTGATGCCGCGCATCAGGTGGATATTGCTCGTGATCGTTGCGATCGGGACAAGGTCTGCCTGATATTTCATTGCCGTTCCTCCTGTCATCGCTCCCCCCGCGGCCTCTCCAGAAGGGAAACCTCAAAAATCAAAATGATTTTCACCTTCTGCCTACACAATATCACCAGGCCTGGGACAAATAGCGTCCCATGCCCCAAAAATCTGTATTTTTTCTAAAGTTCCTAAAATCGACGAAAATGGCGGGCGGGGATAAGAAGTGAAAACCGCATCATGGCGCCTGATGCGGAATGGTGATTTACTCATGGACCCGGGAAATCGGCGCATGCGGATATGGTTCCTCGTTGATTATCCTGTCATTTTGCCACAACATATCCCCCTGTCCTGACATACGCAAGGCATTGCTCCGCAACCGCCCGGGCCTTTGCTTTGCATTTCAGGTTGTCGCTGGCGCCGGCATTGGGTACATTGCGGCAGTGCCGTTTTAAACATCCATTTTTAGAGCGAGTGATCATGAAGGTACGCAAGGCTGTCATTCCAGTGGCTGGTCTGGGCACGCGATTTCTGCCGGCCAGCAAGGCTATTCCCAAGGAAATGCTGACCGTGGTCGACCGACCGACCATTCAGTACATCGTCGAGGAGGTGGTGGCCTCGGGCATCGAGCAGGTCATCCTGGTGACCAGCGCGGGCAAAGCGGCCATTGAAAACCACTTTGATTACGACTTCGAGCTGGACACGGTTCTGGCCCGCAAGAATAAACAGGGGCTCGTCGATGAGCTCCGCCACGTTTCCAACCTCATCGACGTCGTCTCGGTGCGTCAGAAAAAACCCCTGGGCCTGGGACACGCCATCTGGAGCGCCCGCAACGTGGTGGGCGACGAACCCTTCCTGGTCCTGCTGGGCGACGACCTGGTGCAGGCCGAAACGCCCTGCTGCAAGCAGATGCTTAACCTGTTCGAGGAACTGCAGTCCCCCATCGTGGCCATCCAGCGGGTGCCACTGGAGGAAACCTTCCAGTACGGCATTATCGAGGGACAGGCGGTGCGCGACCGGCTCACCAAGGTTGACCACATGATCGAAAAACCGGCGCCCGGCACCACCGACTCCAACATGGCCATCATCGGCCGCTACCTGCTCACCCCGGAGATTTTCGACCTGCTGGAGAAGACCACCCCGGGCCACGGCGGCGAGATCCAGCTCACCGACGCCCTCATGGCCCTATCCAACAAGCGCGGCATGTACGCCTATGAGTTCGAGGGCACGCGCTACGACGCCGGCGACAAGCTCGGCTACCTGAAGGCCATCGTCGCCTTCGCCGCGCGCCACAAGACCCTGGGCCCCGCCTTTTGCCGCTATCTGAAAGAGGTGGCCGCCGGCCTATGACCTATCTGGAGGTAGCGGTCGCCGCTCCCCTGGGGCACACCCTGACCTATGCCTGGCCAGATAATTGCCCAACCCCCCTCCAGCCTGGCCTGCGCCTGCTGGTACCGTTGGGCAACCGGCTGATCACCGGTTACCTGTTGGGCCCGGCGCCGGCCCCGGCGGCCGGCCAGAAAATCAAGGCGGTGGCCGAGGTCATGGACCCCGCGCCGCTCTTTCCGGCCGCCATGATCCCCTTTTTCCGCTGGATCGCCGACTACTACCATCACCCGCTGGGCGAGGTCATCAAGACGGCCCTGCCCGGTGGCCTCACAGCCCGCAGCGGCCGCCGGGTCCGCCTCACTCCCGCCGGTCGCGACTACTTTACCGCGCCGGAACACCCAAGGAATGCTCCCCCCTGGCTTGCCACCCTGCTGACCAAGGGAGAACTGTCACCCGCCAGCGTGCGGCGCCTGACCAAGGCCCGCGACCGCCGCCTCTTGGAGGACTGGGGCCGGCAAGGCTATCTTGCAATCAGCGTGGAACTGACCGGCCACACCAGCCGGCCCAGGACCGAGACCTGCGTCGTGGCCTTGGAGGAGAGGCAGGACCGGCCGGAGCTCAAACCCTCGGAACAGAAGACCCTGGAAATCCTGAGCCAACGGTTGGCTGATCGCGGCCTGATCGCGGTGGCCCGCCAGGATCTGGCCCGGGACTATGCCGGGGCCCGCAAGGCCTTGCAGGGCCTGGAGGCCAAGGGGTATGTGCGCCTCGATGAGCGGCGGGTCCTGCGGGACCCCTTTGGCGACCCACCCCCCCATTTCCCGGCACCAGAGCAACTCACCGCGGAGCAGGATGCCGCCCTGGCGCTACTCCTGCCGGCCGTCCGGCAAAGGCGCTACGCCCCTTTCCTGCTGCACGGCATCACCGGCAGCGGCAAGACCGAGGTCTACCTGCGGGCCGCCGCGGCCACCCTGGCCCTGGGGCGGTCCGTGCTGGTGCTGGTGCCGGAGATCGCCCTGGCCACCCAGGTGGAGGGCCATTTCTACTCCCGCTTCGGCGATCAGGTGGCGCTGCTGCACTCCGGCCTGTCCGCCGGAGAACGGTTCGACCAATGGCATCGGCTGGCCAGCGGCGAGGCCCTGGTGGTCATTGGCGCCCGCTCCGCCGTCTTCGCCCCCCTGCAAGACCCCGGGCTCATCATCGTGGATGAGGAACATGACTCGGCCTTTAAGCAGGAAGACGGCCTGCGCTACCACGGCCGCGACCTGGCAGTGCTCAGGGCCAGCCAGGCGGGCAGCGTGGTGGTTCTGGGCTCGGCCACCCCGTCGGTGACCAGCAGCTACCATGCCCGCCAAGGCAAGTACCAGCTCCTCACCCTGAACCACCGGATCGGTGACCGCCCCCTGCCCCGGGTGGAGGTGGTGGATCTACAGAACGCCAATACCGTGTCCGGCCGTCCGCCCCTCTTCACCCGGCAGTTCATCGTGGCCCTGAAGGAGACCCTGGCCCGCCAGGAGCAGAGCCTGGTCTTTTTGAACCGCCGCGGCTTTGCCAGCCTCATGCTCTGCCGACAATGCGGCGAGGCCGTCCAGTGCCGGAACTGCCACGTCACCCTCACCCTGCACCAGGCCAGGAACGAACTCCTCTGCCACTACTGCGGCTTTACCAGCCGGGCCGACATCATCTGCCCCCACTGCCAGTCTCCGGACCTTTACCACGCCGGCCTGGGCACCGAACGGGTGGAGAGCGAACTGACTCGCCTTTTTCCGCGCGCCACCATCGCCCGGCTGGACCGGGACACGGCCGTCAGCCGAAAAAAATACCTGGAAATCCTTACCGCCGTCCGCCAGCGGGAAATAGACATCCTGGTGGGCACCCAGATGATCACCAAGGGCCATCACTTTCCCCACGTCACCCTGGTCGGCGTGGTCTGGGCCGACGCCGGCATGGGCCTCCCCGATTTCCGGGCCGCGGAACGCACCTTTCAACTGCTGGTCCAAGTAACCGGCCGGGCCGGCCGCGGCGAACAGCCGGGCCGGGTCATCCTGCAGACCCACCAGCCCGATCATTACTCGGTGACCACGGCCCGGAACCACAACTACGATGAACTGTATGAACGGGAAATCGCCCTGCGCCGCGGCCTGGGCTACCCACCCTTTGCGCGCCTCATCAATATCGTGCTGGACGGGGTGGAGGAAGAGGCGGTGCGTCAGGCGGCGGAGAGCCTGGCCCGCACGGCCCAGAGCCTATGCGGCCGAGGCCGGGTTACGGTGCTGGGGCCGGCTCCAGCGCCGCTGTCACGTCTGCGCGGCCGCTACCGCTGGCAAGTACTCCTCAAGGGCCGGGCGGTTGAGCCGCTGCATCACCTCTGCCTGCAACTTGCAAAAAATCCGCCGCCCGGGGTGCGCGGCGGTACGGTCAAAATGGCGGTGGACGTTGACCCGGAGAATATGTTATAAATAAAGTAGCTATCCAGCGGCACCGCAGCCCGGGAACGCTTAAATGCCGACACAAACTGGATAGTTACTAAAGAATAATTAGTAAATCAATGCCGACACGCCGCCTTGCAATGGCGTGCCAGGGAATCATGCGCCATGGCCAAGAGAACAATCGTTACCGACCCCATGCCGGTCCTGAAGGAACCCACCCGACCGATCACCGTGTTCAACGAGGAGTTGCACAACCTGGTGGCGGACATGGCCGAGACCATGTACGACGCGCCCGGCGTGGGGCTGGCCGCCAACCAGATCGCCGTGCCCCTGCAATTGGTGGTCATCGACATCACCCCCAAGGAGGAAGAGCGCGAGCTCATCGTCCTGGTCAACCCCCGGATCGTCGAGGCGGAGGGCGAGCAATGCGACGAAGAGGGCTGCCTGAGCGTGGTGGATTACACGGCCACGGTGAAGCGCTTCGAGAAGGTCCGGGTGATGGCCCAGGACATAGACGGCGCCCCCATGCAGTTCACGGCCGAGGGCTTCTTCGCCCGCGTCATCCAGCATGAACTGGACCACCTGAACGGCAAGCTTTTCGTGGACCGCCTGAGTTCCCTGAAACGCACCCTGTACCGGAAACGCCGCAAAAAACAGCTTCAGAAAGAAAACGCCTGAGCCGGTCGCGGCCCCTGTCTATCATGAACCCCACGCCCTTTCGCATCGTCTTCATGGGCACTCCGGATTTCGCCGTTCCCTCCTTGCAGGCCCTGCTCGACCACGGCGAGACGGTGCTGGCGGTCGTTACCCAACCAGACCGACCCAAGGGCCGGGGCCGTCAGCTTGCCGCCCCGCCGGTAAAGGAGTTGGCCCTGCGCCATGGCCTGCCGGTGCTGCAACCTGAAAAAATCCGCACCGAGGCCTTCCGCGCAACCATGGCCGGCTATGCCCCCGACCTCATGGTGGTAACCGCCTACGGCCGCATCCTGCCCGGCCCGCTGTTGCGAACGCCGCGCCTTGGCACCATCAACGTCCACGGCTCGCTGCTCCCCAAATATCGGGGCGCCGCGCCCATCCAATGGGCCTTGATCAACAACGAGGTCGAAACCGGGGTAACCATCATGCGGATGGACGAGGGCATGGACACCGGCGACATCCTCCTGCCGGCCGCACTCCCCATCGCCCTCGACGACACAAGCGCAACCCTGGCCCCGAAACTGGCCGACCTCGGAGGGCAAACCCTGGCGCGCGCCTTGGACCTGCTGCGGGAAAACAAACTCACCGCCATCCCGCAGGACAACCGCCTGGCCACCCTGGCGCCGCCGCTCACCAAGGAGCAGGGGCGAATAGACTGGACGCGACCGGCCAGCGTGCTAAGCGGCCTCATCCGGGGCCTGGACCCCTGGCCTTCGGCCTCCACCGCCCTGGCCGGCCGCCGCTACAAACTCTTCGCGCCGCTGGTTCTGGCCGGCCAAAGCAATGAGCAACCCGGCACCCTGCTGCGGGCGGATGCCCTTGGCCTGCTGCTCGCCACCGGCGACGGCCTGTTGCTGATCCGCTCCATCCAGCCGGAGGGAGGCAAACGCATGGCGGTAAGCACCTTTCTGCCTGGCCATCCACTCCAAGCCGGCGCAATATTCCAATGAGAACCGCCGCCCTGAAACGCCACCTCCTGGTGGTCGGGATCGCCTTGGCCTGCCTGGCAGGGACCGCCGTGGTCCTGCTGCTCCACGACGACCTCCTCTACCAGGCCCTCTTCCATCTGCGGGCCGTCCGGGACAAGGGCGAACTGCTCAGGCAGGCGTTCCTGGCCTATGGCCATTGGGCCCCGCTGATTTTCATGGGCCTGCAGGTCATGCAGGTGCTCATCGCCCCTATTCCAGGAGAGGCAAGCGGCATCCTGGGGGGCTACATCTTTGGCGCCTGGCCGGGCTTCCTCTATTCCAGCCTCGGGCTCACCCTGGGTTCGTGGATCGCCTTCGGCATCGGCCGGGTGATCTGGGATATCATGCCTGATCGGGCCATGGAAACCAGGCTGTATCGACGGTTCAACACCCTGGTGAGTGCTGGCCGGTTCACTATCCCCTTTCTACTCTTTCTGATTCCCGGCATGCCCAAGGACGCCCTTTCCTATCTCCTGGGCTTCTCCCGCGTGCCGCTCGCCATTTTTCTCTTTATCACCGGGTTGGGCCGCATGCCGGGCACCCTCATGCTTTCCTTGCAAGGCGCCGAGGTGCAGACGGCCAACTACCGGCTTCTTGCCCTGCTGCTGGGGATCTCCCTGGCCCTCGGCCTGGCCGGCTTCCTGTATCGCCGGAAACTCCTGGCCGCCCTGCTTCTCTGCCATCGCCAAAAGACGCGGAGAAACTCAAGACCGCCGGAGCGCAACCCATGACCAATACCACCATCGCCTATGCGGACTGTTTTTCGGGCATTTCCGGGGACATGTTTCTGGCCGCCCTGCTTGACGCCGGCCTGCCCGAGGCGGAACTGCATGGCCAGTTGGCGCGCCTGGGACTGCCGCTGCCAAAAATTATCAGGGAGACTGTGCGTGACGGTGTCCTGCGGGCCACCCGACTGACCGTGGCGCCGGAGGAGGCCGGCCAGCCGCACCGGTCCTGGGCCATGATCCGGCAAATCATCCAGTCCAGCACCCTGGCGCCGAGCATTCAAGACAAGGCCCAGGCCATCTTCACGCAACTGGCCGAGGCCGAGGCCAGGGGGCACGGCTGCCCGGTCGACGAGGTCCATTTCCACGAAATCGGCGGCCTGGACGCCCTGGTCGATATCGTCGGCGCCGCCATCGGCCTCGACTATCTCGGCATCGGTCGGCTGGTCTGCTCGCCGCTGCCCATGCCGCGCGGCTGGGTGGCCTGCGCCCACGGGGCCCTGCCCCTGCCGGCCCCGGCCGTGCTGGAAATCCTGCACAATGTTCCGGTTTACGGGGTGGACCTGGCCGAGGAACTGGTCACCCCCACCGGGGCCGCCATCCTGAAGGCCACCGCTGCCGCCTTCGGCCCCATGCCGGCCATGGTGCTGCGGCAAGTGGGTTACGGCGCCGGCGGCCATAAGCGCGCCGACGGCCTACCGAATCTACTGCGTTTGGTGATCGGGAACGAGGGAAACAGCGGCGAGGCGCAGACCGTGCAGGTGGTGGAAACCAACCTGGACGATTGGTCACCGGAGGGCTTTCCTTATCTGGCGGAGCAACTCTTCGCCCTGGGCGCCTTGGATGTGGTCTTGATCCCCATCCAGATGAAGAAGGGGCGGCCCGGCTTCCTCCTGCAGGTCATCACGGATGAGGCCCACAGCCTGGCCATCAAACGCTGCATGCTTACGGACACCACGGCCATCGGCCTGCGCTTCCGCACCGAGCAGCGCCTGACCCTGCCCCGCGCCATGATCACCGTGGCAACCCAATGGGGGCCGATAATGGCCAAACAGGTCGAGACCCCGGCCGGGCCGGTGGTGACCCCGGAATACGAGGAGTGTCGCCGGGTGGCGAAGGAACACGGCCTGCCGCTGCGGCAGGTGTACGCCGAGGTGGCCGGTCAGGGGCGCACCACCACCCAACAGGCAAAAGGGAAGTGATGAATTACCGGCTAATCATGGCCCTGGCCACCGGCCTCTACACCGGTTACCTGCCAAAGGCGTCCGGCACCTGGGGGTCGCTGGTCGCCCTGCCCATCCACTTCGGGCTCATCCATCTGGCCCCGACCCACCACGGCCTGGCCCTGGCCGCCATCCTGTTGCTGGCCGTGTGGACCGCCGGCTCGGCCGAAAAAATCTTGGACCAACCCGATCCCCAAGTGGTGGTCATCGATGAAATCGTTGGCATGCTTATCGTTCTGGCCGGCGCCCCCAACACCCCACTGGCCTGGCTGCTGGGCTTTGCGCTCTTCCGCTTCTTCGACATTCTCAAACCCTGGCCGGCGAGCTTCTGCGACAAAAACCTGCACGGCGGCCTGGGCATTGTTTTAGACGATGTCGTGGCCGGCCTTTACGCCCTGCTGGCCTTGCGGGTGTTGCTCTGGGTTGGGCAAGCATAGGACGGGGTGGACCTGGTGGACGCTATGGACAGCCTGTCCACCAAGTCCACCTCGTCCACAACGTCCACAAAAAAAATCTTGCCCATCAGCAAGCTGACCCCACCAAGGCCGCGGCGATCTCATCCTGCATCTGCTCGATGACCCCGACCGGGTCAGCGGCCCTGGTGACGGGCCGGCCAACCACCAGGTGATCGGCGCCAGCGGCCAGGGCTTGGCCCGGGGTCATGACCCGGTTTTGGTCATCGCCCCCCGCCGCATTGTCACCTGGCCGGATGCCCGGGGTGACGATGAGCAGCCGGGCCCCCAGTTCGTGACGAATCCGCGCCGCCTCCAGGCCCGAGGAGACGATGCCGTCGCAGCCCAGCTCCAGGGCGCGCCGGGCCCGGAAGGCCACCAGGTCGGCAATGGACTGGGTCATGCCCATGGCCCGCATGTCCTCCTCGCCGAAACTGGTGAGCACGGTGACCGCCAGAATCTTCAGATCGCCCCGTTCCTGAAGCGCGGCCCGCAGGATGGGGTCGTTGCCATGCACCGTGGCCAGCGACACGCCGCGGTCGCGAATCTGGGCCACGGCCAGCCGCACGGTTTCCGGGATGTCGAAAAACTTGAGGTCGAGCATGACCTTATGGCCGCGGTCGACCAGCCAGTCCACCATGCCGAACCAGTCGGCCATGAAGAGCTGCAACCCCACCTTGTAAAAGCCGATATGGGATTCGGTGCGCCGCACGATCGCCCTGGCCTGGGTCTTATCGCCCACGTCCAGGGCCAGGATGATGCGCTCGCGCAGGGGGATATTCTTGTCCGACATGGCTTTTCGCTCCTTTGCCCGCTAAGCGGTAACGGTATATGGGGAAAACGGCATGCACCGCTGACCATGAACTACCATGTCCCGCACTTACTGACAACGGAAAACTGGATATTCGACATAACAGCAGGACGAGACAGGTATCTCTGCCAATCATCCCCATGGAACGCGGTCGGCGCCCTCTGATTATGCGGTCGATGCATT
>MNYK01000113.1 GCA_001873115.1 Desulfobacterales bacterium CG2_30_60_27 | reverse complement strand
AACTATCCAGCTTGTGTCGGCAGTCAAGCGTTCCCGGCCTGAAAATACTTTTCGCTCATGCGGGGCGGGCGTCCTGCCCGCCTCCGAGGCGTCCGCGACCTCCTGCGCATCCTGCGCCCGGTCGCGGACGAACCCGCGAAAAGCATTTCCAGTCCGGGAACTCACCTGGGTTGCGGTTCCACTGGATAGTTACATTTTTTGTATTCAGACAACCAGGAGGACCCGCATGCTGGCAAAAGTCACCTCAAAAAACCAGCTCACCATTCCCAAGGCCATCATGAAGCTTCTCCCCCGCGTCTACTGTTTTGACGTGGAGCCGCGAGACGGCGGCGTCACCATGCGGCCGGCGCAGGTCAGCGCGACGGACACCGAGACGATTCGCGCCAAGCCCGAGCCGGCTCGGGCTTGCTGAGGAGTCCGTTGCCAAGGCGGTGCGCTGGGCGAGAAAACATAAGTGAAGGTCGTCATCGACACCAATGTCCTGCTGTCGGCCCTCCTTTTCGGGGGCGTCCCGGGCCGACGAGTCGATCTCCGGAATAACGGGCGGATCACGCCCCTGGTGTCGTCATGCCCGACATAGCAACAAAGCATGCGTCTATAAAATAGGGAATATCCTGGCCCCCCTATTGCCGGTCCTTGGCGGTCCATCAAATTGGGCCGTCGCCCACAATAATTCAAGACGATAGCAGCGACATATTTGTAGAAGAGGGGCATTTCCCACGATGACAAAGTTGTTGACACGCCCTGTTGAATGGATTAGAAACCTGTTTTAAATTTTTATGAAGGGTCATTCATTTTTGGCGTGCAACCGCCTGTTACCCTCAGAAAATACTGGAGTTTTGCAATGATCACCATCGACCAGACCATGCTCATTCAGATCGTCAACATTCTCATTCTGATTGTGATCATGAATGCGGTGCTCTACCGGCCGATCCGTACCATCCTGAATGAACGCCGGGACCGCCTCCAGACCCTGCGCAAGGACGTGGAGACCTTCAACCGCAACGCCGAACTCCGCGTCGAGGAATTCGATCAGAAACTCCAGGGCGCCAGGATAAAGGCCAAGAACGCACTGGACGAGGCCCGGTCCGCGGCCAAGACGGCCGGCAATGAGACCCTGGGTAAGGTCCGCCAGCAGGCCGATGCCGACAAGGCGAACCAGATGTCCACCATTGGAAAGGAACTGGCCGCTGCCAAGCAGCAGTTGCAGGGTCAGATTGCGGATTTTGCCAACGATATGGCAGTAAAGATTCTGGGGAGAGCACTTTAGAATGCAACAACCAACCAAGAAAACACGCGGGTGGGTTCCCTTGCTGGGGATGGCGCTGGTACTGGCCGTGGCCGGTTTTGCTTACGCCTCCGGGAGCGGTGGCGAGGCGGCCCATGGCGCTGTTCATGACAGCCTGTCGCCGGAAAAGCTGAAGGATCTGCTCTATCGGACTTTGAATTTCGCGGCCTTGGTGGTCATCCTGGTCTGGGCGTTGAAGAAGCCCTTCTCCGCCGGGTTGACCAGCCGTCGGCAGGGCATCAGCGACCAGTTCGCCGAACTGGAGGCCCAACGGGCCGAGGCCGAACGGAAGTATAAGGAGTTCGAGGCCAAGCTCGCCACCATGGACCAGGAGACCGCCGCCATTCTGCAGGCGGCCCGCGCCCAGGGCGAGGCCGAAAAGCAGCGCATTATCGCCGACGCCGAACGGGCGGCCGGCGACATCACGCGACAGGCCGGCATGGCAGTGCAGCACGAACTAGCCCAGGCGACCCGGCGGCTGCGCGAGGAGATGGCGGAGCAGGCCGTGATCATGGCCGAAATCATCATCAAGAAAAACCTTACGGATGCGGACCAGAGCCGGCTCCTCGATGACTACCTTGCCAAAATCGGAGGGTTGCACCAGTGAAAAACTCTATTCTTGCCAGGCGCTACGCCAAGGCGCTGTTCGCCGTGGGCAAAGAGGAGGCGGTGGTTGACGCCTACGCCAAGGCCCTGAGCGAACTGGCCTCCCTCTATACCAGTACGCCAGAGGTTAAGGATGCCCTGATCAATCCCATGTACCCCATCGATGTCCGGGTGAAGGTCATCCAGGATCTGATGAAGGCCATGGGGGCCAGCCAGGTGCTCGGCAATTTCATGACCCTGCTGGTGCAGAAAAAGCGCGCCGCCTTTCTGCCGGAAATCGCCGAGGCCTTTCAGGCCCTGGTGGATGAAGAAAATAATATCTGCCGGGGAACCGTGATCACGGCTACCGAACTGAACCCGGCCCTGCAAGGCAAGATTGAGGCGGCCATGATCGTCCTCACCGGCAAGAAGGTTTCCCTTGCCACCAGGGTCGACCCCGCCCTCATCGGTGGCTTTGTCGCCAAGGTGGGAGACCTGGTGCTGGACGGCAGTATCAAATCGCAACTTGAGGGTTTAAAAGAATCCATTAAGGGGAGTGTATAAGACGATGCAGATCAAAGCCGAAGAGATCAGCCAAATTATCAAGGGTCAGATCAAGGAATACGAAAACAAGATTGATCTGAGTGAGACCGGAACGGTCATTTCCGTCGGTGACGGTATCGCCCGCGTCTATGGGGTCGAGAACTGCATGGCCATGGAGCTCCTGGAATTTCCGGGCGGCATCCTCGGCCTGGCGCTGAACCTGGAAGAGGACAACGTCGGTTGCGCGGTTCTGGGCGACGTGGAGCACATCAAGGAAGGCGACATCGTCAAGCGCACCGGCAAAATTGCCGAGGTGCCGGTCGGCCCCGAGATGGAAGGCCGGGTCGTGGACGCCGTGGGCGCTCCCATCGACGGGCTGGGCCCGATCACCGCCACGCGCTCCTCCAAAATCGAGGTCATCGCCCCCGGCGTTATCGCCAGAAAGGGGGTGCACGAGCCCTGCTACACCGGCGCCAAGGCGGTGGACGCCATGACCCCGGTGGGCAAGGGCCAGCGTGAGCTGGTCATCGGCGACCGACAGATCGGCAAGACCGCCCTGTGCGTCGACGCCATTCTGGCCCAGAAAGAAACCGGCGTCCACTGCATCTATGTGGCCATTGGCCAGAAGAAGTCCACCGTGGCCCTGGTGGTTGAGACCCTGCGCAAGCACGGGGCCATGAAGTACACTACCGTGGTCGCCGCGTGCGCCGCGGACCCCGCCCCCATGCAGTATGTCGCCGCCTTTGCCGGTTGCGCCATGGGCGAGTATTTCCGCGATAACGGCGAGCACGCCCTGATCATCTACGACGATCTCTCCAAGCAGGCCGTGGCCTACCGCCAGCTCTCCCTGCTGCTGCGCCGGCCGCCGGGCCGCGAGGCCTTCCCGGGCGACATCTTCTTCAACCATTCCCGCCTGCTGGAACGCTCCGCCAAGCTGAGCGACGCCTTGGGCGCCGGATCGCTGACCGCCCTGCCGATCATCGAAACCCAGGCCGGCGACGTGTCCGCCTACATCCCCACCAACGTTATCTCGATCACCGACGGTCAGGTCTACCTGGAGCCCAACCTGTTCTTCGCCGGCGTGCGGCCGGCCATCAACGTCGGTCTGTCCGTGTCCCGCGTCGGCGGCGCCGCCCAGGTAAAGGCCATGAAGCAGGTGGCCGGCACCCTGCGCCTCGACCTGGCCCAGTATCGCGAGCTGGCCGCCTTTGCCGGATTCGGCTCTGATCTGGATGCCGCCACCCAGGCCCAACTCACCCGCGGCGCCCGGCTGGTGGAGATTCTCAAGCAGCCTCAGTACAAGCCCCTGCCCATGGAGAAGCAGGTCTGCATCCTGTTCGCCGGCACCAGGGGCTACCTGGACACCCTGCCCCTCAACACCCTGGCCGACTATGAGAATGAGCTGTATGCCCACATCGAGGCCAACGAGCCCGCCATTTTCGACGATCTCAAGACCAAACAGATCATCGATGCCGGCCTGGAAGAGCGCATGCGCAACACCATCAGCGCCTTTGGCACGTCCTTCAAGGCCACCCGGGGCCTGAACTAAGACAGGGGACATTCTTCCATGGCAAGCCTGAAAGACGTAAAAACCCAGATCTCCGGGGTCAAGAAGACCTCGCAGATCACCAAGGCCATGAACATGGTGGCCGCGGCCAAACTGCGTGGCGCCCAGCAGAAGATGGAGAATTTCCGGCCCTATACCGAGAAATTCACGGCCGCCATGTCGAGCCTGGCGGCCGGCATGAACGTCGCCGACTTCCCGCTGATGCAGGCCCGCGAAGCCAAGACCGTGGAAATCGTGGTCATCACCTCGGACCGCGGCCTGTGCGGCAGTTTCAACGCCAACATCATGAAGCGGGTGCAGCAACTCACCCGGCAACTTGAGGGTGAAGGCAAGCAGGTCAGTTACGTGTGCGTGGGCAAAAAGGCCAACAACGCCTTGAAGCGCGGCGGCAAGGTCCGCAAGGCCTATACCGACATCATGGGCACCTTCCAGATGTTCAATGCCCGGCAGATCGTCCAGGACCTGGCGGCCAATTTCCTGGCCAACGGGGCCGATGAGGTGCGTCTGGTTTACAGCCGCTTCATCAGCGTCGCCAGCCAGAAGCCGACGGACGAAATTCTCCTGCCCGTGCAGCCCCTGGCCGGGGAAACAGCGCAGGGCCAGAAGGGCGGCGACTACATCTACGAGCCCAGCACCGCCGAGATCATGGAGGTTCTGCTGCCGCTCTTCCTGAACGTCATGGTCTACCATGCCATGCTCGAGGTCGGCGCCAGCGAGCACGCGGCCCGCATGTCGGCCATGGACAACGCCACCACCGCCTGCAAGGACATCATCGCCAATCTCACCAAGCTCTACAACAAGGCGAGACAGTCGGGCATCACCTCCGAACTCATGGATATCGTCGGGGGGGCCGAGGCCCTGAAGGGTTAGGACGCCGGCATCTCATCTGGTGCCAGTTTGAAATATTTGCATGTGCATAAACCGGAGAAGAAGCTTTAGGAGGCTTATTGCTCTATGAGTACTCAAAACGCAGCAGAAAACATTGGGAAAATTGTCCAGGTTATCGGCCCGGTTGTTGATGTGGAGTTTTTGCCCGGCCAACTGCCGGCCATCAAGAACAGCCTGTTGGTGTCCAACAAGGGCATCAATGCCGAGGCGGATAACCTGGTCATCGAAGTGGCCCAGCACCTTGGCGACAACGTGGTGCGTTGCGTGTCCATGGATCAGACCGATGGTCTGGTGCGCGGCCAGGCGGCCAAGGACACCGGCTCCCCCATCCTGATCCCGGTTGGTGCCCCGGCCCTCGGCCGCATCATGAACGTCATCGGCAAACCAGTGGACGGCCTGGGTCCCATCAGCCACGACAAGATGCGGCCCATCCACAAGCCGGCGCCCTCCTTCACGGAGCAGGACACCGAGGTCAACGTGCTGGAGACCGGCATCAAGGTCATCGACCTCCTGGTGCCCTTCCCCCGCGGTGGCAAGATGGGCCTGTTCGGCGGCGCTGGCTGCGGCAAGACGGTTATCATGATGGAGATGGTCAACAACATCGCCATGCAGCACGGTGGAATCTCCGTGTTCTGCGGCGTGGGCGAGCGGACCCGCGAGGGTAACGACCTCTACCACGAGATGAAGGAGTCTGGCGTTCTGCCCAAGGCCGCCCTGGTGTACGGCCAGATGACCGAACCGCCGGGCGCCCGTTCCCGGGTGGCGCTCACCGGCCTCTCGGCCGCTGAATACTTCCGCGACGAGGAGGGCCAGGACGTGCTCTTCTTCGTGGACAATATCTTCCGCTTCACCCAGGCCGGCTCCGAGGTTTCGGCCCTGCTCGGCCGCATCCCGTCCGCGGTTGGTTACCAGCCAACTTTGGGTACCGACCTGGGCGAACTGCAGGAGCGTATCACCTCCACCACCAAGGGTTCCATCACCTCGGTGCAGTGCGTGTACGTGCCGGCCGACGATCTCACCGACCCGGCCCCGGCCACCACCTTCGCCCATCTCGACGGCACCGTGGTGCTCTCCCGCCAGATCGCCGAGCTTGGCATCTACCCGGCCGTGGACCCGTTGGACTCCACTTCGCGCATCCTCGACCCCCATGTGGTGGGCGAGGAGCATTACCTGACCGCCCGTGGTGTGCAAGTGTCCCTGCAGAAATACAAGGATTTGCAGGACATCATCGCCATCCTCGGCATGGACGAGCTCTCCGAGGAGGATCAGATCACCGTGCAGCGCGCCAGAAAGGTGCAGCGGTTTCTGTCGCAGCCCTTCCATGTGGCCGAGGTCTTCACCGGTCATCCCGGCAAGTACGTGAAGGTGGCCGATACCGTGCGGGGCTTCAAGGAGATCCTTGAAGGCAAACACGACGAGCTGCCCGAGACCGCTTTCTACATGGTGGGCTCCATTGAGGAGGCCGTGGAAAAAGCTGCCAAGGAAAAGGCCGCGTAAAAACTCCAAGGCGGATTTCGTGGCCGACAACGGCTACCGCTTCCCATATGCCTGAGGAAAAGTAATGGCGGAAAAAATTCAGCTCGAAGTAGTGACACCTGGAGGGGCCGTGGTCAGCGACCAGGTGGACATCGTTACCGCCCCCGGCTTTGGCGGCGAGTTCGGGGTGCTGGCCAACCACGCCCCCTTCCTCTCCACCATCAAGATCGGCACCCTGACCTACAAAAAAGGCGGCCAGGAAACCGTGCTCATGGTTTCCGGCGGCTTCTGCGAGGTTTCCAGCAACACCATCACCTTTCTGGTGGAGGCGGCTGAGAAGGGTGGCGAAATTGATGTGGACCGGGCTCTACGCGCCAAGAAGCGGGCCGAGAAACGCCTGGCCCAGACCCAGCAGAAGCAGGAGAATATCAATCAGACCCGGGCCGAGGCGGCCATGCAGCGCGCCCTGGCACGGCTCAAGGCAGCGGGCCGCGCCTAGCGCTAGACCACCGTCCGCCAAATCGCACAGCTTGAAAAGGGATACGCCTAGCGCGTGTCCCTTTTCTTTTTTATGAACAAATGGACAACGCCCCGGACGTGGTTCCCTGCGTCGCTCTTGTGTTTCAATTTCCTTTGTGATACCATGAATACACATATTCACCCAGGGGATTATGATATGGCTACTTCGATTCGCCTCGCGGCAGAGATAGAGAAACGGCTTGATTTCCTTGCGGCGCATACGGGGCGCACAAAGGCTTACTACCTGCGAGAAATTATTGAGCAGGGCATTGAAGAGTTGGAGGACTATTACCTGGCCGTCGACGTACTGGAGCGTATTCGTAAAAAACAAGAACAGGTGCATTCCGCGGCCGACGTGAGGAAAGACCTTGGCCTGGACGATTGATTACGCCGATACGGCCAAGGGGCAGCTTCGTAAACTCGACAGGCAGACGGCAAGGCGCATCCTTGATTACATGGACGACCATGTTGCCAAGCTGGAAAACCCGAGGAGCACGGGCAAGGCGCTGACTGGACCGCTTGGTGGTTTGTGGCGTTACCGGGCGGGAGACTGCCGAGTGATTTGCGACATACAAGACGGCGCTTTGCGCGTCCTTGTTGTGCGAGTTGGCAACCGCCGGGAGATTTACCGCCGTTGACCCCAGTTTTTTTTGAGATGACCACTTGAGAGAGAGATTCAGCCCGGAGGTTGCCCCTTGTTAGTAAGAAAAGGGGTCGGATTTATTTTTGGACAAGGGACTGCCGTGCCAACTCGCCGATGTGGGCGGCGGCGTCACGCAGCACGTCCTCGGTATGATGCCGGGTAATGGAAAAACGCAGTCGGGCCGTGCCGTGCGGCACGGTGGGCGGTCGCACGGCGGTGGCGAAGATGCCGCGTTGACCAAGGGCTGCGGCCAACTCCATAGCCCGGCCACTCTCGCCCACCATGAGGGGAATGATCTGGGAGGGCCCGAGGTCGGTGGTGATGCCCTGCCCGTGCAGAGCGGCCTTGAACAGGGCCACCTTGCGATGCAGGTCAGCGCGTAATGCCGGCTGCCGCCGGACCAGACGCACCGCGGCCAGGCTGGCCCCGGCCACGGCGGGCGGCAGGGCGGTGGAATAGATGAAGCTGCGCGCCCGGTTCACCAGTAACTCGACCAGGCCCCGGCTGCCGGCGACAAAGGCACCGTAACTGCCCAGGGCCTTGCCAAAGGTGCCCAGGGCCACGTCCACCTCCAAGGCCAGTCCCTCGGCCTGGATGACGCCGCCGCCGTTCTCACCATACAGGCCGGTGGCATGGGCCTCGTCCACCATGAGCAGGCAATCGTAGCGGTTCTTCAGGGCCACCAGATCACGCAACGGAGCCAGGTCGCCATCCATGCTGTAGATGGACTCCACCACGATCAGGGCCGCGCCCGCGCCCCGCCGGGTCTTGAGGCAGTCCTCCAGATGCTCCGGGTCATTGTGGCGGAAACGCATCAGGCGCGCCCCGGCCAACCGGCAACCATCGTAGATGCTGGCGTGATTCAGGCGATCGCAGAAGATCACGTCGTCGCGGCCCACCAAGGCCGGGATCACCCCGAGGTTGGCAAGGTAACCGCTGCCGAAAACCAGGGCCGCCTCCCGGCCCTTGAGACAGGCCACCTCGGTTTCCAGGGTATGAAAGAGTTCGAGATCACCGCTCATCAGCCGGGCGGCGCCGGCGCCGGCGCCAAGCTGTTCGAGGCAGCGCCGGCTGGCGGTAATGAGGGCCGGATGCTCGGCCAGGGCCAGATAGTCGTTTGAGGAAAAATCAACGAGGGGGTGCGTCCCTTCCCCGTCCAACCGGAGAAGCCGACCACCGCCCAGGCGGCGGACCGGGCGCAACCTCCGGACCTCCGCCGCGACCGGCAACCTGGTCTGGAAACGGTTCACTCCGCCCATAGATCCTGCATCTCGCGGGCCAGTTGCAGGTCTTCCGCGGGCGGCCGGCCCCGCTGGGTAAGATAGCCGCCGATCATCATGCTGTCGGCGCCGGCCATGAGGGCCATGCCAAGGAAATCCTTCAAGGCCGTTTCCCGGCCGGCGGCCAGGCGGATGGCAACCCGGGGCAAGATGAGGCGGTACAGGGCAATGGTGCGCAGCACGTCGCGGATGGGCAACGCCGGCCGGTCGGCCATCGGGGTGCCGGCCAGGGGCATCAGGACATTGATGGGCACCGAGTCCACCTCGCACTCTCGCAAGCTTACGGCCATGGAGATGCGGTCGTCCTCGGTCTCGCCCATGCCGATGATGCCACCGGAGCAAACCTCCAAACCCGCCTCCTTGGCGGCCCGGATGGTGGCCACCCGCTCCGCGAAGGTGTGGGTGGTGACAATTTCAGAAAAAAACTCCTTGGAGGTCTCCAGATTGTGGTGATAACGGATTAGACCGGCCTCCTTAAGCCTGACCAGTGATTCTTTCGGCAGAATGCCCAACGAGGCGCACATCTTGATGCCCACCCGCTCGGTGATCTCACTCACCATGGCGGCCACCTTTTCCACCTCGGCCGGCCCCAGACCTCGGCCGCTGGTGACGATGGAAAAACGCTGCGCCCCCACCTGCTCCGCCCGCCGGGCCTCGGCGATGATCTCCGCCGCGCCTTTCAAGGGATAACGGGGGATGTCCGTCTTATAATGGGCGGACTGCACGCAGAACTTACAGTCTTCGCTGCAATTGCCCGACCGGGCGTTGACAATCCCGCAGAAGGAAAGCCGGGTGCCCCGGTTGGCCAGCTTGACCTGTAGGGCCATGGGCATCAAGGTTGTCAACGGTTCTTGCCGCAGTTCGTCAATGTCGCGTGTGCTGCAGTCCTGCATTATTTGTACCTGCTAAGGTTATTTAGACTGTAGCGGCTCACGCCGCCCGGGGCGATTTATCATAAGGTAACTTTTCGCCAATTGTCGCCAAAAACAAAAGCGAATATTGAATATCGAACCAGGCATGGCGAATCATGAAGTTTGGTCTTTACCAAGGGCAAGGCGGTTCGGAGCTTATTATGAACGTTTGGCAAAATCGCACTCCCTGTTTTCCTTCGACATTCAATATCCCTTGTTCGATATTCGATATTCTATGCAAAATCCAAACTACATAATTTCAGGCAATTACCGTGAAGTTACTTGGAAGGATGTTAGACTGAAGTTTAAAAGACTAAACACCTACAGACTATCCACCTACTTTTTCAACCCGAAGATACCGCCGCCCTTGCT
>MNYK01000003.1 GCA_001873115.1 Desulfobacterales bacterium CG2_30_60_27 | reverse complement strand
CCGCGGACGCTGCGGATCTATGAGAGCGAGGGGCTGATAACGCCGCAGCGCAAGGGGCAGTGGCGGCACTACACCATGGACGACATCAGGTGGGTGGAATGCCTGCGGAAGATGATCCACGAGCAGGGCATCAGCATTGCGGCGATCAAGAAGCTTTTGCAGTACACCCCCTGCTGGAACGTGGCCGAGTGCTCCTTTGAGCAGCGTAAGCAGTGCACCGCCTTTTTTGCCAACGGCCTGGTGCCCAGAAAAATCGAGCTGTCGCAGCCCGCCGTCAAAAAGACCGGCGGCGGGATAGCGGCCTGATTATTTACGCTGCTTATGGCGTCATACTGTCCAGGGAGAACTGTACCCGGTTGCCGCTGCGCCCCAATCCGCCGTTGGGCGCCAGTCCGGTGTCATCCGCTTCCCTGAATCGGTCCGGTGCCAGCCCCGGGGTTACCTCGAAATATCGCCGTACCTCAGCCGCCCTTTGCCTGGCCAGCGTGGCCAGCGCCCTGTCGTCCACCGTCAGCCCAATCTCTTGAATGAGCGGCCCCCCATCACTCGTACCCCTGCCCTCGGGTAAGGGCATGATCCCTTCCTTGCCGTCAGTCGCCGACAGTTCCTCGGTCTGGTGGGTTTCCTGAACCAGCCGCTTCTTTAGATTCTCGGTTTTTTGTTGGGCCACGAGGGCCTCCTGATCACCACTGGCATCGGCAAAACCCTTGATGGTCAGCCGGAGCCGGGGGCGTTTGCGCAGGATGTCGGCCAGGCCCTGAAGGTTTTTTCTGTTTTCCGTGGAAAGATCTGAGCGGCCATACGGGAAAGGCACGAAGTCCTGCACTGTCTGGTCAGGGAAAAAAGAGGCCAGTAGAGTGAAAGGGGAGGCCGTGGTGCGGATGAGAAGATTGCGGATGCCCTTCATCAGCGCGCGCCGCATGGAGAAGGAGGGGTCGTCCATTTTGCCGGCCACCGGGATGTCGGTTGCGATTACCCCGCCTTCGTCGGTCAGCAAGGCCACGGTTAGCGGCAGACGGGAGGGACCGGCCACCGGGTCACCCAGCAGAAAATCGGTGATCGCCAGGGTATTATCGACGGTCAGGTTTTCGTCCTTACGATGCAGGGCCGAGGTCAGTTCCAGATTGCCGCCCTTGACCAGGTAACCAAGGTCAGCTTCCAGATAGGGGGACAGGGGGGATAGTTTTACCCCGACGGCGTGCAGCCGCAGGTCGAAAAATGGCCCAGGGTCAAATAATCCTGCCAGGCCGGAGACTTCCAGGGTGGCCGTTGCCTTGGCCGAGCCACGCCGGGGTTCCTCGCCAAGGCCGGAAGCCTCGGCAATCATGCCTTGCCAGGTGAGGTTAATCCGATTGTCAGGCTGGTCGTTAAGCTCGGTCGCACTACCGGTCAGATCGACGAGAACCAGGGAAAAAGGCGGCGTCGCGGTGCGGTCATGGTAGTGGAGGGTGCCATCCTGCACACTGATATGCTCGATGCGCAAGGTTTCGGCGGCCGGGGTCTTGCGTTCCTTTAGGAAACGGCGCAAGGTTTTTCCCTCCCCGTCCACGGTCCAGGACAGGAAGGGGGTGGCCACGGTGAGGTCTTGGATGTAAAGAGCAAAGGGCGTGAGGGTGAGCTGGCAATCCTTGGTCGTGGCCTGGCGCCAGGAGAGCATGGTAGTGCCGTTCAGGCCCGCGGCAAAATCATGCACCGTGGCCGAACCGAAAAAGGCCCAGTCCGGCAGGCGCAGGGTGCCGTCGGCCACGAGCTGGCCGGCGGTGATTTCCGGAACCAGCCAGCCGGCCAAGAGGGGCTGCAGGCCTGGCAGGGGCAGGCCATCCAGCCGGCAGGTCAGGGTCGTGGACCAAGGGTGCAGGGTGAGCGGGCCGTTCAGGCTGATGGCGCCGCCGCCCTGGAACTGGGCCGAGGTCGTGACCGTGCCGGGGCTGGCAGGTTGGCCCAGGCCGGTAGCCGAGATTTGCACCTCGGTCATGGTCAGATCCAGGGGAGTGGGCTGCGCGGCACGGCGCAGTTGGAGCTGGGCTTCCAGCACGGTCAGGGCGGTCATGTTTGCCTGCCAGCCGCTGTCCTTGCCAAGCAGCGGCAACCCCCAGGCGAGTGCGCCGGCGGTGTCCCATTCCAGCAACAGTCTGGTTCGGTTGGTGTGCAGCTCACCGAAATCGAGCCGTTTTTCCGGGACCAGCAGCGAGCCGTTGGTGATAGTGAACTCTGGCAATTCAAGGATGGTGCGGCCCTGTCGGTCCAAGGCCAGGCCTCGACCTTGCAGGCGGACGTCATTAAAAGAGAGGTTGGATTTTACCCCTGGCTCTTGCTGCCAGTTGAATTTTGTTTCCAGGCTTTCCAGTCGGCCACCCTTGAGGCTATATCCGTCCGTCAGTGACACATAGGGCGAAAGACCCTGTAAGTCGAAATCCTTGAAAACCAGCATGCCAATGGCCGTCAGGGGAGAGAGGGTGAGGTCGCCCTGCAGGGAGAGGCCACCGCGCTCGCCGGTGCGGGCGGTGAGCGAAAACTTGCCGGCTTGCCGCGGTGTGTTGGCAAGGGATTCGGCAGTGCATTGGATCTCGGACCAGGTCATGGCGAAGCCGCCTGTGACCTGGCGGTCCACCACGCTCACCCGGCCATCAATCACTTTGAGCCGCTCCATCTCGAAAACCGGGGCCTCGGCCGCTGGCCGGGCCGGGCCGCCAACGGCCGGGGACCAGTTGCCGGCCGGGTCGCGCTCTATGTGGAGGGCGGGCTGCTCCAAGACCAGCTCGCTGAAATGGTACTCCCGGGTCATTGGGAAAACGCTGCCGGTCAGGGTCGCCCGGGGGATCTTGGCGACTTCCTGACCCTGCTGGTTTCGCAGCCAGAGATCGTGCAGACGGGCAGTGCCTTGCAGTCGCAAGGTCGGGGCTTTATCCTGGCTGGTGGTGAAGATGAGGCGCAGGTCGAGGTCAGCAATGCCCTTGTCCATGACCAGCAGGGCGCCGACCGGCAAGGCGCCCCAGATGTCTGCCAGGTTGAGGGCCTGGAGCGCCACGTTCAGGCTGGTTTCCGTGCCAGCATCGGTTAGCCGCGTTTCGCCGGCAAGTTGTACCGGGCTACCGTTCACCGTGGCCGAAAACTCGGGGCGAATAAACTGGGTCTCGCTGCCACTGCGACTGGTCAGCCTGCCGATGAGTCGGGGGAGCAGGCCCCGGTCGCCCCGCCGATTGGCGAGATAGGGCAGGGCAAGTCGCATCTGCTCAATGGAATAAGTATGACCGTTTTTGCGATCATCAAAGAGGATGCGACTATTAGTGATCGTGATGTTAGACAGGCTGAAAGGAATCGGAATGGCCGCGAAACTGTAATGGTCTGTTGCGCCAGACCCTTTGGCGGGCAGCAGGCTGGCCAGGTTAATGTTATTGTCCGCGTAGCGTTGCCCATGGATAAAGAGGTCATTAATGTTAAGGAGCCGGACATTGAGTTGCCAGTTCAACAGCGAGATGGCTTCAAAGTAAACATCCAGCCAGCCGCAGGAGAGGATCGGATCGGCCTGATCGGCCGGCCCGTCAGGGTCTGGCCCGACAATGGTGTTGCGCAGGGTCAAGCTCAGGGTGAATGGGTTGAATGAGGCCCCGCCGATGGCCACTGAGCGGCCGGTTTGGCGACTGGCCAGCCCGGGGAGAACCGTGTGAAACAGGTACGGCACCAGGATATACCCGGCCAGGGTATAAAGTAGCAGGCCAACGGCCAGGGTGACGGCCAGCCGGCGCCCCCAGCGGCGGCGGCGCGGTGGTTTGACCGGCCTGGCCGGCGGTGTCGATGGTGCATGGCGCGGGGCCATGGCGGCCAGCCCGCTGGCGGGTTTCTTGGCAAGATCCCCGGCAATGGGGATGGCGCCGATATGGTCCCTTGGTGGCGTGTCGTTGGTCATGGCAGCAGGGGGCAGCTTCTATTGTTTTCCTTTGCCGTCTATGTTACTTTGCAAAGCTAACTAAATCAACAAGATAAGGGAGTAATTGTCTGGTTGCGGCCACGGGCTTGGTATTACTGGTCATGGGAGCCCGGCTGGCCGCGATCCTTTGGGAGTCTCGCTGATGCGCGCTGTTCGTTTTCTCCAGTCCATATTCGTGCTTGTGCTGGCGCCGCCCCTAACTTTCTTGGTGAGCATTTTGGCCATCGTCGCCGTTGCCGTCTTCCGGGTGCGGCCCAGCAAGGTGCAGGTGTTTCCTCGATTCTGGGGACGGATTCTCTGTCGGGCCAGCGGCGTCTCGGTCACCCTGCATGGTCTGGAAAACCTGGATCATGACAAACACTATATCTTTGCCGCCAACCACCAGAGCCAGTTCGACATCTTCGCCCTGCAGGGCTATCTGGCCCATGACTGCCGCTTTCTGGCCAAACAGGAACTGTTTAGAATTCCGTTTTTCGGCACTGGCATGCGTCTGGCCGGTTACATCCCCGTGGATCGGGCCCATGGCCGGCAGGCCTTGAAGAGCCTGGAGGCAGCCGCCAAACGCATTGCCGCCGGCACCTCGGTTATTCTCTTTCCCGAGGGCACCCGCAGCCCGGACGGTATTCTGCAACCCTTCAAGGCCGGGGGCATGGTGCTGGCCATCAAGGCCGGCGTGCCTTTGGTGCCGGTAGGTATTACCGGCAGCTTTGCCATATTGCCAAAGGGCCGGTGGCTGGCCCGACCGGGCCGCATCCGCATCCGTATCGGCCAGCCCATCGAGACCAGGGACTATGATCTCAAGCAAAAGAAGGAATTGGCCGACCGCCTGCACGACGAGGTGGCGCGGTTGCTGGTTGAAGAAGGCACAAAGCCACAGAGGAATATCGAACACCGAACATCGAATGTCGAATGATGAAGTGAATAAACTTCGTAACTACACAAGGTTCAAAGTTCAAAGGTCCACGGTGCAAGGTTAGAGAGCGCAGAAGATTAACTATCTCAAAGAAGATCAGGAGAGCAAAGTAGCCAACCGTGAATCGTGCACCTGACAACTTGAGTGGTTACGAAACTTCATCGGTTCGAAATTCCTTGTTCGATATTCTACGGTTTGCCTTCTGCCTCTGTGCCTCGGTGCCTTTCCCTTACAAACATGCCGTCCCAAGAAACCGCAGCATGCCGGTGGCAGAGTCCATCTCCGCCTCCAGGCCGAGGGGCAGCATATGGTTACTGGCCGCGTGACCGACCGGGAAGTTGGCCCACATCGGGATGTCCAGCGGGCCGAGCAGTTCCAGCACTCGCTGCCAGATCAGCTCCGGATCGCCGCAGTCCTTGAAACCGCCCAGGATGAGGCCGGCGATATGTTGCAGGCGGCCGGCCTGGTGCAGTTGGGTCAGCATCCGGTCCAGCCGGTAGGTGGCCTCGCCTACGTCTTCCAGAAAGAGCAGGCAGTCGTCCCACGAGGTTTCGTGGGGCGTGCCCAGCAGATGGACGAGACTGGCCAGGTTGCCGCCCAGAAGTTTTCCCCGGGCCTGGCCGGAGCGGAGGATTTCCAGCCCAACCGGCCGCAGGGCCGGCGGTTCGCGATGGGTAAGGGTGGCGAAAAAACGCGTCATTGAGGGCGCGTCCACCCGGGCCAGGGAGGAGAGGTTGGGGCCGTGGAAGGTGACGAGCCCGGTGCGGCCAGAGATGACGTTCAGCAGCACGCTGATGTCGCTGAAGCCTGCCATGATTTTTGGGTTCTGTCGGATGAGGTCCAGGTCAAGGGCTGGCAGCAGCCGGATGGAACCATAACCGCCTCGTACCGCCAGCAGCGCCTTGACCTCGGGATCGGCCCACAGTTCGTGAAATTCCTCGGCCCGGCGTCTGTCGTCGCCCGCCAGGTAGCCCGTGGCCCGCATTATGTCGTTGCCGTGGCGGACCTTGAATCCCATGTCGGCTAACAACCCGAGGCCGGCGGCAAAGGCCTCCTGGTCGCGCACCGGGCCGGACGGGGCGAAGAGGCCGATGGTGTCGCCCCGGACCAGCCGCGGTGGATTGATGCGGCTAGGCGTTGCGTTCATGGAGGATGCGCAGACCTTCCAGGGTGAGCATGGGCAGGACCGCCTCAATGGATGGGGCATAGGGGGCGATGATTTCGGCCATGCCGCCGGTGGCGATGACCTTGGGCCGGTCCGGCGCGAATTCTGCCTTGATCCGGTTGATAAGGCCCTCCACCAGACCGCCGAAGCCATAGAGCAGGCCGGCTTTCATGGCGTCCACCGTGTTGGTGCCGATGGCCGCGGCCGGCGGGCTGGAGACATCCACCCGCGGCAGTCTGGCCGTGCGGCTGCTTAAGGCCTCCTGGGAAATGGCCAGGCCGGGGGCGATGGCGCCGCCCAGGTAGTCGCCCTGGGCCGAGACGCAGTCCAGGGTGATGGCGGTGCCGAAGTCGACGATGATGAGGCTGGTGTCGAATTGGGCGTAACCGGCCACCGCATTGACGATACGGTCGGCCCCCACTTCCTCGGGATGGTCGGTGCGCATCCGCATGCCGGTATCGAGCCGGCCGTCGACCACCAGGGGGGCACGGCCCAGGTATTGCCGGGTGAAGGCGACCCAGGCCGTCTGCATGGTGGGCACCACGCTGGCCAGGACCACACCGTCGATGTCCGTAAACCCGGTGCCGCCCAAGGCGAACAGACTGTGAAACCGGGCGGCCAGTTCGTCGGCCGTGCTGTTGCGGTTGGTCGCCATCCGCCAATGGTGGGTGAGCCGGCCGTGGTCGAAAAGACCGATCACCATGTGGCTGTTGCCCACGTCAATCGCCAGCAGCATGTAATTTCCTCTAGCTGTCAGTGGTCAGCGGTCAGCGGTCAGCTTAAGAAAAGTCCGTGGCGGATTGCTGAAAGCTTATCGCTGAAAGCTTCTTGGTTTCGTGACTTGTAAAACGACGCCGATACAAGATAGAGTATATCATCAAAAAATACAAGAAAGCAGGGCGCGAGCGGAGGAGTTATGGCCAAGTATATCCAGGTGATGTCCACGGTTCCGAACCAGGCGGCCGCAACCAGGATTGCCGGCCTGCTGGTGGAGGCCAGGCTGGCCGGCTGCGTGCAGATTATCGGGCCGGTGACCTCGATGTATCGTTGGCAGGGCAAGGTGGAAAGCGCGTCTGAAATCCTGCTGCTCATCAAGAGCCGCCAGGACCTGTTCCCCGCCGTGGTGGAGGTCATCACGGCCAATCATCCGTATGAGGTGCCCGAGATCCTGGCCGTGCCGGTGGTGGCTGGCGGCCCGGCTTATCTAAACTGGCTGGCCGGGGAGCTGCGGGATTGACATGGCGCGCGAAGACGGATTGTCCTACGGGGCCAGGCGCCGTGGTGCCCGGGACTTTGAGTGCCACTGCTGCCGTAAAAAATTGCCCTATTGCCTCAACTGCCCTTGCGGCTTCATGATTTGCGAGGCCTGCTTCAAGGAAAATCTCTGGGGCCTCTCCAACGGCCCCACCTGGGTGTGCCCTGACTGTGGCCGGGTGCGGATGACCGTCTGATTTTTTTGCCACCCGTCTGACAGGTCAGACGGGGCAGACGGGTCGGACTCGATGGTGTACGTGTAAACGAATGGCATGCTTTTACGCCGGCCTGCTTATTCGGCGCGCAGGGCCTCCACCGGGTTGAGATCGGCGGCGCGACGGGCGGGCAGCACGCCGGCCAGGAGGCCCACGGTGGCGGCGAGGAGTTCAGCCGCTGCTGCGTAGGCCCAGGAAATGTGGGTGGGCAGGGCCGGCACCAGGAACCCCAGCAACCAGGCGCCGCCGGTGCCGAGCAGTAGCCCGGCCACCCCGCCCAGGGCGGCCAGGATCACCGCCTCGCCAAGAAAGATCCCTAGAATCTGGCGGCGCTCGCTGCCCAAAGCCCGCAGCAGACCGATTTCGCCGGTCCGTTCGTTGACGGCGATGCTCATGACGGTGAGGATACCAACCGCCCCCACCAAGAGGGATATGCCGCCCAGGGCCGCAACCGCGATGGTGAGCAGGTTGAGCACCGAGCCCAGCACCTCCAGCATTTTTTCCTGGGTGGTGATGGTGAAATCCTCGCTGCCGTGGCGGGTCATGAGCACCTGCCGCGCCTGCCTGGCCACCTCGTCGGCCTTGCTGTCCTCGGCATAGAGCAGATCGATCTCCATGAGACTTTCGCGATTAAACATGGCCAGGGCCTTGGCTGTGGGGATATAGACGGCATCGTCCAGGTCGAAGCCCAGCATCTGCCCCTTGGGCGCCATGGAGCCGATGATGCGGAAGGACTCTCCGCCGATGCGGACCCGCCGGCCCAGGGCCTGATCGTTGCCGAACAGTTCATGGCGGACCTTACTGCCCAGCACGACAAAGGCGCGCGCCGCCCGGGGCGGATCGTCGGGCAGAAAACGGCCGGCGGTTACCGTGAATTTCAAGACCTTTGGGGCCGAGGCATCCAGGCCGTACACCGTGGTCCGCCGGTGTCGCTGGCCGGCCTCCACCGCGGCATTGCCCTGCACCATGGAGGAGGCGCCCAGCACCTGGGGAAGCTGTCGCAAGGCTTTGGCGTCCTCGATGCTCAAGGGCCGAACATTGCTGATCAGCGCCCCGGAAAGTCCGTGGGTCGTTACCCGGCCGGGCGTGATGCCGATGAGGTTGGTGCCGAACTGGGTGAATTCGGCCAGCACGAAACGGTGCAGTCCTTCTCCGAGAGAGGTAAGCAGCACCACGGCGCCGATGCCCACGGCAATGCCCAGGGCGGTGAGAAAGCTCCGCAGACGCTGGTCGCGAACGGCTTTAAAGGTCAGGCGGAACAGGTCGGCAAGCAGCATGGCCACACGTTTCCTGAAAAAATACGCAATTTGCAATGCGAATATAGAATATCGAACAAGGAATTTTGAACCGTAGAAGTTCATTCACTTCATCATTCGATATTCGGTGTTCGATATTCGACATTCTCTTTCCCTTTGTTCACCGCCTCGACAGGGCGAGGGCCGGTTCCAGCCGGGCGGCCCGGCGCGCCGGGAGCACCCCGAAGACGATGCCGGTGGTCAGGGCTACCCCCACGGCGATGACCGGTGACCACGGCGCCAGCCCGATCAGGTAGGCCGGGTAGAAGGCGGCCAGCAGGCGGATGCTGCCGTAGGCGAGCAGGCAGCCGGCCGCGGCGCCGGTGAGCGACAGAAGGGCCGCCTCGCTCAGAAACAGCCCCATGATCTGCCGGCGCGGCGCGCCCAGGGCCTTGAGCAGGCCGATCTCCCCCCGCCGGTTGGAGACCGCCACCAGCATGATATTCATGATCATAATGCCGGCCACCACCAGGCTGATGGCGGCAACGCCGGCCACGGCCAGGGTGAGGGCCTTGAATATCCGGTCAAAAGTGGCCAGCACCGCATCCTGGGTAATGACGGTGACATCGTCCTCGCCCTCGTGGCGCGCCTGGATAATCGACAGGATGCTTTCCTTGGCGCGGGGGATGGCCTCGGGCGCGGTGGCTTCCACGATAATGCGGAACAGGGAGCCGGTATTGAACAGGGATTGGGCCGCGGCCACCGGAATGATGATCATATCGCCCAGGTCTTCCCCAAGGGAGACGCCCTTGGAGGCGAGAACGCCGATCACCCGGAACCGGCGCTGGCCGATACGCAGCCATTGGCCCAGGGCCGGGTGGTTGCCGAACAGTTCGGTTTTGCCCTTGGCCCCAAGGACGCAGACCGCCGCGGCCCGGGTCGGATCGCCCGGGGGCAGAAAGCTGCCCTGGCTCATGGTCAGGTGCCGCATGGTGAACAACTCCGCCGTGGCGCCGATCACCATGAGTTCTCGTTCCAGGGGCCGCACCGATACCGGCGCCGAACCGGCCACGATCGGCGAAATGGCGCGGATGGCCGTGGAGCGGGTCAGGGCCAGGGCATCCTCCAGGGTCAGATCCCGGGGCGTTTCCCCGAGCAGGGGCGGCGGGCCGCCCGTAGTTTCCGACCGGCCGGGCAGGACGATGAGCAGGTTGGTGCCCAGGGAGGCGAACTGGTCCATGACATAACGCCGGGCGCTATCGCCGAGCGAGATGAGGAGGATGACCGAAAATACCCCGATGGCCATGGCCAGCAGCATGAGCAGGCTGCGACCGCGGTTGGCCGTGGCGGCCCGGCTGCTGAACAGCAGGATGTCGAGGGTTTGCATGCTCTCTCCTTGCGCCTCGCGTAACTATCCAGCTTGTGTCGGCAGTCAAGCGTTCCCGGCCTGAAAATACTTTTCGCTCATTCTCGGCGGGCGTCCTGCCCGCCTCCGAGGCGTCCGCGACCTCCCGCGCATCCTGCGCCCGGTCGCGGACGAACCCGCGAAAAGCATTTCCAGTCCGGGAACTCACCTGGGTTGCGGTTCCGCTGGATAGTTACCATTGAAGATACAAAGGAGACAAAAATGCATGTAACCGTGAAGAAGTGGGGCAATAGCGCA
>MNYK01000099.1 GCA_001873115.1 Desulfobacterales bacterium CG2_30_60_27 | reverse complement strand
GCAGCGCTCCAGTAAGAAGCCGACTGCTAAGATCAGCAAGAAACAAACCGTTGTCCGTAGCAGTAAGAAGCAGCCGGCCAAAAAGCAGGGCAGGCTGCGGGCTGCCAAGGGCTGGCGTCGGCAGGTGACGGCCCGGTCGACCCGGTCGGTCAAGAGCAGGTTGGTCGCATCGAGTCGCGTTGCCGAGCCGGTTTCCGATCTGACCCTGCGCAAGCAGCTTTCTTCCAGAAGCGCCATTGTGGTGGATGCCGGCACTGGTCGAACCATCTATGCCCATGCCCCGGATCGGCCCGGCCAGCCGGCCAGCACCATCAAGGTGCTTACCGGCCTTATTTCCATCAGATCCCTTGGCCAGAATGACATGGTGCCGGTAAGCCGTCACGCCGCCGGCATGCCGAGTTCCAAGGTGTACCTTAAGGAAGGCCAGACCTACCGGGCCAATGACCTGATCAATGCGGTGCTGTTGTCCTCGGCCAATGATGCCAGTGTGGCCCTGGCCGAAAAGATCGGTGGCTCGGAGCCGGCCTTTGCCAATCTGATGACCGATACGGCCGAAAAACTGGGGGCCAGGAACACCGTGTGCAAAACCGCCACCGGGCTAACGGCCGAGGGACAGCAGTCTACGGCCCATGATCTGGCCCTGCTGTTCAACGCAGCCATGCAACACCCCGAGTTTGCCAGCCGGGTGGCCCGCACCAAGGTGCAGACCAGTTACGGTAAAACGCTGAAAAATCACAACAAGGCCCTGTGGAAGGTGGCGGGCACCGAGGGCGGCAAGACCGGCTATACCTGTGCGGCCCGGCAGACCTATGTGGGCAAGTTCAGGCGCTCGGAAGGGGAGTTGCTGGTGGCCGTCATGGGCAGCGAGACCATGTGGAGCGACGTCGCCCGGCTGGTGGAATACGGTTTCCGGGCGAAAAAGCAGGAGCAGGCTGCCATGATCCAGGTCACCCCGACGGCCACGGTCAACACGCTGGCCAAGGTGCGGTGCGACCTTGCGGCCCAGTATGGTGGGGCTTTCCAGGTGCTGGACGATAGCCGCAAGGACTCCAGGTTGTAGGGCCGGGCCGCAGAAGCGTCTGGCATCGTTTTTCTGATTTTCCTCCCATTCATGGCAATAATAGAAAAATCAGCCCTGCGCTCTTCGCTGGCGGGTGCCGCCGCGGCCGGCCTTGATGCCGTGCCGGCTGGTCGCCTGGCTGAAAGATTACGTCGCGAGCCGGCTTACCGGCGGGCGCGCCAGGTGTTCGCCAGTCCCGCGCCGATTCTGGCGCAGATCCGTGTCAATACCCTGCTGGACAACAAGACGCTTATCATGCCCAGTGCCGGCCTCAAGGAAGGTTTCTTCCGGATCCGCCCCTTCACCGTGCCGTTTCCGGAGCTTGCCCAGGCCGTCACCCTGCGCGGCCTGGCGCAATACGGGGAGCGGCTGCGGGGCGAGGCTCTGGCCGGGTTGGCTATCGACCTCATGGTCACCGATGCCCTGGCCGTTGACGAGGCTGGCACGCTGGTGGGCGATGGCCACGGCTTCTTTGATCTGGCGGTGGCCCTGCTCGGCGCTCACGGCGCCTTGGGCGAGGAGGTGGCCATTTTTGTTGTGCCTGGCCCTGGCCAGATGCTTGACGAGCGGATTGCCGCGGATCCTTGGGACGTGCAGGTTGACGCCGCCATCCTGGCCGACCAAGTTGTCACCTTTAGTGACCGGCCGCCAGGTATCCCCGCCATTCAGTGGGAGGTGCTGCCCCTGGATCAGGTGCGGCGCATCGATCCGCTCTGGAAGTTGTACGAGAAAAAGCAGGGTATTAGGTAGATAGTCTGTGGGCGGGGAAGTGCAAAAGAGAATATCGAATGTTGAAGGAAAACAGGGATTATGCCGCCGACCTGAATGATTTTGTCTTTCGCCTAACAGTCTACAGCCTGACCCCATAATGGATGACCACCGTGCAAACTAACAAGATACTCCGGGAAGGACCTTTCGCCGGCGCCATTGAAGAGGTCGCCTGCCCGATCTGTGCCCAGCCGCCCGTAGCAAAGCTCATCTATCGGCGCGACAACGGGGTCGGCATCTGGCAATGCCCGGCTTGCGAGGTCATGTATGCCTCGCCCCGGTTTACCGAGGAGGCGTTGCTGGCTATCTATGAGACGCCGGACTTTTTCCCGGCTGACGACCTGAAAAAATTTGAGAATTTCAGCCACGGGCAATGGCAGGCCTCTGGCGCGGAAACCTACGTCGTCTCGGCCTTGAAGGCGGCCAATATCAAGAGATACCTGACGCCGGGCGACAGGGTGCTGGACGTGGGCTGCGGCATCGGCCTGTTCGTCCTGGAGGGTCGCCAGCAAGGGTTTTTGACCGAAGGCGTCGAGCCCAGCAAGATGCTTACCGACATCGCCAGGAACAGGATCGGCATCGATGTCCATAACATGCTGATTGAGGATTTCAGTCCGCCTCACCGTTTCCATGGGGTGGGTCTCTGGGACGTGCTGGAGCACGTCTATGATCCAGTCCGCATCCTTAAGCGCTGCTTTGCGTTAACCGAGGAGGGTGGCTATATTTTTGTCTCGGTGCCGAACTTCGCCGGCCTGGCCGACCGCTTGCAGACCCTGCTGCACCGGTTGAGATTACGGAGATGCGGCTTCAAGCACTTCGGCTTTCCCTGGCATGTTTACTCCTATAACCGCCGCAGTCTGGGGATGTTGCTTGCCAAGATGGGCTATACGCCATTAACATTCGAGACTTGGTCCCATAATGTCCGCACTGGCAAGGCTAATCACCTGTCCAGCTTGACCGACGCCCTGATCAGGAAGCATTGCCTGGCGTCGAACGTTAGCTGCGTGGCCCGCAAAATTTAATCTGGCAAGCGCGTACGCGCATCATTGAGCTTTGAGCCTTCAGTTTTCAGCCTTGAGCTCTTGCTCATCCCTTGTTCTCCTTGAACACCGGTTCCAGCCCGCAGAGTTCGGCAAAGATGGCGATCTCCGCCTGGAAGCGCTGCACGTAAGGGCAGTCCCAGACGGCCAATACCTTGTTGCGCAGCACATAGACGGGGAGGCCGGCAAGGTTGCGCTGTCCGTCCCGTTCCAGGATATAGGCAAAGATCTGCGGCCTACGGCAGACCTCTGGCCGTTCCGGGTAGATCCGGCAGGCCAGGGTGGCCATATCGAGCTGGGGGCAGGCGTGGTGTCGCGGCAGGATGAGGCTCCAGCCGGTCTGCCAGTGATAGAGGGCGGCCGCGGGCGCCGCGCAGGCGGGGGATGGATTGTCCATGGCCGTGGCGGCCCGGCTTATATCGTTGTCGATGCGCGGCAGCGGAAAGCGGGCGATCTCCGCGGCCTGCAGGGGGATCTCGAAAAAATCCTGGGCCATGCCCGCCTCCGGACCAACGCAGCAGAGGGCACAACCGCAGGGTCGGCACAGGAGGCTGTTGATGTCCTCCAGTTCCCGGGTCAGGATCTGCTGGCCGATCCAGGCCTCTACCGCCTCCAGGCCCTCCACCTGCTGCCCGGCTTCGTCCAGCACGATCTGCCCAGCCGGGCCTGGTTCCCTGAGGGTTTCCAGGTCGCACAGCAGGTCCAGGTAGGGGGCCAACAGCGTTGCCGGCTGGTGGTAGGTGGTGGTGCCGATCTCGATCTCCTCGGGCAACTCGGCCAGCAGTTCCGCAAGGCTCGCAAAGGGGCCGGTGAGGAAGAGCAGGAAAACGAGGCGCACCAAGGGCAGGATTGGTTGTTGCAGCCGTTCAAGGCCGGCGCTGCATGGGGTCGATTCCATAGGCATGGTTCTATCTACAGGTTTGGGGCTTGAAATGCAATATGCAGCCGTAGGTGGATTTTCTATGGGTTTTATGGCAAGGTGGGGCTGACTCGTGATCTTGGCGAGCGGTGTCAGTTTTTTCGTGGCCAGAGAGGGCAGCGGCAATGGCGAAGGCATGGTGTGCCTGAGGATACGATATGGGTGATGATTTCGAGGAAGAGCGTGACCTGCTCATGGCTATCATCAACCGTTATCTGGGCTTTCATACCCTGGCGGCCCAACGGGCGACCAAGAACGATACCTCGGTCGAGTACCCCTTCGTGCCCATGGATACTCGCCAGGTCATCGAGCAGGTGCGGTGCGTGGCCCGTTATCTGCAAGAGCACCGGCCAGTGCCGTCGGCCGCCCCCACCTTCCTGGATGTGGGCTGTGGCACCGGCAACGTGCTGGTGGTGGCCGAACAGTGCGGTTTCGAGGTCTTTGGCCTGGAAAAGGACGAGCACCCCTGCCGGGTGGCCCAGGTATTTTTTGGGGCAGACCGGGTGGTACAGGCCGATATCCGGGACTTCCCGGACTACCAACGCTTTGACGTGATCTACTACTTCTGCCCCTTTGCCAACAACGAGATGCAGCGCCGCTTCGAGCTTTTTATCGAGGAGACGATGCACCCGGGCGCCATCCTCATCGCCAACCAGAAACGCAGTGAGGCCATTGCCGCTGAACCCCGTTTTCGCCGTCTGCACCCGGAGTATCAGATCTGGGAAAAGCTGAGCGCCTGAATTCCCTTGCCCGCCTGGTTCAAAAATCAATCTGAAAACTGTAGACCCCTTCCTGCAGGCTGCTCTTCACCGTGAAGCCGCTGCGGTTGAAGATGGATTGCATGGCCTGGTTTTCCCGCAGCACCTCGGCGGTGAAGCCCGCGATGCCATTGCGTTTGGCCAGGGTCACCAGGTGCTTGAAGAGGAAGGTGCCGATGTGGTGATGCTGCCAGGCGTCGCGGATAACAAAGGCCACCTCGGCGCGGTTGGTCTTTTCGTCCAGATAATAGCGGCCCATGGCGATGATCTCGTCGCCGTGCGCCTCTGGCACCGTGCCGACAATGGCCACGTCCTTGCGGTGATCGACGTAGACGAAGTTCTGGATCTCCTTTTGTCCAAAGCGTTGACTGTGGCTCATGAACCGGTAGTACAGGGTTTCCCGGGACAGGGCGTAGAGGATGTCGCGCATGCCGGCCAGGTCGGTCGGGTGCACCGGTCGGAAGGAGACCTGGGTGCCGTCGTCCAGCAGCATGGCGGTCCGCATCTCCTGGGAGGCCACGATGAAGCGACCCTCGACGTCGGCCATTTCCTGGCGCAGATAGTGGGCCTCGATGGCCTCCTTCATGAGCTGTTCCCGGAAACGGGGGTGGGCGATGCTGATCAGCGCCAGGGCCCGGTCCTGGATGCTCTTGCCGTGCAGGTAAGCCACCCCGTACTCGGTGACCACGTAATGCACCTCGCCTCGGGTGGTGACCACGCCGGCGCCGGGGGTAAGGCGGGCGACGATGCGCGAGATGGCGCCGTTGTGGGCGGTGGCGGGCATGGCGATGATCGCCTTGCCGCCCTTGGAGCGGGCCGCCCCCCGGTTGAAATCGACCTGGCCGCCGATGCCGGAATAGAAGCGCGAGCCCAGGGAGTCGGCGCAGACCTGGCCGGTGAGGTCGATCTCCAGGGCCATGTTGATGGCCACCATCTTGTGCTGCATGCCGATGATGAACGGGTCGTTGACGTATTCCGTGGGTCGGAAGCAAAAGAGCGGGTTGTTGTGCACAAACTCATAGAGCGCCGCCGTGCCCATGCAGAAGCTGGTGACTATCTTGCCGCGGTCCGTGGTCTTGCGGTTGCCGGTGACCGCTCCGGCGGCGATGAGCCGCAGGATGGAGTCGGTAACCATCTCGGTGTGAATGCCCAGGTCTTTCTTGGTGCCGAGAAATTCCACCAGGGCGTGGGGGATGCGGCCGATGCCGAACTCCATGGTGGAGCCGTCTTCCACCAGGGAGGCGATGTGCTCGCCGATGCGGCGGGTGACCGCGTTGCTTGCCGGCGCGTTGCGTTCGATGAGCGGGGCATCGCTTGGCACCAGAACGTCCAAGTCGTAGACGTCCAGAAAACTGTCGCCCAGGGTACGCGGCATGCGGGGGTTTACCTGGGCGATGACCAGGGAGCCATTTTCCGCCGCGCTCTTGACGATGTCCACCGAGATGCCGAGGCTGACCTTGCCCCGCAGGTCCGGCGGGCTGACCTGGATGAGGACCACGTCCAGGGGCAGTTGCCCGGAGCTGAAGATGCGCGGCAGGTCGGAGAGGAGCACGGGCGTATATTGCCCGAAGCCCTCCTGGATATGGCCGCGCACCCTGGTGCCGATGAAGAAGGAATTTACCAGAAAGCATTGGGCCAGCTTCTCGGTGGCATAGGGGGCCTCGCCCTTGGTGAGCAGTTGGACGATCTCGACATCGGCCAGTTCGCAGGCCCGGCTGGTCAGTTCCCGGACCAGTTCCATGGGCTCGGCGCAGGCGGTGCCGATGAAGACCCGCTGGCCGGGCCGGACCCGGGCGATGGCGGCCCGCGGGGTGGCGATCATGTCGTGGTACTTCTCCTGCCAGTCGGGATCAAAGCCGTCAAAGGTCAGCATGGCGGTTTTTCCAGGGGTTTCAAGGTTATTCTGGCGTCGGCCACATGGGGCTCGACGCCATGTTCACCAACGATGAAGGGGTTGATGTCCAGCTCGGCGATCTGCGGGAAGTCGGTGGTGAGCTGACTGATGCGCTGCAGGCCGTTGGCGATGCCCTCCAGGTCCACGCCGCGCTGGGCGCGTTTGCCTTGCAGAATCTCGTAGGAGCGGGTGGCCATGAGCATCTGGATCGCCTCCTCCCGGGTGATGGGCGCCAGGTGAAAGGTGACGTCCTTCATCACCTCTACGAAGATGCCGCCCAGGCCGAACATCAGCATGGGGCCGAACTGCCGGTCGCGGTTCATGCCGATGATCACCTCCAGGCCGCGGTCCACCATCTTTTCGACATACACGCCTTCGACCCAGGCCTCGGGCGCCCGCTGCCGGATGCGCAGCATCATGAGCTCGAAGGCGTCCATCACCCCTTCGCTGTTGGAGACGTTCAGGCGCACCCCGCCCAGGTCTGACTTGTGGATGATGTCCGGCGAGACGATTTTCATGGCCACCGGGTAGCCGATGCGGCTGGCGATTTCCACCGCCTCCTCGGCGCTGCTGGCGAGATAGCCGTCCGGGATCCGGAAACCGTAGGCCTTCAGGATATCCTTGGCCTTGACCTCGCCGATCTGCAGGCGGCCGGTGCGCAGCCGGCGGGTGATAACCCGCTCCACCCGGCGGCGGTTGACCCGGAAGCGGGTCACCACGCGCGGCGGGCGCTGTCGCCACGCCGCATAGTCGTGCATGGCCTTGAGCGCAGCCACGGCCCGTTCCGGGGATGGGTAATCGGGCAGGCCCGCGGCCGCCAGTTCATGCCGGCCGGGCAGCAAACTCTCGCCACCCATGAAGGCGGCGACCACCGGCTTGGTGTGGGTGAGGCTTTTGACGATGGCCCGGGCCGTTTCCGCCGCCCTGGTCATGGCCTGGGGCGTGAGGATGATGACAATGGCATCGACCTGGTCATCGTTCTGGGCGGCGACGAGGGCGGCCGCGTATTGCTCCGGGGCCGCGTCGCCAAGCACGTCGATGGGGCTGCCGGTAGCAATGGCCGCCAGGTTCCCCTTGAGGGCGGTGGTGGTGTTGCGCTCGAGCCGGGCGACCCGCAGACCCGCTTTTTCCACGGCATCCGCGGTCATGATGCCGGGTCCGCCGGCATTGGAAATGATCAGGATCCGATCGCCTTTGGGGATGGGCTGCATGGCCAGGGCGGCGGCATAATCGAACAGGGCCTCGAAGGTGTCGGCCCGCACCACCCCGCTCCGTTTGAAGGCCGCGCCGTAAGCCGTGTCGGCCCCGGTCAGCACACCGGTGTGGGAGGCGGCGGCCTTGAGCCCCGCCGCCGTATTGCCGGCCTTCAGGATCACCACGGGTTTGGCCGCGGCGGCCACCTCGGCGGCCTTGACAAATTCGTCGCCGCAACTGATGTCTTCCAGGTAGCCGACAATGACCCGGGTCTGTTCGTCTTTAGCCAGGGCGTAAAGCAGGTCAACCTCGGTGAGATCGGCCTTATTGCCGATGGAAAAGACCTTGGCCAGGCCGAGATGACGGCCGGCGGCTCGATCCAGGATGGCCGCGCACAGGGCGCCGGACTGGCTGAACACCGAGATGCCGCCCGCGGCCGGCATGCGGCCGGCAACGGAGGCGTTCATCAGGTGCGCGGTATTGATAAGCCCCATGCAGTTGGGGCCCAGCAGCCTGACCTTGCGGGCCCGACAAAAATCAGCGATCTTGGCCTCCAGCGCGGCCCCCGTTGCCCCGGTTTCCTTGAAGCCGGCGCTGATCAGCACCACGGCGCCCGCCCCCTGCTCGACGCAGCCCTTGACGGCCGCCAAGGCCCGGCTGGCGGGCACGGCCACGATGCCGAGATCAATGGGCTGGCCAAAGGCGGCCAGGCTCGGAAAGCAGGCCAGTCCCAGGATGGCGTCCGTGGTCGGGTTCACCGGCACGATGATTCCTGGAAAGCCGCCGGCCATGAGGTTGGCGAGGAGGTCGTGGCCCACCTTGCCCGGCGTTTT
This sequence comes from Desulfobacterales bacterium CG2_30_60_27, assembly GCA_001873115.1. GTDB lineage: Bacteria > Desulfobacterota > Desulfobulbia > Desulfobulbales > CG2-30-60-27 > CG2-30-60-27. The sequence goes on along the minus strand of MNYK01000099.1, from coordinate 2,773 downwards.
CGAGGCGCCGATGATGGCCACGGTCTTCGGGGTGAGCAGGGTTTCCAGCATGGTGTGATCCCGTTTGGCCTTAGGAGTGATGGGGGGCTGGGGACGCATCCGTCGGATCGGTCGGATCAGGCGGATTTTTGTGCGTCGGCAAAGCCAGCCGGAAGCCGGCCTCGCGCAGGGCCTGGTGCACGGCGGTCATGTTGAAGGTGTGCACCCGCAGGTAGATGGTCCGCGGTCGGCCGTCCGCCTCCTGGTCGGTGCGGATAAGGCGGGTGAAGCGGATCTCATGGTTTTCCAGTACCCGAACCAGGCGGGTGAGCGGCTTGGGCTTGCTGTCGTCTTCCACCGCCACCAGGGCCGAGCCCCGCTCGCCGAGCCCGAAGAGTTTCTTGTAGGCGCTCAGCAGATTCTTGATGGCCAGGATGCCGGTGACGCGGTTGTCGCTGGCGATCACCGGCAGGGCGCCGACATTGGTTTTGTCAAAGAGGTAGAGGGCGTCATCCAGGGTGGAGATTGAGGTGAGGAAGTAGTGCGGGTGACTCATAATCTCACGCACCGTGGTCTCCCCGAGTTGGGTGGCGCGCTTACTGTCCTCTTCGTCGGCCAGCACGGAGGAGGGCAGGGCGCTACGCAGATCCCGGTCGGTTACCATGCCCATGAGGTGGCCCTCGTCATCAACCACGGGCAGGTGGCGGAAGTGGTGCTCTTGCAGCAGTTGCCGCGCCTCGGCGAGCAGGGTGCCGGGCGGGATGGTAAGGGCTGGCGTGGTCATGTGGCTGGTGACGTACATGATGTTTCTCCCTTGTGTGACAGTGGGGCAGCAATATTGTTCGACGCTGGCCGCCAAGGCCTCCAGGTGATAGCCGCCTTCGAGGATGGAGAGGAGCCGGCCCTGGCAGTGCTTGCGGGCCATGGCGGCCATGTGGATGCCGAGCTGGCCGTAGAGTGCGGTGGAATAGCTCAGACCGGACATGTCGTCTAAAGCATGGCCGTCGAAACCGGCGGCCACGATAAGGGCCTCGGGTTGGAAGCGGTCCATGGCCGGCATGATCTGGTGGGTCATGGCGCGTAGCACCAGCTCGTCGTCGGCGCCCGGCGGCAGGGGGATGTTGAGCAGAGTGCCCGCGCCCCGGCCAATGCCGCACTCCTCGGCGTAGCCGGTGCCCGGGAAGCTGAAGGTGGGGTGCTCGTGGATGCTGATGTAGAGGATGTCTGGATCCTCCTCGAACAGGGTCTGGATGCCGTTGCCGTGGTGGGCGTCCCAGTCGATGATGGCGATTTTCTTGCGGCCGTAACGGCTCTGCCAGTAACGGGCCGCGATACCGACGTTGTTCAGCAGGCAGAAGCCCAGGGCCAGGGCCGGCTCGGCGTGGTGGCCCGGCGGCCGCACGCTGCAGAATACCAACTTGTCGTGGCCGTCCTCCAGCCGGTCGATGCCCACCGGACCGGCGCCGGCCGCCAACTGGGCGATGTCAAAGGAATCGAAGCAGATCTGGTTGTCGGGATGATCGACAAAGGCGCGACCGGAGAGGGCGGCCTCCTCCAGGCGAAACAGGTAGTCCTCGGAATGGCAGGCGGTGATCCAGCCCCGTTCGGCCCGACGCGGGGCGACCACGGACAGAACGGCGGCCAGCGGCCCGTTCTTAAGCTTTTCGGCAATGGCCCGCAGGCGGGCCGGGCTTTCCGGATGCGCTACGCCGCCCGTATCATGTTTGAGATAGCGCGGATCGGTGACCATGCATATGGGGCGGAACCGGGTCATGTGGCAATCCCCTTTGCGCCTGCGGATTTACACCTGCTTGTTTTGTTTACGCTTTTGCTGGATTTTTGTCAATGCGCCAGGGATGGTTGCTGCCTGTCACTGACCTGCCGATGGCCCCTGCCTTTCCTGCTCCCCCTGGTTTTTCTATGTTTTTTCTCGGATTTTGAATCAACTTTTCTCGGATTTTGTGTTTACAAATCTCGGATTATACCGTACAGTTTCCATGCATGGGGGGCAATAGCATGTTTTTTAAACGGCATATCAAGGCTCGGATCATAGACCTGCTGCATGATTTTCGTATCGTCTACCTGACCGGCCCCAGACAGGCCGGGAAAAGTACTCTTGTCAGGGAGATCGCCAAAGAGCAGGGAATGGGTTACTACACCCTTGATGATGCTGCCTTGGCAGCCTCCGCGGCAAGCGATCCCCAAGGCCTGCTTGCCGCGCTGCCAAAACCGCTTGTTCTGGATGAATTCCAGATGGCGCCAAACCTGATCGGCGCCATCAAGATGGCTTCCGACAATGCAAGAGGTCAAAAAGGGATATTTATTCTCACGGGCTCATCCGATATTTTTCGCTCGGCCCAGGTTCAGGAAGCACTGCCCGGGCATATGGCTCGGATTGAGTTATATCCTTTGTCGCATGTGGAGCGACGCGAGGAGCATTTTAATGCAATCGATTGGCTCATCAGTCGCACATTCGAGCATATGATGCTAAAATCGCTGGACAGAAAAGAGTTGGGAGCTCTCCTCATGGAGGGTGGGTATCCCGAAGCGATAGCCAAAAGCCCCCGCTCACGCAGTATCTGGTTTGCTTCATACATTGAAGGGCGCTTATTGAAAGACTTTGCCGCCATGCATCACGCCAAAGGTGACTACCACACAAAACTTTCAGCACTCATCCACAATCTGGCAGGCATGACCGGTAATCTCATCAAATACGCCAACATAGCCAATGATCTGTCGCAGGACGACAAAACAGTCAAGAAGTATATAGAGATCCTTGAACTCATGTTTATTA
>MNYK01000079.1 GCA_001873115.1 Desulfobacterales bacterium CG2_30_60_27 | reverse complement strand
GAGGCTTAAAGGCTTCCCCCCTGATAAGGGGGGATGGAGGGGGGTTGGACTTAAATGTTACAGGGTACTAGTACATGGTTTCATTAAAACATTTACACTTATGTCATTTCGAGTGAAACGAGAAATCTTGCCATGTCAATGAGCTAAAAAGATTTCTCCCTGCGGTCGAAATGACAGTCTTTCAATGAAACGCTCTACTAGTCCCATGGAACACATATTCTTTCGCATCCAACCCCTCCAAACCTCCCCTTATCAAGGGAGGCTTAAAGGTTTCCCCCCTGATAAGGGGGGATGGAGGGGGGTTTGACTTAAATGTTACAGGGTACTAGTAGGGTGCGCTGTGCGCACCAATTGTGCTTGCTGGTGCGCACGGCGCACCCTACTGAATCGCTAGTTGTTGACCGTTCCCCTGTCAGTCATCCCGGCGGCTCATCAGCTCGGTCGGATCGGGGTAGGTCGGCCGGTCCTCGTCCGCGTTAAAGGGCAGCCGGCCTTTTTTCTCCAGTTTTTCCAGAAAGTCGTCGATCTGGCCCTCGGTGGTGAGGCTCGCCCGGCCCAGTTGGGCAAAGCGGCACTGGCAACTGATGAGTTGCCCGCCACACCAGGGGCAGACTTCCACCGGGCAACCCAGGGTATGGCACTCGCCATCTTCCACCAGGCAGATCGGGCAGAGGCGGTTGTCCAACGGGGCGGGCACATGGACCGGCAGGTGATCCAGGTCGCTGCATCGCTTGCGGAAATCCTCCGGGCTGGCAATGCCGAAGAAGCCCAGCACCTCCGCATCCTCCAGACCAGTCGCCAGGGGGCCGACAAACTCGGCTTGTTCACTGGTGACGAGATAGAGGTAGTTGTCAATCCCGGTGGTGGCGCACAGCAGGAAGGTGCCCTGCCGGCGCGCCAGCAGCCTGATAATCCGGATCGCGTCCTCCTGGGCCTCGGGCAGGTAGCTGTAGAAGTGATGAAAGACCCGCAGGGCGACGAGGTCGGTCTCATAGCGGTCCACCAGGCGCATGGCCTCCTGGCGCAGCTCGGCCGGGGTGGCGTACTCGATGAGCAGGCTGATTTCCTGTTTGATTTCGGCAAGGGATTGCATGGCGTCCTCAGTCGCGGTTCAGGTTCTGTTGCATGGTTTCATGCCATAGCCGGGTTTCCGCGGCCATGTCAACGGCCCGGGTGATGGCGGTGACCACGGCGATGCGGCGGGCGCCCAAGGCGGTAAGCGCCGGCACGTGTTGTAGCTTGATGCCGCCCATGACCGTGAAGGGCAGGTCGCTCTGGCTGGCAAACTCGGCAATGGCCGCCGGGCCCAGGAAGTTGACAAGCCCCGCCTTGGTTTCGGTTGGAAAGAGCGGCCCGATGTTGAAGTAGGAGGCTCCCCGTTCCCTGGCCGAGGCCGCCTGGTCAAGGGTGTTGGCCGACACGCCGATGATCAGCCCCGGCGCCATGCTTCTGGCCGCCGGGGCCGGCACGTCGGAGTTGCCCAGATGGACGCCATCGGCGCCGCTCATGATGGCGATGTCCACCCGGTTGTTGACGATGAAGAGGGCACCGGCCTGGCTGGTTTTCTGCCGGAAGAGCAGGGCCTTCTCGAACAGAACGCGGTCGCTCGCGAGCTTATCGCGCAGTTGCACGATACGGGCGCCGCCGGCCAGCACCGCGTCCAGCCACTCGGCATCTCCGCGGCCGTTCGCCAGCGCTTCGCAGGAAACCGGGTAGACGGTGACCTGGCGGACGAAACGTTCAAGCCGTTCCTGGTAGGTTCTGTAAGGGGAATCCATGTTGCTGTCGTTCTCCGCGGCCCGGGGGCCTGCGGCCCGGGGGCCTTGCCACTCGTTATGGTTTAACGTATAGTAATCATTCAGGTGGATAGTCTATAGGGGTTTAGTCTATTAGCAACTTAAAAATAGCAAGGGGACACGCTATGCCCCCCTGGTTGCCGGGATTACTGCCTGGCAGCAGGGTGCGCCGTGCGCACCAATTGTGCTCGATGGTGCGCACAGCGCACCCTGCCTACAGCCTACAGCCTGACAGCCTCACACAACAGGGAAAGAGCTATGTTGAGTAAATTCATGACCAGCGAAAAGGCGACCTTAAGGATCGGCGATACGGTCTACGAGTTGCCGGTGATCATCGGCTCGGAGGGGGAGAAGGCCCTGGATATTCGCGCGCTGCGGGCACAAACCGGTTTGATAACCTTTGATTCCGGCTATATGAACACTGGTTCCTGCGCCAGCGACATCACCTTCCTGGACGGCGAGAAGGGCATCCTCAGCTACCGGGGTTACTCGATTGAGGATCTGGCAGAACACTGCAGCTTCGTCGAGGTGGCCTATCTCCTGGTACACGGCAGTTTGCCCACCCTGACGGAACAGGAGAATTTCAGCGAGATGCTGGGCCGCTCCGCACTGCTCCACGAGGACATGGTACATTTCTTTGATTCCTATCCGTCCAAGAGCCCGCCCATGGCCATTCTCTCCTCGATGGTTAACGGCCTGTGCAGCTTCTATCCGGAGATGCTGCTCAATCCCCTGGAAAATCTCGACATGATGACGGCCCGGCTGGTGTCCAAGGTGCGGACCATCGCCGCCTTCTCGTACAAGAAATCCATGGGACACCCCCTGGTCTATCCGCGTCACGACCTGAGCTACTGCGCCAATTTTCTGAATATGATGTTCAACTCGCCGGTGGCGCCCTACGAGATTAACGAAGATGTAGTGGCGGCCCTGAACAAGCTGCTCATCCTGCACGGCGACCACGAGCAGAATTGTTCCACCTCCACGGTGCGGTTGGTGGGCAGCGCCCGGGTCAACCTGTACGCCTCCATCTCGGCGGGCATCTCCGCCCTGTGGGGTCCCCTGCACGGCGGGGCCAATCAGGCGGTCATGGACATGCTGGAGGCCATTCAGAGAGAGGGCGGCAATTACAAGAAGTACATCGACAAGGCCAAGGACCCCGCCGATCCGTTCCGGCTGGTGGGCTTCGGCCACCGGGTTTACAAGAATCACGACCCGCGGGCCAGGATCATCAAGGAGGCCTGCGACAAGGTGCTGGCGAGCCTGCGCATCGCCGATCCCCTGCTCGACATTGCCAAGGAACTGGAAGAGGTGGCGCTTAAGGACGACTATTTCGTGGAGCGCCATCTTTACCCCAATGTGGATTTCTATTCCGGCATCATCTACCGGGCCATCGGCATCCCGGCGAACATGTTCACGGTGATGTTCGCCCTGGGCCGGCTGCCGGGCTGGATCGCCCACTGGAAAGAGATGTGGGATGACCCGAACGGCCGTATCGGCCGGCCCCGGCAGCTCTATGTCGGGCCAAAGGCGCGACCCTTTGTGCCCATCGAGGAGCGGGTGGCGGGGAAGTAGGGGGGAGGCTCAAGGCTGAAGGCTCAAGGCAGACGTAGGGTGCGCCGTGCGCACCATCAGCACGCTTGGTGCGCACGGCGCACCCTGCAACTACCCTCTGTCACTCTTGCCTTCAGCCTTCAGCTTGGTGCGCACGGCGCACCCTACAGACAGCCGCACATGGCCACGTAGTTTTCGCATTCTCGCCGGTTGGCAAAGGGACAGGCCTCGGGCCGGAACCATTGCAGTTTCGGGCACCAGAAGCGGTTTTTGAAGGGTTCGTTGCAGCCGTTGCGGCAGAGCCTGGAACGTGTTTGTTCCCCGTATTGCACCTGGCTGCCCTGGATGGAAAATCGCCAAACCGCCATGACAGCCCTCCTGGTCAGGATCACGGCAAGCCTTCCCTGGCTTTACCCTTGACGTTACGCCGGCCTTGAGCCCGGCGGTACTCGTCCATTTCCTTGATTTTCCAGGTGCGGTCATTTCATCCTTACTTATCTTTTCGGCAAGTTGCTGGTCCCTCTTAAACGCAAGGCCGTTAACTTAATCGAACCGCAGAATATTGAACAGGTAAGCGAGCTTGCGGGACTCCGAGAATTTCGAATGTCGAATGGACTGATTTGACTGATTTCACTTCATAATTCCGCGGTTCGGTGTTCGATATTCGATATTCAAAAAATCTTGATCACTTTAAGTGAACGGCCTTGCTTTTATGAGGATGTTGACGCACCCCCGTGCTGTGTGATAAAAAAATCAGCTACCCCTGGTTTTTTGGGGATTGTTGCCTTCCGGCCCAGGGTGTACTTTGCTACCGCGGGGTGGGGACTTTTTATTTCTTGTCAGAGGTGGTGGTATGCGTACTGAGATTGTGCACCTGGGGGCCGGCGAGCTGACCTATGAGATCCGCAACATCGTCGCGGTTGGCGAGAAACTCCAGGGAATGGGGATCAAGGTTTACTGGGAAAACATCGGCGACCCGGTGGCCAAGGGCGAGCATATCCCCACCTGGATGAAGCAGATCGTCGCCGATGTCGCCATGCAGGATGCCTCTTATGGCTATTCCCCCACCAAGGGGGTGCTGGCCACCCGGCAGTTCATCGCCGCGCAGGTCAATGCCCGGGGCGGGGTGCGGATCGGCCCGGAAGACATCATCTTTTTCAACGGCCTGGGCGATGCCATCGGCAAGGTGTTCGGCTTCCTGCGGCCCACCGCCCGGGTGGTGGTGCCGACCCCGTCGTATACCACCCATTCGGCGGCCGAGGCGGCCCATGCCGGCGACCGGCCGGTCACCTATCTGCTGGACCCCAACAACCATTGGTTCCCGGACCTGGACGACCTGGAGAAGCGCATCAAATACAATCCGGCCGTGGCCGGTATCCTGATCATCAACCCGGACAATCCAACCGGCGCCGTCTATCCCGAGGATACCCTGCGCGGCATGATCGCCCTGGCCCGTAAGTACGACCTGTTCGTGGTCTGTGACGAGGTCTATCAGAACATCATTTACAACGGCCAGCACACCAAACCCCTGTCGGACATCGTCGGCGACGTACCGGCCCTCTGCATGCGCGGCATTTCCAAGGAAATGCCCTGGCCCGGCGGCCGCTGTGGCTGGATCGAGGTCTACAATGGCGACCGGGATCCGATGTTTGCCAGGTACGTCAAGTCCATCCTGAACGCCAAGATGCTCGAGGTCTGCTCCACCACCCTGCCGCAGTTAGTCTACCCCAAGATCGTTACCCATCCCCAGTACCGGGCCTATCTGGGCGAACGGATCGCCAGGTACCAGAAATATTCCAATATCGCCTACGATATCCTGAAGGAGGTGGACGGCGTCCTGGTCAATCGCACCAACGGCGCCTTTTACATGAGCGTCGCCTTCGAGGCCGGCCGCATCAACGACCGCCAGAGCCTGCCGATTGACAGTCCCGAGGTGCGGGCCCATGTGGAGGGGCTCGTTAATAAGCCGGGCGTGGCGCCGGACAAGCGCTTTGTTTACTATCTGCTGGGCGCCACCGGCATCTGCGTGGTGCCGCTCTCCTCGTTTGCCTCGAAACTGCAGGGCTTCCGCGTCACCCTGCTGGAAACCGACGAGGCCAAGTTCACCATGATCTTCAAGACCATGGCCGACTACATCGCCAGATATCTCGCCTCGAACTGACGCCATGTAATGCTTATGGTTGCGGTAAAGACGTTTTATGAAGGAGTAGGGTGCGCCGTGCGCACCAGCAAGCACAGTTGGTGCGCACGGCGCATCCTGCTTCCGAGCGGCCTCTGAAAAAAAAATGCATTACGGCGATTAATCTGCTATCGTATGCCAGGATCCCGAATGGGGATAACCGAAAACAGAAAGGGGAGGAAACATCATGAAACGGTTATTGTGTTTGAGTGTTGTGGGAGGCTTGTTGGCATTTTCCGCGTCAACGGCGCTGGCGGCGCAGGGCGGGGCGGCGGAGGGGATGTATCTGAGCGCCAAGGTTGGCCTGGCCGTCCTGGCAGACAGTGACCTCAATTACTCGGATGGCTCGACTAGCAAACTTTCTTTTGATAACGGTTTTGGTCTGGATGTGGCACTCGGCTACCAATTGCCAATGTTCCGGGTCGAGGGCGAGGTTGCCTATCGGGCTAATGACATGGATGAATCTTCGGATAGTGGCGGGACTGATAAGATTAATGGTGACCTGAAGGCCTTGAGCGGTATGGTCAACGGCTATTATGATTTCTGTAATGCCACCGCCTTTACCCCCTATGTCGGCGTAGGCATCGGGGTAGCCAAGCTTGATTTCTCCGTCGAAGAGGGTTTGGATGAAAGCGATACCGTGTTTGCCTACCAGATGATGGTCGGTGCTGGTTATGCCCTGACCAAACAGATCAGTCTGGAGGTGGAATACCGGTATTTCGGCACCCAGGATCCTGAGTTCGACGATGGTCTTGGTGGTACGGTCGAGGCCGAAGTCAGCGATCATAACCTGATGGTCGGTCTCCGCATCTTGTTCTAATCAATATTTTTGCTGCATTCACCAAGGGGAAAAAGCAAAGGGCCTTTTGTTGAAAGGCCCTTTGCTTTTGGCGCGTCAGGAAGCATTTCTTTGGAAGACCGCAAGGGGGAGTCCATGGCATCCAATCGGCAGCAGTTGTAGGGTGCGCCGTGCGCACCATTCATGTTACGGCATTAACATGGTGCGCACGGCGCACCCTACGGGATAAAGGGCGTGGGCGGATAGGCTCCCCGTTATTCCCCAAAAGCCGCGCCATCGTCCCGCACGCAATCCCCACCCCAAAGCCCGGGATAAACACCCTGCGCCACCAGGCGATGGAAGGTCGAGTACGGCCACGCCGCCGCATTGGTGACCAGGCCATGCTTCACCGGATTCCAATGCATATAATCCATGTGGTTGCGGAAATCCGCTTCATCGCGGATCAGGTGTTCCCAGAACCGCCTTTGCCATAATCCTGCTTCCCGGCGATTTCCTTCGGATTTTTTCGGTTCCCATCCCGGCATGCCGGCAAGCTGTTGGCTCGTGTACCTCTTGATCAGGGACCAGCGTTTTGAAAAATCATGGTCGTCGGCCGGCAATGTCCAGAGGCAATGCAGATGGTCAGGCAGCAGAACCCAGCCTTCCACGGTGAATGGGAATCGGACGTGAACCTTTTGGATGCTTGTTCGCAGGGCCAGGCGGACATCCTCCCGCACCAGGAACGGACTGCGGTCTTTGGTGATCACGGTGAAAAAATAGCACCCGCCTTTGACCTGCGCTCTACGGTATTCCGACATGATTTTTGTTTTGTTGAAATTGTAGGGTGCGCCGTGCGCACCAATTAGGTTTCGTCAGAGGATTGGTGCGCACGGCGCACCCTACACTGTTTCATTTTTCCATCAGCCAAACATCACATCGAAAATAGCGAAGGCCTGCCGCACCATTGGCACCGTCTCGTCCAGCAACAGGTATGAGGCGCCGATGATTTCCTGTTGCACCAGTTCGGGGCTGGCCGGCAGGATGCCGCCCAGGGGGAGGTCGGTACCATTCACCGCCTCGTCGATTCTGGCCGCCAGTTCCGGGGTCAGTGGGTCTGGAGCCCGGTTGACGATGAGGCATTTCTTCTTGATGCTGATGGCCAGGGGATCGGTGAGATCGGCGATGCGGCGGGCGGTCAGGATACCGCGGGCCGAGGGGTCGGAGATCACGAACAGGTAGTCGATGGTCCTGAGGTTCATGCGCGACAGGTGTTCCATGCCCGCCTCGTTGTCCACCAGGATGTACTGGTAGTTGGGGGCCAGATGATCCATGGTGGCGGCCAGGTGCTGGTTGGCCGCGCAGTAGCAGCCCGGGCCGTCGGGCTGGCCCATGACCAGCAGGTCGTAGCCGTGCTCCTCCACCAGGGCCTGGTGCACCTGCATCTCCATGTACTGGTCGCGGGTGACGTTGGCCGGCATTTCGCTCTTGAGGTCCTTGCGGATCTGGCCGATGGTACGCTCCACCGTGAGGCCGAGGAGTTCATTGAGGTTGGCGTTGGCGTCGGCGTCCACGGCCAATACCGGGGTCATGCCGCGGGTTACCAGATATTTAAGCAGCAGGGCCGACAGGGTGGTCTTGCCGGTGCCACCCTTGCCGGCCATGGCGATGATCTTGGTCATTGTCAGGTCTCCAGCTATTGTAACGGGTTCATGCGAGTGCAAAACAATATATGCGGGGGGGTATGGTTCTGTCAAACGGAAAGCCCAGCGGTATGGCGGTCTTGGTGCGTAAAGCTGCGACGCTCATAATCGGGCAAGGCCGTTTTGTGCATGTAAAAGACATTTCTGGACTGACGATGCCAGTTTGGCGTTGCCAGCCCAGAAATGTTACATCTTGAGTCGCTTATCATCCCTGAGAACATGACCTGGCCACAAAGTTAGCAGCCTGTCCGGGAGAAGAAGGCAGTGGAGGTTGTTTTGTATGGAGGACCAGTTTCCCGTTGCTGATTCATCTATTATGCCATCATTGCCAGGCGGCATGCCCTGTTTAAAGCATATTTAGCCTTTGCGTAATTGGCAACCATGAATTTGGCTACATTAAAGTGAGCTATTGGCGAAGCGGTTATTTGCTGCGTTAACCAGACAACTTCGGGCAGTTGCATTACAATGAAGACCGTCAATAGGGCATTATGGCCAGCCATGACAAAAAGAGCCTTGTAGGTCGCTGATCCTCACCAGCTAGAGGTAAAGGCCTTAATTAAATGGACGCCATTTTTCAGGAACCCTTTGCCTTTTTTGCGCTTTGTTTGTTTGATGCGTAACTATCCAGCGGAACCGCAGCCCGGGAACGCTTCAATGCCGACACAAGCTGGATAGTTACTTTGATGCATGAGTAAAGGTGTGGCCGCGTATGTACAGGCAGGCAGGCGATGATTTTGCAGGTGAGGTTTGGTAATGGGCTACAATTATCATGATCTGCTGGAGAACATTCAGGAAGGGGTTTATTTCACCGATCTTGACCGGCGGATCACCTTCTGGAACAAGGCAGCGGAGAAAATAACCGGTTATAAGGCCAAAAACGTCATCGGTGTGCGGTGCCGGGACAATATCCTCCAGCACGTAGATGATACCGGGTTAGGTCTCTGTCAGTCGCTTTGCCCGTTGGCGGCCACCATGCGCGACGGCAAGGGCCGGGAGATGGAGGCGTACCTGCACCATAAGAAGGGGCACCGGGTGCCGGTGCGGATCCGCGCGACCCCGCTGGCGCAACGAGACCGGTGAAATCGTGGGCGGCGCAGAGGTGTTTTCCGACAACAGCAGCAAGCACGACATGGCGGAACGGCTGTGGGAGTTGGAGGAACTGGCCCTGCTCGACGGCCTCACCCGACTTTCCAACCGTCGGCACCTGGATGCGGAACTGCAGTCCCGCATCCAGGAGGTGCAGCGTTATGGCATGTCCTTGGGCGTCCTGTTCATGGATATCGACGATTTCAAGAAGATCAATGATCGTTGTGGTCACGCCATTGGTGACCTGGTGCTGCAAACCGTGGCCAACACCCTCGCCCTGATGGGCAGGCCCTTTGACCTGTTCGGCCGCTGGGGCGGCGAGGAGTTCGTCGGTTTGATCCGTAATGTGAACCAGGACGCCCTGGTGAAGATCGGCCAGCGCTGCCGCGCCCTGGTTGAGCAGTCTGCTACCGCCTTTAAGGACGACTGTGACCTGCGGGTCACGATCTCGCTGGGCGCCACCCTGTGCCGGCCCGACGACACGCTGGACAGTCTCATGGATCGCGCCGACCGGCTTATGTACGAAGGGAAAAGGCAGGGCAAGAATCGGCTGGTCGTGGGCTGAGGGCAGGGGAGACAAAGTTATGGAATGGCGCGTGCAATATGCCACCGGCATCAAACTGGTGGATGACCAGCACCAGAAACTGGTGGGGATGATCACGCAGTTGCAGGACTCGCTGGCCAAGGGGGTTGGCCGGCCGGGAGGCGGGCAATGTCCTTAAGGCCCCAGTGGACTATACCAGATACCATTTCAGCGACGAAGAGTCGCTCATGGAATAGATCGCATATCCAGACTTGACCCGCCACCAAGCATTACACCGGGATCTGCTTACCGAAAGCACTCGTATTCTTTGGGAGATCAAGGCGGGCAAGCAGGTCACGGCCTTACAACTCATCGATTTTTTCAAGCACTGGCTGGTGGATCATATCCTGGCAGAGGACCAGCAACTTGCCGCGCCAAACGCTAATGAAGATAGAGAAGGCCACGGCCGACCTGCGGGTGGAAAGTCAGGCCCAGGTCGCGCCGGCAAAGTCGGCGGAAAAAGCGTTGGCAGGTTTGACAAAAGGGGCAGAACATAAATAATTTCTTGGTAGCGTAGAATTTAGGAGACCTTGAGTAGTAGTAGTAGTAAAAGTAATTGCCCTCCGATATGGTATTTTTGTTTTGCCGAAACAAAATACACAAAGGAGGGCAATATGGGAAAAGACCCACAGAGAAGGGATATCACGGTAGAATTTAACTGTCAATTCAGAGTTGCACTTGGGAGCAGTGATTTTTCATCGATCATGAAAGCATTCATTATGTTGTTGCCCCAACTGCTGGAGGATTTTTTTCAAAAAGTACTCGTTGGATTCGGCGAGTACGAAATGGGCTTGAAGCAAAAGTCCTTCGCCTGCAGGTGCTGCGGTAATGATCAGGAGTTTATATGGAAAACGCGGCATGGAAAGGCAACAAGCATCCTCACCTGGTTCCGCTGGATAACCATTAAGCAGCTCCAGGTTCAATGCAAGCGGTGTGGCGGCAAGCTGTATATTACTCGAACATTACTTGGCATGGAACAGAAAAAGAGAGTTCCGGAAGAAACGCGGCGCAAGTTGGCGCTAATGGGAGCATTGACGTCCTACCGGGTATCGGAGAAAATCGGCAATATGTTCGGGTGGGCCGTGGACAAGATGACGATCTGGAAGTCGGTGCAACAGATTGGCGCCAAGATGGATTTTGTTCTAGACGGCAATGAAGAACCCCGAGGAGAAGCGGATGGAACCGGCGTCGGTATCACCGGGATACCCAAACGTGGTAAGGAATTGAAGGTGTTGGTGCAGTACAAAAAAGGTGGCGGCATCAGGGTTGCGGGCATCGATATCGGCAACTACAACGGCTCATGGAAAAAACTGTTCCAAAAGAGCATTGAGGTAATGAAAGGATTTGATCGGCCATTTCTCCTTTTGACAGATGGTGACACCTCCATCTTAGAAAGCTTAAAAGGAAAGGTTACGATCCTCGTTCAGCGCTGTTTATGGCACATACCCTACCAGGCGCAGTATGTTTTGTGGAAAGATGGTGTAAAGCGTAAAAGCGAGGAATGGCTCCATGTGGTAACTGAGCTTATGGAAATCTGCGCGATCCGACCTTTGGTTGACTGCCAGGGAACGATCCAGGCGATGATCGCATCCAAGCAAACACGGCTGGAAAAGGTAATAGCATTTTGCCTGGAAAAGGAATACACGCACACGGCAACTTATCTTGAAAATGCTCGCGGCGATATGTTTACGGCTATTGAAAATCGCCTGGAAGGGAAAACAACAAGTAGAGTTGAAAGGCTGTTTCGAACTGTCAACATGAGGGCTAATGTAAGCAAGTGGAGTATCGACGGTGCCCTAAATGTCACTAAGGTTCGTCTCGCTTACTACTACAATGGGTTTGACGCATAAGTAAGGGACAAAGGCGGCGAAACGGAGCGCGTTATCTTAGGTCTCCTATTGACAACGCTACCAATTTCTTAATAATACTTTGCCGTAAAAAAAAATGTGCTAGGTATTACCAAGCAATTAATTGCAACTGTCAGGGTAACAGTTGGTTGTTAACTATCTAAAAGTGGAGGAAAAGATGAAAACAATGTCTTGGCGTTTACTAACGATTGGGCTGCTATGGCTCACTGTTCTGTGCGGGGGGTGCAGCAGCGGTGGAGGCGGCAGTGCGACCAATGCTCCTCCGCCCCCTAGCAGCTATACCGTAAGCGGCACTGTCTCCAAGGGGCTTGTCAATGGTGGCGCGGTCAGTATATTTGCGATAGACGCTACGGGCCTTAAGGTTACGCCGGCGCTGGCAAGCGACGTCACCGACGCCGCGGGGCACTATTCCATTGCCTTGACCCACAGCGGCCCTATCCTGGTGGAGGTGACCGGCGGCACATACACTGATGAGGCCACCGGCATCGCAACACCACTTGCTGGCGTCCTGCGGGCGGCGCTGCCTGCCGCGGACGGCAGCGTTACGGTGGCCGTCACCCCATTGACCGAACTGGCGGTGCGCATCGCTGAAAAGTACGACTTTACCCCGGAAAAAATCACCGAGGCCAACGCTCTGCTTTCACAACTCATTGGCGCCAGCATTACGGAAATTCAGCCGGCCAATCCGGCAAACGCGCAAGCTTTTGGCGCGGCCGACGCTGATGCCAAGAATTACGCTCTCATGCTGGCGGCAATTTCCAGGATGGCGGCCGACCAGAGTGGGGTTGATGTGCTCGCGGCCCTGGCAGCGGATCTTGACGACATGCGCCTGGATAAGACCGGGGCCGATCTGACCAAGGCCCTGACAGACTTTCTCGCCGACACGGAGTATAATAATACGGGCGAGACGACCGCCGGCACGCTCGGCACTATTCTCAACGGGATCGTGACCGGAGGCTTCACCCCCACCGGCGGCCTGAGCCTGGCCGAGGCCAAGCGGCAGTTGAGCCTTTTCCTCACCTCGGCCAGTGCGGACGACGAGAGTGTTGACGACGAGAAGAACTACCTGGATTTCATAACATATATGACCACGTTGGTGGATGCCAACACCCTGTCCACGAACGAAAAACGTGAGGCCTATCTTTTCCACGCCCTGGCGAACCTCATGTACATTTATAAGCAACAGGCTTTCGGCACCCTGAAAGACCTCACCGGCCTCAGTCTGAACAGCACGCAAGCGGAACTTGATAAATATAACAATGATCTCTTGGCCTATGACCCGGCCAAGGTAACGGCGCTGATCAACTTCGCCGCCGACCCGGCCAAGCATTACCTGGTTAGCGAATTTGCCGAGCTTGAGGTTGCCTTGGACGCGGTACTCAACGATCTCGCCGAGGCCAAGGACGTTAACACCAGCATCTCCCTGGCCGACATGGACACGGCCTATTTCGATAACATCGATGTGCAGGCGCTCACCATGATTGTTCAGGGTCTGAAGGCGGGGTGCATCTACATGCAGACCCTGGACCTGACGACCATCGCCAACTGGAACGTGACCCCGACCCCGACCGTGGGGATCATGGGCGTGGGTAGCGTGGATATCCGGACTCTGATGGTGGCGAATGATGGGGTGGGGGTGACCGATGCCCAGACAGCGGAATTTCTGACCAGCAACCCCAGTTTCCTGAGCTATGCCGACAAAACGAAGCTTGCGTCATTCAGGGCCACCGTTACGGCGGTGCGGGACCAACTGCAGACCGTGTTCGCCGCGCTTGATGCCTTGGGTGAGGCAGGACGAAGCTTGCGTTACCGCAACGCCTTCGGGGTTGACTCTGCTAAAGGCTTGCAGGAGACGAAGGAGTCTCTGGAAGTCCTGAATTCCCTGGTTGCGGCCCTGGATAACCCTGGTGCCTATATTATAACGAGCGATAATGAATTGACAAGCCGCACCATCATCAAGGCGGCTGACGGCTTCAGCTACTGGCAGTATGCCTACGATTTCTACGAGGAGTCCAGCGCCCCGAATGATGCAATCACCCTCAAGGGCCTGGCTGACGGTACGGACTCGCTCAATGACTTGTTGATCGAAGACGCTCGTCCTGATTTCGAATTATATCTGGATGTGGTCGGCTCGCGGCATAAGGTCGCCTCGGGCATCATCGATACCGACTGGGAGAATCCCATCGACTCCTACACCATTCCCCAGGCCACCATCACCATCGACGGCAATGGCGCGGACTGGGCCGCCGTGCCGGTCTTTATGACCAATGACACCGTGCAGGTGAAGATCGCGGGATCGGGCGACAACCTTTTTGTGTACATGAGCGATTCTGGACCTGCTGGTCTGCATGATAGTAGCGCCACGAATGACTCCGACATGATAGTATCTTACATAGGGACTTGGTCGCATTCTGTGCGTGTGGAGCTTTCCGCCCAAGGCACATCGATTTATCTCCAGGGTTATGGTATTGATTCCAACCAGATCCCCTCGGCAAACAAGGCAAGCATTGTCAACGGCACAATCACCAATGCGATGGAAATGCAGTTCAGCGGGTTGAGTCAACTCATCGCCAGTGACCAGACCAACACAGTCGGGATCTATGTGGATCGCACTCATGCTGGAGTGTCTTCTCAGGTTAGTTATTATAAACAGGTGAAACTCTACCTCCCGTAATTCCTTCGGGATGCCAGGGATCGACGGCGGAGAGGGAACTTCCTCTCCGCCGCGTTTTTATCAATGAAAACACGCTTTCTTCTCTTCTTGCTGCTGCCGCTGGGCTGCGTTGCGGTGTTCGTGTCGGTGCTTTATCGACCGTGGGCCGAGGCTCCCGCTTCGCCTGCGCCTCCCCGGCCTATAGCGCCGGCCCGGCTCCTTGACATGGGGCCGGTGGGCACCGACGTGTCCTATACCGAAGAGTTGGGTGATCTCACCATCACCATGGAGGCCGCACGTTTCTGGGTGAAGAAAACGAAGACCTTCGGCTTTGACAACGCCCTCATGAGAAGGCTGGCGGCCAAAGATTTCAAGTTGACAATCTCTCGCGCCGACACAAAGCTCCTCGAACTCCGCAAGCCCCAGTTGGAAATGCCGCTGGACCGTGGCCTGCTGGTCATCGATCACCCCGAGATCCTCTTCCCCGCTGATTTCGGCTCACCGGACTCCATCACTTTTGACCGGAAAAACAAATTGATCCGCATCCGCCGCGCCGCCAAGGAAGAGGTATGGAACCTGGCCGACGGTAACAAATCTTCTCATAGTAATTAGGTAAAGGCCCACTGGGGCATTTGTAGTTATTTGTAATAGTTAATTAAAGGAGGAACCATGAAATTAGTTGCATTGTTTGTTCTGCTCGGATCTTTGTTAGTCTTTGCGCCCATTAGTCATGCTAAGGAATATTCAGTGAACGTCAAGGTCGGTACCTTAGGCGTTGGGGTTGAAGGTGAATATTCTATCAATGAATACTTTGGTGCAAGGTTAGGGGCAAACTATTTCAAATATTCTTATTCAGGTGATACCGAAGATGTAAATTATGATTTCGACTTAGCACTGAAGACTGTTTCCGCTCTTGTTGATTACCACCCTTTTGAGGGAAGCTTTAGGCTTAGCACAGGTCTTTATTATAATGGCAATAAGTTGGATGCTGTTGCTACCGCGGCAACATCCTATGATATTAATGGTACAACATACACTCCCACAGAACTAGGAACACTAAATGGTGAGGTTGACTTCAAAAAAGTTGCACCATATTTAGGGCTGGGTTGGGATACGTCTTTTGGCAAAGAAAGTGGATTTGGCTTTTATTGTGATTTGGGTGCGGTTTTCCAAGGCTCTCCAGATGCAAAGCTTACAGCGAATGGGACAAAGTCCAACGACCCATTGTTTCTGAAAGATCTGGCGGCCGAAGAGGCCGAGCTTCAGGATAAGGTGGATAAGTTCAAAATTTATCCTGTTGTGGCCTTGGGCGTGTCCTATAGATTTTAAGTAGTTTCCGGCTGGGCACTAAACAACGTCATAACAATTCTGTTACAGTATGAAGGCCGGAGGGATACAGCGCTGATCCCTTCGGCCTTTATTTTTTTAGACTTGGGTCGGTTGTTAAAACAGCTTAAGGGTGCGCACGGCGCACCCGATGACTTTAAAATATCGGGGCCCGTGGTTCAGAAAAATGGGCCTCACGACTCCTCGCGGGGCCTGGTACAGGCCGCTTTTCCCTTGCAAGTTCAAACGATGCTGGTATGGTATCCTGGCAAAATCACCGGAAGCACGGGATGATTTATGCCGTTGTTTATCTGTCATTTCATTTGCCGTCGTGAGGGATACCATGGACTATCGGGCAACGCTTAATCTGCCGGAGACCAATTTCAAGATGAAGGCCGGCCTGGCCCAGCGGGAGCCCGAGTTCCTCCGTCAGTGGGACCAGGAGCAACTCTACGCCGCGGTCATGGCCGCCGGCGAGGGGCGGCCGCGCTATATCCTGCACGACGGCCCGCCCTATGCCAACGGCCACATCCACCTGGGCACCGCCTTTAACAAGGTGCTGAAGGACATCATCCTGAAATCCAAGCGCATGGCCGGCTTCCACTGCCCATACGTGCCAGGCTGGGACTGCCACGGCCTGCCCATTGAGCACAACGTCGACCAGGAGCTGGGCGCCAAGAAGCGGGAGATCCCCGTCCTCTCCTTCCGGGCCGCCTGCCGCAAGTACGCCGAGAAGTGGATCAAGACCCAGAAGGCGGAGTTTAAGCGGCTTGGGGTACTGGGCGATTGGGATCATCCCTACCTCACCATCCAGAACGAGTACGAGGCCGCCATTGCCCGGGAGTTCAACCGCTTTCTGCTGAATGGCTCGGTGATCCGCAGCAAGAAGCCGGTCTACTGGTGCTCCTCCTGTGGCACTGCCCTGGCCGAGGCCGAGGTGGAGTACCACGACCACACCTCGTCCTCGATCTACGTGAAGTTTCCGGTGCGGGAGGATTTCAGCGACGTGGCGCCGGAGCTGGCCGGCAAGAAGGTTTTTGTGGTGATCTGGACCACCACCCCCTGGACCCTGCCCGCCAACCTGGCCGTGGCCCTGCATCCCGACTTCACCTATGCCGCGGTGACGGTGGGCGAGGAGACCTGGATCATGGCCGCGGAGCGGGTAGGGCAGGTCATGGCCGAGGCCGGCCTCAAGGACTTTACCGTGGGGGCCACCTTTGCGGCCGCCGGCCTGGAGCGCCGCCACTGCCGCCACCCCTTCCTGGACCGGGATTCCCTCATCATCCTCGCCCCCTACGTGACCCTGGAGGCGGGCACTGGCTGCGTGCACACCGCCCCGGGCCACGGCCGCGACGATTACATGAGCGGCCTGCGCTACGACCTCGAGGTCCTCTCGCCGGTGGACAGCGAGGGCCGCTTCACCGCCGCGGCCGGGCCTTACGCCGGCATGACGCTTAAGGATGCCAACCCGCGGATCAACGCCGATCTGGCCGCCAGCGGTCTTCTGGTCCACGAGGCCCCCATCCGCCACAGCTATCCGCACTGCTGGCGTTGCAAGCAGCCGGTGATCTTCCGGGCCACGGAGCAGTGGTTCATCGCCATGGACAACAATGACCTGCGGGCCAAAGCCCTTAAGGCCATCAAGGATGTGGTCTGGGTGCCGAGGTGGGGGATGGATCGCATCTTCGGCATGGTGGAGGGCCGGCCGGACTGGTGCCTGTCCCGGCAGCGCGCCTGGGGGGTACCGCTTACGGTGTTTACCTGCAAGGGCTGCGGCGCCATCGTCGTGGATCAGGCGGTGGCCAAGCGCATCGACACCCTGTTCCGGCAGGAGGGGGCCGACGCCTGGTTCCGCCACGACAATGCCGCCTTTTTAGGCGACGGTTACCGCTGTAGCGCCTGCGGCGGCGGCGAGTTCGACAAGGAGCGCGACATCCTGGACGTCTGGTTCGACTCCGGGGTGAGCTTCGCCGCGGTGCTCGAGCAACGCGAGGAACTGGCCGCGCCGGCTGATCTCTATCTGGAGGGCAGCGACCAGCATCGCGGCTGGTTTCAGTCCAGCCTGCTCGCCTCGGTGGGCACTAGGGGGACGGCGCCCTTCAAGAGCGTCCTGACCCACGGTTTCGTCGTGGACGGCCAGGGCAAGAAGATGTCCAAGAGCGTCGGCAACGTCATCGCGCCCGAGGAGATCATCAAACAGTACGGGGCCGAGATCCTGCGCCTTTGGGTGGCCTCGGAGGACTATCGCGACGACATCAAGATTTCCGACGACATCCTGCGCCAGCTCTCCGACGCCTACCGTAAGATCCGTAACACCATCCGTTTTTTCCTGGGTAACCTCAGTGATTTCAACCCGGACCAGGAAGGCGTGGCCTACAATGACCTGGAGGAGTTGGACCGCTGGGCCCTGCACCAGTTCGAACTCCTGAAGCGCAAGGTGGGCAAGGCTTACGGGGATTTCGAGTTCCACGCCGTGTTCCATGGTCTCTACAGTTTCTGCACCCTGACCATGAGCGCCCTGTATCTCGATATCATTAAGGATCGGCTCTACACCTTGCCCGCCAAGTCGCGGGCGCGGAAGTCGGCCCAGACCGTGCTGCATGTTATTACCGAGGGGCTGCTGCTGCTTATGGCTCCAGTGCTTTCCTTTACCGCGGCCGAGGCCTGGGAGCACCTGCCCGCCTCGGGCAAGCGGGTGCGCTCCATCTTTCTGGCCCAACTGCCGCCAGATGCGGACGCCTGGCTTGACGAGGCGCTGAACGCCAGGTGGGAGCGCCTGCTGGCCGTGCGGGGCGAGATGACCAAGGTCCTGGAACTGGCCCGTCAGGATAAGGTTATCGGCCACTCCCTGGAGGCCCGGGTATTGCTTAGCGCCACCGGGGAACTGGCGAGCTTTTTGCGGGAAAACTGGGTTAGCTTGCAAACGGCGGCCATTGTCTCGGACCTCAAGCTGGTGGAGGCGCCCGGGGCCGGGGCGCGACCGGCCGAGGAGATCCCCGGCCTGACCATTGCCGTGCAGGCGGCGCCAGGCGGCAAATGCGAGCGCTGCTGGATCCGCGCCGAGTCCGTGGGCAGCCATGCCGATCACCCGCTGCTGTGCAGCCGCTGCGCCCGGGTGGTAAATTCTCTGTCAGGAGTCTTGCAGCCATGACCAAGAAGATTACCGGCGTGGCCGCCAAGG
>MNYK01000023.1 GCA_001873115.1 Desulfobacterales bacterium CG2_30_60_27 | reverse complement strand
CCTCCCGCGCATCCTGCGCCCGGTCGCGGACGAACCCGCGAAAAGCATTTCCAGTCCGGGAACTCCCCTGGGTTGCGGTTCCGCTGGATAGTTACCATTGAAGATACAAAGGAGACAAAAATGCATGTAACCGTGAAGAAGTGGGGCAATAGCGCATCGGTGCGCATTCCTGTCTCCGTAATGGAGGCCGCCAACTTGAGCCTGGACGAAACCGTGGACGTGCGCGAGGAAGGCGGGCATATCGTCATTGAACCGGTACGCAGCCCGAAGGAATACGACCTTGCCCAACTGTTGGCTGGCATCACCCCTGAAAATCTGCATACCGAAGTTGGCTTCGGCCCACCGGTCGGCAAGGAGGCGTTTTAATGGCGCGCCGCTATGTGCCCGAAGCCGGCGACATTGTGTGGCTGCATTTCGATCCGCAAGCCGGCCACCGGCCGGCACTGGTACTCAGTCCAGCAACGTACAATGGCAAGACCGGCCTGATGCTTTGCTGTCCCATGACGACGCAGGTTAAGGGTTATCCGTTCGAGGTTGTGATTGCCGGCAAGCGACCAAGCGCGGCCTTGGCCGATCAAGTCAAAAGCCTTGATTGGGTGGTGCGCAAGGCGAGCCGCAAGGGGATGGTTTCAGCCGTTGAAATGGCCGAAGTTAAGGCAAAAATCTATGCTCTTATCGGAAAACCGTGAGCAGCTAAATTACTAAAGCAGGATGTCCCCTTTGAGTAACCAAAGAGCGAATGTTTAAATGTTAAGAGCGTCCCGGATTAAGCGGATTAGCGTGTAAGGGACTTTCACCCTCTGCTCTATGCCGGTTTATCCCGGCGCTTTCTGGGCGTCCCCCTTCACTATGCTACGAAACCTGGGTCTTTGCCGAGCTCTCGAAGTGGAAACAACTGCAAGCGCAGAAGCCGGAACTGTATTTCTACCGGACCGCCGCCAGCCTGGAGGTGGATTTCCTCCTGGCCGGAGCCCGGGGCCTCATCCCTGTTGAAACCAAATCTGCCGTGCGGGTCGGCAGCGGAAAAAGGTTGACACTATATGCATAAAATATTTATCCTGTGCATACAGGGGGCATGGATTATGAGAACAACATTGGATTTACCCAGCGAGTTGCTTGCAGAGGCCATGAAGGTCACGCATTTAGAAACCAAGACTAAAGTCATAATAACGGCACTGGAGGAGTTGATAAGAAAATCCAAAATATCGGGATTGAAAAATTTTAAAGGGAAAATAGACTTAGACATTGACCTGAATACCCTTCGGGGGCGGCAATGTCGGTATTAGTCGATACCTCGGTATGGGTGGCATACTTCCGGCATGGCAACGACCTCGAACAACTCGATTTCCTTATAGATGAAAACCTCGTGGTCA
This sequence comes from Desulfobacterales bacterium CG2_30_60_27, assembly GCA_001873115.1. Classification (GTDB taxonomy): domain Bacteria; phylum Desulfobacterota; class Desulfobulbia; order Desulfobulbales; family CG2-30-60-27; genus CG2-30-60-27. The sequence continues at coordinate 9,026 of MNYK01000023.1, read as the reverse complement.
CTAATGACCTTATCCTTGCTGAATTAATCGCTTTTCTGAAAGCACGAAACCAAAATAAAATCATAGCGTTATTGCATAGTGTCGAGAAGTTGCGGCTAAACATAAACTGGAAGCAAATAATTGCATTACAATATGCATGCTTGAAAAGCGGGTTGAACGGTCTAGGAATACCAGACCTGATTATTGCCCAAAACGCGCAACAGCATGGTTGTGAAATTTACTCCCTTGATAATCATTTCCAGCTAATCAAGGATATCATCAAGATAAATTTAACTGCATAAAGCCCAACCTGCCTTAATCTTCCACCGACCGCAGCATGGTATCAATAAGCTCCAGCCCGCCCTGCCAGAAGGCGGGGTCGTTCAGATCCACGCCAAAGGGTTGCACGAGATCGTAGGGCGACTTGCTGCCGCCGGCGGCCAGCAGTTCGAGGTAGCGGGGCACGAAGGATTCGCCCTCCTGCTGATAGCGGCGGTAGAGGGCCAGTACCAGCAGTTCGCCAAAGGCGTAGGAGTAAACGTAGCCCGGGCTGTTCAGGAAGTGGGGGATGTACGACCACCAGATGTCGTAGTCCGCGGTCAGGGTCACCGAGTCGCCGAACATGGCCTGCTGGCTGGCGCGCCACAGGCGGGCGAAGTCCTCGGGCGCCAGTTCGCCGTGTTCCTTCCTTGCGGTGTGGATGGAGTCCTCGAAGCGGTTCATGGCCACCTGGCGGAAGACCGTGGCAAAGATCGATTCCAGCTTCTGGCAGACAAAGGCCTGCCTCGCCTTGGCGTCGGTGAGGCGATCCAGTTGATCGGTGAAGACCAGCAGTTCGGCGAACACCGAGGCGGTCTCGGCCAGCACCAGGGTGGTCTGGCTGTTGAAGTAGCCTTGGTCGGCGGCCAGGTACTGGTGCACCCCGTGGCCGAGTTCGTGGGCCACGGTGGCCACGTCGCGCAGGTTGCCGGTGTAGTTCACCATGATATAGGGGTGGACCTGGGGCACGCAGGGGTGGGCGAAGGCGCCGCCGCGCTTGCCCTCCATGATCGGGGCGTGGATCCACTCCTTGTCGAAGAAGAGCTGGGCGATCTCGGCCATCCGCGGGGAAAAGCGGTTGAAGGCGGTGAGCACCATGTCCCGGCATGCAGACCAGGGGATGGTGCTGTCCGGCAGCTCGGGCAGGGGGGCGTAGCGGTCGTAGTCCAGCAGTTCGTCAAGCCCCAGCAGACGGCGCTTCAGCCGGTAGTAACGGGCCGGGATGTCGTAGCGGGCCGTGACCTCGCCCACCAGAACCGCCACGGTGCTGTCCGCCAGTTCGTTGTTAAGGTTCATGGCGCTCAGCCAGGAGCCATAGTGGCGCAACCGGTCCTCGATCATCTTGTCGGCCAGCACCGTGTTGAAGACATGGCAGAGGATGTGCAGGTTGTCTTGCAGTCCCTTGGTAAGGTCGGTGGCCGCCTGGGACCGGACCGCGCGGTCCGGGGCATAGAGGTCGGCCAGCACCTCCTCCTCGGTACGCCGGTTCTGGCCGAAGCTCAGGTGACCCATGACCTTGTCAAAGAGGTTGGTCCAACTGCCCCGGCCCACCGGGGCAATCTCCAGGAGCAAGGTCTCCTCGCTCTTGGAAAGCAGATGGGGGGCGTAACGCCGCATGCTTTCCAAATAATGGCGAAAAGGGGCCAGCTCGGCCGCCTGGCATAGGCGATCGGCAATGGCGGCATCGAGACTGTTCCACTCCAGTTCGAAAAACACGGTCTCCGTGCCCACCCGGCTGGCCACCTCGCGGATGCGCTGCAGAAAGGCGGCCGCCTCGGCGTTGCCGGTCTGGGTGGTGAACCGCAGGAAGGCCAGGGTGGCGAGACGGCCCAGAATGGTGGCGACCTCCTCCAGCCCCTGCACCAAGGCCAGCATGGCGGCCGGGGTGAGGCTGGCCAACTGGCCGCCGTGCTCCCGATGCAGCCGGGCGGCCTCGGTCTGGCAGCGGTCGATGTCTTTTTGCACGGCCGGATCGGTGGCGGAAACATACAGGTCGGTGAGCTTCCAGGTGACGGGCTGGGTGCCTAAGGGGTCGGGACGCGACATGGCGGGCGGGGCTCCTCTTCGTTTGGTTCGAAAATGGCCAGCGCGGCAGCGCGGCCATTGGCTTGGAGAAATAAACCGTATAGTTAGCATATTCCGCGCTGAAGGGGTAGGCAAAAGGCCCGGGAAAAATTCCGGGCTAACGCAACCTGCGACCTGTCCGACCAGTCCGATCGGTCCGTTGGGACGTGCAGGCCAAAGTCCCTGGAAAAATTCCACCCCCACCCATACTCAAGCCGCCAGTTTTCTGGTAGTATGGTTCGGCAATTAGGCATTGGCCGAGGTCCGTGACGCAGCTAACTGGTTGAAAACATATGAATCAGCCACACGAAAACTACGACGAAAGCAAGATCAAGACCCTCAGTTCCCTGGAGCATATCCGCATGCGGCCCGGCATGTACATAGGCCGCCTGGGGAACGGCGGCCATCCGGATGACGGCATCTATATCCTGCTGAAAGAGATTGTCGACAACGCCGTGGACGAGTTCATCATGGGCGCCGGTAAGCGGGTGGACATCCACATTGCCGACGATCACACCGTGCGGGTGCGGGACTTCGGCCGCGGCATCCCCTTGGGCAAACTGGTGGAGTGCGTCTCGGTGATCAATACCGGCGCCAAGTACAACACCGACGTATTCCAGTTTTCCGTGGGCCTGAATGGCGTGGGCACCAAGGCGGTCAACGCCCTGTCCGAGCATTTCGTGGTTTCCTCCTTCCGGGACGGCCAGTACGCCAAGGCCATCTTCAGCGGCGGCATCCTGCAACACAAGGAAGAGGGCGCAACCGAGGAAAAGAACGGCACCCTCATCGAATTCCGGCCCGACGCCACGGTCTTCGAGGAGTTCACCTATAACCGCGAGTTTATCAGCAAGCGACTGTGGCGTTACGCTTACCTCAATTCCGGTCTCAAGCTCTACCTCGACCGGGAGTGCTTCTTTTCCCAGAACGGCCTGCTTGACCTGCTCGGTAACGAGATCGGCGCCACCCAGCTCTACGACGCGGTCTACTATAACGACGGCCCCCTCGAGTTCGCCTTTTCCCACACCGACGGCTACGGCGAGACCTATTTCTCCTTTGTGAACGGCACCTATACCAATGAGGGCGGCACCCATCTCTCCGCCTTTCGGGAGGGCATTCTCAAGGGTATCAACGAATACTCCGGCAAAAAATTCGTGGGCGAGGATGTACGCGAGGGGGTGGTGGGGGCGGTGGCCGTCAAGGTGAAAGACCCCATCTTCGAATCCCAGACCAAGAACAAGCTCGGCAACACCGAGGTGCGGGCCTGGATCGTCAACCAGGTGCGGGAGGCGCTGTCGAGCTACCTTTACAAACACACGGAAATGGCCGAGATCCTCATCCAGAAGATCCAGATGAGCGCCAAGGTGCGCATCGAGTTGCAGCACGTCCGCAAGGAGGCCAAGGCCAAGGCCAAGAAGGTGGCCATCAAGGTGCCGCAGCTCAAGGACTGCAAGTACCATCCCAGCAAGGGCAGCCCTTCCGCCGCCGGCCGCGAGAACATGATCTTTCTCACCGAGGGCCAGTCGGCCTCGGGTTCGATTGTCAGCTCGCGCGACCCCATGACCCAGGCGGTCTTTTCCCTGAAGGGCAAGCCGTTCAACGTCTATGGCCAGCCGCTCACCCTGCTCTACAAGAACGACGAGCTGTACAACCTGATGCGGGCCTTGAACATCGAAGAATCAGTGGGCGGCCTGCGCTACGACAAGATCATCCTGGCCACCGATGCCGACGTGGACGGCCTGCACATCCGCAATCTGATCCTCACCTTTTTCCTGCACTACTTCGAGTCCCTGGTCAAGCGCGGCCATGTCCATATCCTGGAGACGCCGATCTTTAGGGTGCGCAACAAGCAGCAGACCACCTACTGTTACTCGGAAAAAGAAAAGGAGGCCGCCAGCCGACAACTGGCCGGCAAGGGCAACGGCAAGAAGGCGGTGGAGGTCACCCGCTTCAAGGGCCTGGGCGAGATCTCGCCGGCCGAATTCAAGCAGTTCATCGGCACGGACATGCGGCTGCGCCAGGTCAATATCGACCGGCTGAGCGAGGTGCCCGACATGCTCACCTTCTACATGGGCAAAAACACCCCGGAACGCAAAAACTATATCATGGAACATCTCGTCTGAGCCTGGCCTGCCATGGAAAACAAAGCTGATTTCGGCGAACTGCATAAGCTCTTCGATGACAACTTCATCGACTACACCTCCTACGTCATCCGCGAGCGCGCCATCCCCGACGTGGACGACGGCCTGAAGCCGGTGCAGCGCCGTATTCTGCAGACCCTGTTCAATATGGACGACGGCCGCTTCCACAAGGTGGCCAACGTGGTGGGCGCCACCATGAAGCTGCACCCGCACGGCGACGCCTCCATCTACGCCGCCCTGGTGAACCTGGCCAACAAGGGCTTTCTCATCGACCGCCAGGGCAACTTCGGCAATATCCTGACCGGCGACGGCGCCTCGGCCGCCCGCTATATCGAGTGCCGCCTCTCGCCTCTGGCCCTGGCCACCATGTTCAACAAGGACCTCACCACCTATGTGGACTCCTACGACGGCCGCATGCAGGAGCCGGTCTCCCTGCCGGCCAAGATTCCCCTCTTGCTTCTGCACGGCGCCGACGGCATTGCCGTGGGCATGGCCACCAAGATTTTGCCTTACAACTTTTGCGAACTTCTGGAGGCCCAGAAGAAGATCCTGCGCGACGAGCCCTTTGAGCTGTTCCCCGACTTCCCCAAGGGCGGGCTCATGGATGTCTCGGGTTACGACGATGGCAGCGGCCGCATCAAGTGCCGGGCGGTGATCGTCGAGAAGGACGAGAAGACGGTCACCATCAACGCCATCCCGCACAGTACCACCACCGAATCGCTGATCGAGAGCATCGAGCGGGCCGCCAAGGCCGGCAGGATCAAGATCATGTCGATCAACGACTACACCGCCGAAGAGGTCGAGATCGAGATCAAGCTGCCGCGCGGCATCTACGCCGAGGACACCATCAAGGCCCTGTACGCCTTCTCCGACTGCGAGATCCCGGTCACCCCCAACATGACGGTGATCCACCACAACACCCCGGAGGTGATACGGGTCAGCGACCTGCTGCGCCACAACACCACCAAGCTCAAGGCCGATCTGGAGCAGGAGCTGCACATCGAATTGGGCCGGCTCAGGGAGAAGCTGCACGCCCATACCCTGGAGCAGATCTTCATCGAGGAACGCATCTACAAGCAGATCGAGGAGTGCATCACCTACGAGGCGGTGGTGATGACGGTAGGGGAGGGGCTGGCGCCCTTTAGGCCGCAACTGCAGCGCGACGTGACCAAGGAGGACATCGAGCGCTTGCTGGAGATCCGCATCAAGCGCATCTCACGCTACGACATCGACAAGAAGCGCCGGGAGATCAAGGAGATCAACACCGCCATCCGCAAGGTGAACAAGGATCTCCAGGACATGGTGGGTTTCACGGTCAGCTACCTGGACGGCCTCCTGAACAAGTACGGCGCCCTCTACCCGCGCCGCACCAAGATCGAGACCTTCCACGAGGTGGAGATCCGCAAGGTGGCCCTCTCCAACCTGGTGGTCGCCTACGACAGGAAAGAGGGCTTCCTGGGCAGCGGCGTCAAGAGTGAGGCGGAGATCAGTTTCAACTGCTCGGAGTACGACAAAATCCTGCTCATCTTCGCAAACGGCCTCTACAAGGTGATCAACGTGGTGGAGAAGCTCTTTGTCGGCCCCGAACTGGCCTGGGTCGGCATCGTCGAGCCCAAGCTGCTCTTCAACATGATCTACGTGGACGGCCAGCAGAACCTGACCTACGTTAAACGCTTTCAGATGCCGAAGTTCATCCTGGAAAAAGAGTACCGGCTGTTTGCCGAACACCCGCGCTCCAAGATCATGTTCCTGGAGCTGGGCGAGGGCGGCGCCATGCGCGCCTATCTGGCGCCCTCCAAGCGCTCGCGCAGCAATATCATTGATTTCAACTTCGCCGACTTTCGGGTCAAGGGCTCGAGCGCCATTGGCAAGCGCCTCTCCGAACGCACGGTACGGCGGGTGGCCCAGCAGATCGAGAAGGCCGCGCCGCCGGAAAAAGCCGTTCTGCCCCTGCCCGGCCTCTTTGAGCCGCCGCCAGCCAAGGAGGAGTGAGCGAGGTGGGCGATTTGCTGTCGGACTCGGTCTTTCATACCCTTACCCCGGGACACATCATCGGCCTGGTGGAAGACAGCCTGGGCATCCATCTCACCAACCTCTGCCGGCCGCTCAACAGTTACATCAACCGGGTCTACGAGTTGCAGACCGAGGACCAGGACGGCCTGGTGGTGAAATTTTACCGGCCCGGCCGCTGGTCGCGCCTGGCTCTCCAAGACGAACACGACTTCCTGGCCGAACTGACCAGCGCCGAGATCCCGGTGATCGCGCCCCTGGCCCTGCAGGGCGGCGCCACCATCGGCCAGCATGGTGATACCTTCTTCACCGTCTTTCCCAAGAAGGGCGGCCGCAGCTACGACGAATACAGCGAGGAGCAATGGCTTGAACTGGGGCGGCTGCTCGGCCGGGTGCATGATGTGGGCGCCAGGCGCCTGCCCAAGGAAAGGATTGTGCTCACCCCGGACGCGGCCACCCGGCAGCAGGTGGACTATATCCTGGCCAGCGGCTCCATCCCCGCCGACCTCGTTGGCCAATACCAGGAGGTGGCCACCGGCCTGATCGCCGAGATCAGCCCCCTGTTCGCCAACCTTGAGCTGATCCGCATCCACGGCGACTGCCACTTCGCCAACCTCATTTACCGGCCGGACGAATCCTTCTATCTCATCGACCTGGACGACATGGTGGTCGGCCCGCCGGTGCACGACCTGTGGATGCTGTTGCCCGGCCATCTCGAAGATTCGCTCTATGAAATGGAGCTGTTCCTGGAGGGCTACGAAACCTTCCGCCCCTTCGACCGCCGCACCCTGGCGTTGATCGAGCCTCTGCGCGCCATGCGCTTCATCCACTTCACCGCCTGGTGCGCCCGGCAACTGGAGGGCGGCGGTTTCATCTCCGTGGTGCCGAATTTCGGCAGCCGTGCCTACTGGCAAGGCGAAATCGCCGATCTTGAGGACCAATGCGTCCTTATCAAGGACGCCAGGCCACTGGCCGGTGGCAATGTGGCCTGAGCGGTTGCTTCGCGAATTCTCCCGGACACATTATGCCCAGCACCACAAGGGTACTTCCGTTCGACTCCAGGGTATGAATGCGCGCGGTATGAATGCGCGCGCTTGATTTTTGGTGCTCATAATGATATTATATAAAGTATCTAGTCAAGTACAGATAGGAGTAGACCATGAACACCATACCTGCCCAGGAGATAAAGCGGCGCGGCATTGCCGCTGTGGATAATCTTATTGAAACAGGGGATGTCCACATCATCAAAAACAATCAACCCCAGTACGTGGTGCTCTCGGAAGTACGGTATCGGGAATTGATCGAGGCGCAAGACGAAGCCTACATGGCACGGGTGCGCGCATCGCTGGAAGACCTCAATGCCGGCCGGGTGCGGCGTTTTACGTCGGCGCAGGAGTTATTGAACGCGCTTGACGAGGATGTCGCTTAATGTTCATGATCGTTGCGACTCAGCACTTTCTGCGTCGAGCACGCAAATTCTTGAAAAAACATCCTGAATTACGGGAACGCGTTGCACAAATTATTGACGATTTAAAGCAAGATCCCTTCGCCCCCCATCTTGCTTACCACCGCCTCGGCGGCAAGTTGAAAGGCGTTCAGGTCATCAGCATCACCGATAGCTATCGCATCACCTTGACCGTTATCATTTCCGACCAGGAAGTCATCCTGTTGGATGTCGGTAGCCATGATGAGGTGTACCGGTAAGGAGCAATAACGCACGTCAGATTATAAGTTTCTTATATTCCTGCCCGACGCCCGGTCAGCCCCGCGTTCATCAGATGAAGCAACAATGCGCATGTTTGGAACAGGCAGTTAATGGAGATTTTCTATGACCAACCAAGACATCCGCTGGATGCAGCGCCTCAGTCATTTTTCCAAGGCGCTGGGCCAATTGCGAAAATTCATCGAGAAAGGCGCGTTGAATGAACTCGAAGAACAAGGGTTGATTCAGGCCTTCGAGTATACGTACGAACTGGCCTGGACCACCTTGAAGGATTATTTTGAAGACCAAGGGGAAACCACCATGCACGGCAGCCGCGACGCCTTCCGGCTGGCGTTCAGGCGCGGCTTGATCAAGGACGGCGAGATATGGATGGACATGATCAAGAGCCGAACCCTGACAACTCATACCTACAACGAAGAAGTGGCCGAGCAAATCGCCAAGGCCGTAGCCGATCGCTATTTCCCGGAATTCGCAAGCCTGCACGCCCGGATGCAGTCGTTGGCGGAAGAAAACGCATGACGTTCCGTTTTGGCCTGAAAGAGACCACCGTCCAGAAAATCCACGATGTGCTTGCCCGCTACCCGCAGGTGGAAAAGGCGGTACTCTATGGCTCGCGCGCCAAGGGTAACTACAGGAACGGCTCCGATATCGACCTCACCCTCGACGGCCAGGCCGATCTGACCTTGGAGGTGCTCTACCGGATCATGACCGCACTCGACGATCTGCTCCTGCCCTATACGATTGACCTCTCGCTTTTCCACGCCATCAGCGACCCGGAGGTGGTGGAGCACATCCAGCGCGTGGGGGTCATCTTTTACGAGAAATCCGCTCCAAGACAGGCAGTTTGTACGTCATCGACAGTGGCACATAACTAGTACATGGTTTCATTAAAACATTTACACTTATGTCATTTCGAGTGAAACGAGAAATCTTGCCATGTCAATGAGCTAAAAAGATTTCTCCCTGCGGTCGAAATGACAGTCTTTCAATGAAACGCTCTACTAGTTATCGCCTTGGCGCCCATCCATGCCGACCTGACCCTGGTCAAATGGATGCTGGGCCTCCTGCTAGGC
>MNYK01000075.1 GCA_001873115.1 Desulfobacterales bacterium CG2_30_60_27 | reverse complement strand
AGGCGCTGCCGACCGCTTGGGAAACCTGTTGGCTGCGGCCTACGGTAGCGAATGGTCAGCCGCCAAGAAATCCGAACTGCTGGCCCAAGCCGACCATGCCGGCAAGCCCCTCGAAACCTGGCTGCGGGAGAAGTTCTTTAGCCAACACTGCAAACTCTTCCAGCACCGCCCCTTTATCTGGCACATCTGGGACGGCCTCCGCGACGGCTTCGCCGCCCTGGTCAACTACCACAAGCTCGACCACAAACTCCTGGAGACCCTGATCTACACCTACCTGGGTGACTGGATCAGCCGCCAGAAGCAGGACATCGGCAACGGCGTGGACGGCGCCCAGGAAAAACTCGCCGCCGCCGAAAGCCTCAAGAAGAAGCTGGAGCTGATCCTCGAAGGCGAGGCCCCCTACGACATCTTCGTCCGCTGGAAACCCATCGATCAACAACCCATCGGCTGGAACCCCGATCTCAACGACGGCGTCCGCCTCAACATCCGCCCCTTCCTCTCCGTGCCCGACGTAGCCAAGAAAGGCGCCGGCGTCCTGCGCGACAAACCCAACATCAAATGGGAAAAAGACCGGGGCAAGGACGTGGATTCCGCACCCTGGTATCACCTCTTCAACGGCGACCGGATTAACGATCATCACCTGACAATTGAAGATAAACTCGCGGCCCAAAAGGGCAATGGAGGCCTATGATGCTCAAGAGACTGTATGCAAGCAACTATCGTTGCCTGGTTAACTTCGAGATGGAATTTAACGAGTTGACCCTATTGATGGGGCCAAATGGTGGAGGCAAGTCAACCCTTTTCGATCTGATCTATAGGATTCGCCACCTTATCGTGGACAACATCAAAATCAGCGAAGTTTTTCCACCGGAAGACCTCACCGCCTGGGTCAACAAGACTGAACAGTCCTTCGAACTCGATGTACAGGGCGAAGATGGCCTGTTTTCCTACAAATTGGTTATCTCTCACAACACCGGTATAAAGAAGGAGCGTATTGAACTCGAACATCTCCTGTTTAATGGCAAGCCACTGTTCGAGTTCAAACAAGGCTATGTGAACCTTTATCACGATGATCACGTGCCTGGCCCGGTTTATTCCTTTGATTGGTCCATTTCGGCCCTGGCCACAATAATACCGAGGCCGGACAATAAAAAACTGACTTGGTTCAAAAAGTGGGTCGAGATGCTGTTCGTTGTCAGCCTCCAGCCAAAGGCCATGATTTCCGAAAGCGACGAAGAATCGGACTGGCTCAACCGCGATGGCACCAACTTCGCTTCCTGGTACAGATACATCTCCCAGGAACATCAGGACAAGATCTTTCAGTTGACAGAACAATTGCGTGCTACCATCCCAGGCTTTCACGCCTTTAAACTGGAGCAGGCCGGAAAGCATAAAATATTGAAAGTCGGTTTCACCAGCGCTGACCAAAGCACTACCCCAATCTTTTTCGATTTTGAGCAAATATCAGATGGGCAACGAGTCATGATTGTCCTCTACTCGCTTCTGCTCGGCCTTCAAGATCTTGGGCACACTGTCTTTCTTGACGAACCGGAGAATTACGTCTCGCTGCCGGAAATTCAACCTTGGCTCATGGCACTGAATGACGCCTGCGGAGAGGGTTTTCCCCAGGCGGTAATAATCAGCCATCATCCCGAACTGATCGATTATCTCGGGCCGGAATGTGGTAAATGGATTGAGCGAGATCCCTTGGGACCAACCCGTGTAAAGAAAATGCCAGAACGAGTTGAGGAGGGTTTGAGTCTTTCCGGGCAAATCGCCAGGGGGTGGACTGAATGAGTTCGCGACGGGTAAAGATTGTCCTCCTCTGCGAAGATTCCCAACAAGAAGCCTTTACAAGGCGATTTCTGGCAGGCATGGGTTGGAATACCAGGGAGTTGAGGGTTGAAAAAAGCCCTTCGGCCAAGGGTTCCGCTGAACAGTGGGTAAGGGAAAAGTTTCCCAGCGAAATCAAGGTTTATCGGCAAAGGAGATTGAGGGCGGCGTCTGGATTAATCGTGATGATCGACGCCGATGAGAGAGAAGTGCAAGATCGAATAAATGACTTTGAAGCGGAATGCAACGCGAAACAAGTTCAGTTCCGAGGGGACGACGATGCAGTGGCAATTGCCGTTCCGAAACGAAATATCGAAACATGGATTCATTATCTGGCCGACAATCCGGTAAACGAGAAGGACACTTACCGGAAACTGGAGAAAGAGCGCCTATGCAAACCGGCAGTTCAAAAATTGCTGAAAATGTGCAAGACGACAGGGCTTTCCGAAGATGCACCAGAGTCCTTGTCAGCAGCATGCCACGAGTTCAATCTTAGAATAGCAACGCTCTTGGCCTGAATCGTCGTGAGGAACACCGTTGACAAAAAAGCCAATATTAAAACCCGCCGTACAGGACTTGCCCTTTTATCTTCTGCCATTACCCGAGTGGCTCCATTGATGCTGCATCAGTAACATCAGAAAAGTTACTGTGCAAAAAAAATGTTACGGAGGGGATGTGGTTACGCACTGCGAAAGAAATGGACTTAAAAATGAGAGTTATTAACCATCTCCTCAAGTCCGTGCGAGACGCCGCCGTATTTAACCCCGACGTGCAGGTGGCCCCGGCCTGTATCCTCTGGCCGGACAAGGACCGGCAATGGGAAGCGGTGATCCCCCGTTTGCAGGAGGAAATGCCCGAACTATTGGTTCTTGGCGATTATGCCCCGGAGAAGCGGACCGGGCCGGCCATCTGGTTGCGCTGTGTTATTGCTGGGGCAGCGAAGGGTGTTGATCTGCCCTCTGACCGCACGCCAATTTTTTATCTGCCGGGAGTAAGCCGGCAGGATCTGCGGGCGGTGGAAGGATGCCCGGAGCATCTGAAAGCTCTGGCCGAGTTGCAGTATCGTGGCGCGATCTGGTCGCAGCTTAATGGCAAGGATTGGACCATTCTGGCCTTTCTCAAGACTGACCAAGGTGGTCTGGGCCTCGATGTGGCTCAGGACAATGACGCCAAGAATGCCATGCAATTGGCCCTCTACCTTTTGCTGGACGAAGAGGTGGTCCTTCTTAACGGCAAAAGGCTTGACAAGGACTACTTCAATACCCTGCTGACCGGGGGAGATCCGGTACGGGATCTCTTGCAATGGCTGGATCAGGGGGATGCTTTTCGAGCCGGTCGCAGTGAAAATGAGTGGCCGGCCTTTGTCGAGGTCTGCAAATCGCAGTTTGCCTTTGACCCGCAAAATGATGGCGTACTGGCTGGCGCCGCCCGACTGGCAATGCATGAAGGCCCTTGGAAAGCTATATGGGAGCGCTTTTGCGAAGCCCCCAGGCGCTATCCCAATATCCCGGCCCGCATCCGGCAAAGCTCCATGCCACCACCCAATCTTTTTGCCAACGAGATAACCCACGGTGGCTGGCCGCAATGGAACGACGCCAAAGAGAAAATGCTTCACAAGGAACTTCAGGGCTTGCGTGATGTTCCTGTGCACGAGAGCAGGGAAAGACTCTTGTCCTTGGAACGGCAGCATGGCAACCGCCGCTCCCTGGTCTGGGCTGAACTTGGCGAGGCCCCCTTGGCAAAGGCCTTGGGTCACCTGGCAATTCTGGCCGAGGTTACCAGGAATGGCCTTGCCGCCGGCACTGTCGAAGACCTGGCCGCCGGCTATCGCGGTAACGGCTGGCGGGCCGATGATGCTGTAATCAGAGCGCTGGCCGAAGTGGAAACAGAGGCTGATTTGGCAGTAGTCACCACAGCCATCCGGGCTGTATATCTTCCCTGGGCTGAAGAGTCGGCTCGTCACTTACAGCAAGTGGTCCACAATAGTTCGTATCCGGGGGGCACGCTCGCTTCCTTGAAGGCCGCCCCATACAAGGAAGGCGAATGCCTCCTGTTTGTGGACGGGCTCCGCTTTGATACCGCCAAACGGCTGCTGGCGCTGCTGGAGAACAAGGGTTGTATCGTCTCTGAGCGCCCCTGTTGGGTACCCCTGCCCAGCGTTACCGGGACCGGCAAGCCGGCGGTGGCGCCAATTCTGGGATCAAACCAGGTGAGCGAGGAGCCGGGCGGCTACAATTTTGAGCCGATTACCGCCTATCTGCTGCGCAAAACCATAGTAGATAAGGGCTGGCAATTTCTTGAGCGGGGAGATAACGGTGCCGGCCATGGCCATGGCTGGTGTGAGTTCGGTGATATCGATCATGAGGGACATGACCGAGGATGGAAACTGGCCAGACACCTCGGTCTATTGCTGGAGGAGATCAGTGGACGGATTCTAGCGTTGCTGGCGGCGGGCTGGAAGGGCGTCCGGGTTGTTACTGACCACGGCTGGTTGTTGATGCCCGGCGGCTTGCCAAAAACCGAATTGGCGGCCTGCCTGGCCGATAGCAAATGGGGACGCTGTGCCGCGCTCAAATCGGGCGCCACAACAGAGGAAAAAATGTACCCCTGGTACTGGAATCCGGACCTGCACTTCGCCCTGGCTGATGGGGTGAGTTGTTTCAGGAGGGGTGAAGAGTATGCCCATGGCGGTTTGAGCCTGCAGGAATGTCTGACCCTCGAACTTACGGTCACCGGCACAGTCGGGGCGGGATCGTTGGCCCTGGTGGAAATCACCGATGTAGTCTGGAAGGGCTTGCGCTGCTCGGTCGCGGTGGAAGGCGATTCTTCAGGATTGGCGATAGACCTCCGCATGCAGGCTGGCGATGCCAAGTCCAGTGTTCTCTTGGGCAAGAAAGCAAAGGCTCTGAAGGGTCACGGGACTGCCTCGGTGGTAGTGGAAGACGAGGATCTGCTGGGCCAAGAGGCCACCCTGGTCGTGGTTGATGACAACGGCGGCTTGGTGGCCCAAGCGAATACAATGATTGGTGGAGGTATCGAATGATCACCCTGGATCAGATCGATCAAAAAGCAGCCTCGACACTGGAAGGGTATCTGGTCCGGAAAGATCTGGTGCGGACCTTCAGCCGCCAGTTTCCGGTCCCCACCTATGTGGTGGAATTTCTGTTGGGCCGCTACTGCGCCAGCACCGACCAGGATGAGATTGCGGAAGGGTTGGAAATTGTTCAGAGGCAATTGCAGGACAGGACTGTAAAGGCCGGCGATGAAGAGCTCTTCAAGTCCCGCGCCAGGGAAAATGGGCCGGTAAAAATTATCGACCTGATCACCGCTCGTCTCGATGCCAAGACCGATTCATATCTGGCTACCATCCCCAGCCTTCGTCTGACCGATGCCCGCATTGAGGCGGAACTGGTCAGCAAGCATGAGAGAATGCTGACCGGCGGCTTTTACGCCGAGATCTCTCTGGCCTATGATTCCATCATTGCCCAAGAGAAGAACGGCCGGCCTTTCGGAGTGCATTCCCTGCGGGAGATCCAGCTTTCCAAGCGGGACGTCCTGGATATCCTGGCCGAGGCCAGAAAAAGTTTCAGTTCCGAGGAGTGGAAGGATTTTCTCCTGCGTTCCATTGGTATTGAGCCGGCGGGGTTGACCGAACGGCAGAAAAATGCCTTGTTGCTGCGCATGGTTCCCTTCGTTGAGCGCAACTACAACTTGGTGGAACTTGGTCCCAGGGGGACTGGCAAGAGCCATCTTTTCCAGCAGGTTTCACCTTACGCCCACCTGATTTCAGGCGGTAAGGCCACGGTGGCCAGGATGTTTGTCAATAACTCGACGGGCCAGCGGGGACTGGTCTGCCAGTATGACGTGGTCTGCTTCGATGAGGTCTCCGGGGTCTCCTTCGACCAGAAGGACGGTGTAAACATCATGAAGGGCTATATGGAGTCTGGCGAGTTCAGCCGGGGCAAGGAAAGTATTCGCGCCGACGGCAGTATTGTCCTGATCGGCAATTTCGATGTCGATGTCGAGCATCAACAACGCATCGGCCACCTGCTGGGACCGATGCCCCCGGAAATGCGCGATGATACCGCCTTCATGGATCGGATTCATGCCTTTCTCCCCGGCTGGGATGTACCTAAGATCAGCAAGGAACTGCTCACCAACCATTTTGGCCTGGTCAGCGATTTTCTGTCGGAATGCTGGAGTCAATCACGCAACCAGAGCCGAATCAGTCTGCTGCAGAACAGAGTGTTCTTTGGTGGCGCCCTTTCCGGCCGTGATACCAATGCGGTGAACAAGACTGTCAGCGGGCTGATCAAGCTGATGCACCCTGGCACCGCTAATGACATCCCCGAAGAAGATCTGGAATGGGCGGTGAGGATCGCCCTGGAAGCTCGCCGGCGGGTTAAGGAACAGCAAAAGCGCATCGGCGCGGCGGAGTTTCGCAATACCCATTTTAGCTATGTGATGGGTACGGACGGAGTCGAAAAGTTTGTCTCCACCCCGGAACTGCAAAGTGAAAACAGCATCGGTGGCGATCCGCTGGAGCCTGGTCAGGTGTGGAGTATTAGCCCCGGCGGTGGCGAAGAGCACCCGGGCCTCTATCGCATCGAAATCAACGAAGGCCCCGGCTCTGGCGTGAAGATCCTCAACAAACCGGTTCCTACTGCTTTCAGGGAAAGCATGGGCTTTGCGGAACAGAACCTCTATGCCCGGTCGCTGCAACTGGTGGGGGACAAAGATCCCCGCCACCACGAGTTCACGGCCCAGCTCCGCGCCTTTGATGCATCCAAATCAGGGGCCAAACTCGGGATGGCCTCTTTGGTTGCTCTTTGCACCTCACTCTTGAAGAAGAGCGTGCGAGGTGGCCTCATTATCGTTGGTGAGATCAACCTTGGTGGCTCTATCGAACCGGTCCACAACCCGGTGTCCATTGCTGAGATCGCCGTTGAAAAAGGAGCGACCGCCCTACTGATGCCGGTGGCGTGCCGCCGCCAGTTGTTTGACCTCTCCGACGACATGGCTACCAAGATCGACATTCAGTTCTATTTGGATGCCAGGGACGCTTTGCTGAAAGCAATGGTGGAATGAATGTTCTCATGTGGTAAGCAATTTTTATGAGCAACTCTTCAGGAAAGGGAAAGGGTCAGGTCTGACCTCGGGACATTTTGTCCAAGGTCCAGACCTGACCCCTTCTTGCTCTGTATCCCCCAATTGGACTGGGGTCGCGCCATTATAGGCCGTATGCTAACCATGTAACTGGTCGGCCGTGGGCATGGCCCGCAGCCAGCCGGTCAGGCGGTCCAGGAGCATGGTGCGGTCGAAATTTTGTGCAAAGCAGGTGCGGCCGTTGTGGCCCATGGCCTGCCGTTGTCCCTCGTCTATGGCGGCCAGGGAAAGCACGGCCTTGGCCAGGGCCTCCGGGTTTTCGGCGGGCACGGCCAGGCCGGCCTTGGCCTCGGTGACGATCCGGGCGCCTTCGCCGTCCAGGGCGGCGATTATTGGTTTGGCGCAGGCCAGGTAGGCTTGCACCTTGGCCGGTATGGTGAGGGCGAAGATGGGGTCTTTTTTCAGGGTGACCAGGAGGGCGTCGGCCAGGCTGAAGAAACGGGGCATGCTCTCCTTGGGGTGGCGGCCCAGCAGGTGGACCGATGCTTGCAGGCCCAAGGCCTTGATCTCTTCCTCGATCCAGGCGCGTTGCCGGCCGTCGCCCAGGATGAGCCAGTGAATGTCGGGGTGATCGCGCAGGCTGGCCGCCGCCTTCAGGATGGTGGGGAAATCCTGGGCCTTGCCGAGGTTGCCGGCGAACATCACCTTGAACCCCTTAGGCAGCATAGCCTGTTCCAGCGCGTCGGGCGGCAATTGCATGGGCTGGTAGAGATCCTCGGCGAAATTGGGGAGATAGCGCAGCCGTTCTTCCGGCACCCCGAGGCTTGCGATAGAGGGGAAGAAGGCCTGGGATTGCGCCAGGATCAGGTCGCAATGTCTATAGATGAAACGAACCAGCCGTTCGACCTGCTTGAGGATCCAGGGGGAGCGCACCGCGCCGGTGGCTGACAGGCTCTCTGGCCAGAGGTCCTGGACCCAGAAGGCGATGGGCGCTTTGCTTAGTTTTTTCATGACCAGGGCGGGCAGGCCGACGGTGATTGGCGACGGCTCGAAGACCAGGATCAGGTCGTAGGGCTCCCGGCAGAGCAGGGGGCCGAGCAGGCTGGCGGCTAGCGCGAACGACAGGAAGTTGGCGGCCAGCCCGAGGCCGCTGCCCTGGCCGCGGGGAATCTGGGGCACCCGGATGACGCGGACGCCGTGCCAGTCTTCCCGCCGCTTAACCCGGAGGCCGTAGCCCGGGAAGAAGCGGCCCGCCGGGTAGTTGGGGATGCCGGTGAGCACGGTGACCTGGAAACCCCGCTCACCCAGGCCCTGCACCAGGTCGTTGATGATGAAGGACTCGGGCCAGAAGTACTGGCTGATCACCAGCAGGCGCAGGGGGGTGGTCTTGGTCATGGCATCGGCAGGAAGAGCAGGTTGGCGCAGCCAATGATAAAGCCCAGCAGGGCGCCGAAGAGGTTGATGTACTTGAACTGCTCCTGCATGATGGAGAGCAGCAGCCCCTCCAGACGGAGGAGGTCCAGGGAATCGACCTTGCGGGTCACGATGCGGCGGACGTTGATGGCGTCCAGCAGCCCTGGCACCTCGCGCTCCAGCAGGTCGCTCGTCTGCTTGAGCAGAAAGTCTTCGATGCCCGCCAGCACGGCCTTGGGTAGAAAATCGGCCAGCGGGCCGAGGGGGCGGGACAGCAGTTTTTCTTCCACCAGGCCGGTGAGCAGGCGGTCGAGCAGGCGTTTTGTGGTAGCGCTGCCAACCATGGCCACGGTTTCGTCGCTTATCCAGGCCGCGCCCCTGGCCAGGTGCGCCTCGCCGACCAGGCCGGCCAGCACCTCCCGCAGGGGCAGGCCGGTTCGTTTTTGCAGTTCGTCGCGGCAGAGGCCGGCCAGCAGGCTGGCGGTGCCGGGTTTGCCAAGCAGGGCAGTGGCCTGCCCGGCCAGGCCATCGCCTAGTTTTTCCAGGTTGTCCGGGCCCAACTCCGTTAGCAGGGCGCCGGTTGGCCGGTCCAGAAACTGGGCGGCCTGGTCGCGCAGCAGGGCGGCCAGCCGCTCTTGGACGGTATCGTCCAGCAGCAGGCGGGCGAGGTCGTTGTCCGGTCTTTGCAGAAAGCCCAGGATCTTGCCCGCAATCGTTTCAGGCTTGAGGAAGCCGCCAAGCAGGCCGGCCACCGGGCCCAGGGAGGAGACGAAGTTGATGGCCGCGTTGCCCAAGGCCCTGGCGATTTTTGCCTGGATGGCCGGCTCCTGCAGCAGGTCGGCCAGTTTGGCGAGCAGGTCGGGGGTGGCCTGCTCGATTCGATTGAGCAGCAGGTCGGTGAAATCTTCGGGCAGCAACTCCCGCAGGCTGCGTTTCTCCACCAGCAGTCCCTTCAGACCTTCGTGCATCTGGTCATGAACCCAGGTCGTGGTTGACGGGCTGGCCAACAGGTTGGCCAGGCTCTTTTCCATAAAGGTGATCAGACCGTCCAGATGTTCTTGGGCCAGGCGCTGGTGCAGCGGCTGATTAAGCCAATGTTCCAGGTATGCGGTAATGGCGGCCCCCACCTGGTCGCGGACTTCGGGGCTGGACAGGTGACCGTGCAGGTGTTTTAAAAAACGCCAGCGCAGAATATCGACGCCGGCCTGGAAGCTGGTCTGGAAGCGGTCGGGAGTGAGGCTGGCCAGTGGTCCTAGGTCGCGCTGGAACAGGGCGGTGAGCCGACCGGCGACGACCTGGCGCAGTTCCTGCTGGAAGCCGCGTTCCATCAGGGCGCGACGTACGTCTTGGCCGGTCAGCAGATGCTCGCCCACCATGGCGCCCATGTTCTCCGCCAGTTGCATCCGTTGCGACGGGATCACCCCCGGCGTCAGCGGCAGGCGGAACCCCAGAACCCGCCAGGCTCGGAGCGGCCGGAAGAGCATGCGGATAGCCACGTAATTGGTCACGTAACCGATAATGGCCCCCATGAGCGGGGGCACGGCCAGGGTAAGGATGGGGAGCATGGGCGTCGCGCTTCAGCTCTTGATGAGCCGGCCCAGGGTTTCATCCATGGCCAGGGACTGGGTCATGCAGCTTTCCAGAAACTGATCCGACAGATACTGGCGGTTGGCCTCCATGAGGGCACAGAGGCCCGGGATGTCGCCAGTCTCCGACAGGTCCATGATGGCGGCCAGATTGGCGACAAAGTCCTGGACGATCTTGCGGCCCGCGCCCTTGGTGGCCATGATCTCGGCATAGGTGCGCGGGCTCTGGCGATGGATCCGCGCCATGGCCAGGATGGCGTAGAGCGAGGTGAGGGTGGCATGGCTGGCTATGGCCGCGGTGGGGATCTGGTTGTCGGCCAGGGTCTTGGCCAGGGCCACGGAGATGGAGGTGGGCAGCTTCTGGCCCACGCCCATGAGCTGGTCGTGCTGGCCCGGGGCATCGTGGTGGATGTCGGCCCCGTGCTTGTAGAGAAAGGCCTCGAACTCACTGCACAGCGCGCCGCTGCGCGGGGTGCGCACCACCGAGGCGTTCTTGTTTTTCATGGTGGAGGCCTGTGGGCCCCAAAGGTTATGGAGCAGCATGAGTTCAACCCCAGGCCGGGTGTGGGCCATGGCCGCCGCCAGGGTGGTTTCGGCCTCGCCGGCCAGCAGAATGAGGGCCTGACCGTCCTGCATGAGCGGGCCGTATTGCTCGATGGTGGCCACCGTGCCGCTGATCGGCACGCAGATGAAGACCACATCCACCGCGGCGATCATCTCCTCGGGCCGCGTCTCGGTGCCGCGGCCGGTGAGCATGGTGCGGTACCCTTCGTTTTCCAGGCGGCGGGCGAACCATTGGCTCATCTCGCCGGTGCCGATGAAGCCGCAGTGGCCGATAAGCTTGGTGCGGATGTCTACCCTCGGGTAGCTGCCAAGCACCTTTATAGTGCCAGGCTCGCCGATGATATGCCGTTCAATGCGTTCCAGGGCCGCCTTGACCTCCTGGTCCTCGCTGTGGCCCTCGACTTCCAGGTAGAAGCGGAGTTTCTGGGTCTTGACGTCCGAGGTGGTGCGCAGGTCCTGGAGGCTGATGCCCCGCCCCGAGAATTCGCCCAGGATGTCGAACAGCAGGCCCACTCGATCCTTCAGCGGGGCGGTGAGCACCGCGGTGGCGTCGTAACCGCTCACGGGCGGCATGGTCGGCCCCAGCACCGCATAGCGGGTGCGGTTGTGGGGCGCCACTTCCCGTTCCCGGATGATGAAGCCGTGGCCGAGGAGGGCGGCCTCGGCCTCGATGACCCCGTGATCCAGCCGGCCGCCCGCCTGGATTTCGGCGATAAAGCCTTCGAGGTCCGCGGTGGCGATCAGGGCGGCCTCGGGGAAGTGGCTGGCGATGTATTCCTCGCACTGCCTGAGGATCTGGGCCCTGCCCACCAGGTAGCGCAGGGGCAGGTGTTCGTCCAGGGCGCCCAGGGAGAGGCTGACCGGCAGCACCAGGTTGTCGATCCAGGTGCCACGATGCAGGTCGGCGATGGCCTGGAAACTTTCCCTGTTCTCACCCTCCTTGGTATTATAAACCGGGAGCACGGCCAGCTCGGTCTCCTGGCGCTCGAAGGCCGCCTTGACCTGGGAGACGCCCGGAAAGAGGTGGATTGCCGCCG
This sequence comes from Desulfobacterales bacterium CG2_30_60_27, assembly GCA_001873115.1. GTDB lineage: Bacteria > Desulfobacterota > Desulfobulbia > Desulfobulbales > CG2-30-60-27 > CG2-30-60-27. Next base: position 23,139 of record MNYK01000075.1, on the reverse strand, counting down.
TGGCGTCATACTGGCGGGCGGCTGTCTCGGCGTGGGAACCCTTGGGGCCCAAAGTGGCGATGGTGGTCATGGCGTTATCCTCGGGAATGAGCCGGGCGGCGCCGATGGCGGCGGCCAGCCCCTGCTGCCTATATGTAGTTGGTTCCATGGGTATGGTCAACTCGTTTTTCCTTGCACCACGGTCGGTTGCCGGATGGATGTGGTGGTCGTTAGACTCCGAGTGCCCTTGGGGTACGGTTTCGATCATCAAAAGCTTCTGCTTGACGCCCCAGGAGGTTCGGTTTAAGGTTTTGTCAGGATAAAAACCTGAACAGGCGGGCAGGATATGGATACAGGGCACCAGGAAGTCAGTATTATCCTGCATATCGTTGAAGGGCGGGTTAACATCAAGTCGGCCAAAGACTTTGAAAAAACGCTCGCCATGTTCCCCAATCGTCCTGAATTGCACAAGGTTTACGCCGACTTTCTCTATAAGCAAAAGTCCTTTGTCCTGGCTCTGCATGAATACGGCCGGGCCGCCGCCCTGTTTATCGAGGCCGGTATGCCTTTACAGGCTATCGGCGCTAAAATCAAGGAATGGAAAATCTCCGCGGCCTCTGAGGAGGAGTTGCAGATATTGCATAAGGCCCTGCGGCAGAGCGGTTCTTCCGCCACGATATTGGAAAAATTCGCGGCCCGCCTCGCGTTTGACGAAGCGGCAGCCCTGTTCAGGAGCATGGGGGCGCTCACCCTGTCCTCCGGCAAGGAAGTGGTCGGCGCGGGCCAGCCGGAAGAGGCGCTTTATTTCGTCCTGTCCGGCAAACTGGACGAAGTTGTCCCTGGACCGCCTCGGGGAAAACGCGGCACCGAAAAAAAATCCGGGCGGCAATTCGTCGTCAACGATTTTTTTGGAAATGTTTTTCCATTGGACAGCGGCCGCAATGCCGAGAAAACGATCACCAGCAGGACCAAGGTCGATCTGCTAAAAATTCCTAAAGCCGCGCTGCTCGGCGCCTGTGAAAAATTCCCGGGAATAACCGAATTCCTGCAAAACTTGTATGAACATGCGGGAGATATCGCCCAAGAGGCACAACTCAATATCCGTGAGTCATCCAGACAACAACTGGTGATCCCCGTGGTTGTTGAAATCAACCCGGACAAACAAAAAAAGGACCAGACCGCCTTGCAAGGGATGTCGAGCGATATCTCTCTCGGCGGCGTTCTCTTCAAGGCCAACACCCACGCCCAGCACCTTAACCTTGATGCGTTGGTCGGGGAAAAAGCCAAGGTGCTGGTAGGTACTCCGGATGATGGCGTTCTGCTCGGCATCCGCGGCAGACTGGCCTGGTGGAAGCAAGGCGAGGCCGAGGAAAAATCCACGGTGTTCCTTGGCATTCAATTTGACAAATTGCCTGCGAGCCTGCACGGGCTGCTGATCATCTTTGCTAACGCTATCGGCGCGGCCAGGGAGAATTAGGCCGCGGGGCTGGATTGACATTTTGACATGCCTTTGCTATTCACCACCATGGTTCAACTCTGTTCTGTTATCTCCTTGCTCCTCGTCTTACTTAGCTTTTCTTGTTGCTTTCGGCCATCTCCGGCCGGGGGCATGGAAATGCGGCCTTTCCCTACCCGCAATTTGAGCCCGCTGGTGCAGGGGTTCGGCCTGCCGGTTGCCCGGCCGGCGACCGTGCTGGACGGCGGCGCAGCCGAGGTCGGGATCACCGTGCAGATGGCCAGCCATTTTCTGGAAAGGCGCAGCGATGCTGAAACCCTGGTCATGGACGGGGAAACCAACCGGTATGAACTGGGCCTGGCTTACGGGGCTGGGCAGCGCTTGCGGATCGACCTGGTGGTCCCCTGGATACAACACGGGCGCGGGGTGCTCGACGGTTTCATCGAGGGCTGGCACGATACCTTCGGCATGCCTCAAGGGGGCAGGGAACTGGCCCCCCGCCGGCGCTTGCTCTATCTGTACCAGCGGGACGGGCAGGATCGGCTGCGCCTTGACCGTAAGGCCGATGGCCCGGGGGACGTGCTGCTGCAGGCGGGTTGGCAAAGCCCGTGGTCCGGCAATGGCAGCCCCGTTGGCCTTACCCTCAGTCTGAAACTGCCCACCGGCAACAGCGACCGCCTGCTGGGCAGCGGCAGCACTGACCTGGCCATGGCCCTGCAAGCAGACCACCCGCCCGGCCCGGCGCCTTTGTCCTGGGGATGTTTTGCCGGCGGCGGTATCCTGGCCATGAGCACCGGGGATATTCTCCCTGACCAGCAGCTCAACGTGGTTTGGTTCGCCACTCTTGGCTTGAACTGGCAGCTTTTCCGCCACTTGGCTCTGCAGACGCAGTTGGACGGGCACACTTCCTTTTTTAAGGACGGCGGTTTCCAGGCAGTGGGTGGCCCCTCGGCCCAGTTCATCCTCGGGGGCATGGTGGACCTCACCAGGGCCATTGCCCTGGATCTGGCGGTGTCAGAAGACCTGGTGGTGGGCACTGCCCCGGATGTGGTGTTCCTGCTGAACCTGCGTCGGCGCTATTAGATAGTACCCATACGGAAACTCTATTGCAGATGGCCGCGGTCAGCTGTCCGCCCGGCCTTGCAACCAGAGCCATTTTTCGATCTCGATTATCAGAAAAACAAGCGCCCCTGCCGCACCTATCCGACCCCATACGCCAAGGCCAACCGGCGCGCTTTGGAAAAGCCGGTTCATGACCGGCAGATAGGTGTAGAGCAACTGTAGCAGGAACATGGCCAGCGCGCCGGCAATAACCCAGGGGTTGGAGAAAAAGCCGAGTTGAAAAACGGACTTCCCCATCGAACGGCAGTTGAACAGGTAGCACAACTCGATCATGACAAAGACATTGACTGCCGCGGTGCGCGCCTCGGCAAGGGTGGCACCGGCCGCCAACTCCCGGGTGAAGAGCCAGAAGGCGGCGCCGAGCATCAGAAAACTCACCAGGGTGATCCGGAAAATTACACTGTGGGTGAGGATCGGCGCCTTGGGTGCCCTGGGCGGCCGCAGCATGATGCCTGCCTCCTTGGGCTCAAAGGCCAAGGCCAGACCGAGAAACCCGGCGGTGGTCATGTTGATCCAGAGGATCTGCACCGGCAGGATGGGCAGGGTGACGCCGAGCAGCACGGCGGCCAGGATGACCAGGCCCTCGCCCAGGTTGGTAGGCAGGGTCCAGGTAATGAACTTGATCAGGTTGTCGAACACGCCCCGGCCTTCCTCCACCGCCGCCTCGATAGAGCTGAAGTTGTCATCGGTGAGCACCATGTCCGCCGCTTCCTTGGCCACCTCGGTGCCGGTAATACCCATGGCCACGCCGATATCGGCCCGTTTCAGGGCCGGGGCGTCGTTCACCCCGTCGCCGGTCATGGCCACCACCTGGCCCCTGGCCTGCAGTGCTTCGACCAGACGGAGCTTCTGCTCCGGGCTAACCCTGGCAAAGACCACGGTGTCCTCGGCCCGGTCGATCAGTTCGTTGTCTGATAATTTGGCAAGCTCCGGGCCGGTAAGCACCGGCGCCGCTCCCGCCATCCCTGACCCCCCCGACATCAGGCCATCGCCGGCCGTCATGGTCTGGGCCGCGGCCTGGCCGTACAGCCCGACCTGCCGGGCAATGGCCGCGGCGGTCGCCGGATGATCGCCGGTGATCATCTTGACCCGGATACCGGCCACCTGGCAGATTTTTACTGCGGCGATAGCCTCCGGCCGCGGCGGATCGATCATCCCCTGCAGGCCGAGAAAGACCAGGCCGGTGGTCAGATCGGCATGAAGGATGGCCGACGTTGCCGGGGGCATCTGCTTGCGGGCCATGGCCAATACCCTGAGTCCCTTGGCGGCCATGGCCAGAACCGCGCCATGGATCTCGGCGGTACGCAGGGGAGTCGGCTTGCCCAGCGCGTCAAGTTGACTTCCGCATCTAGCCAGGACCGCCTCCACCCCGCCTTTAAGTAAGACCAGCCGGTGGGCGTCCGGGCCGGCATCGTGCAGGGTGGCCATGTACTGGTGCGCCGATTCAAAGGGCACCGTGTCCAGGCGGGGACTGGCGGCCAGCGCTGCCGGTCCGAGGCCGCCTTTCCGGGCCGCGGTCAGTAGCGCCCCCTCGGTGGGGTCGCCATGCACCTGCCAGCCCCCGTCCTCTTCGACGAGTTGGCTGTCGTTGCAGAGCAGCCCGGCCCGCAGGCATTCCAGTAAGGCCGGAGATGTGTCGCCGCCGGCAGTGGTGGCCGGGCTGGTAATGGCGCCGACCAAGGGGTTGTAGCCGGAGCCGCTCACCGTGTAGGATAGGCCGCCGACCACGATTTCTTGCACGGTCATCTGGTTTTCGGTAAGGGTGCCAGTCTTGTCGGTGCAGATCACCGTGGTGCTGCCCAAGGTCTCCACCGCCGGCAATTTGCGGATAATGGCCCTTTTTTGGGCCAGGCGCGAGACGCCGATGGCCAGGGTGATGGTAACCGCGGCGGGCAGGCCTTCGGGAATGGCGCCAACCGCCAGGGCCACCGCCGCCATGAACATGTCGAGAAAGGTCTGGCCGCGCAGCAGCCCGACAACAATGGTCAGCCCGGCCAGGGCCAGGATGACGTAGAGCAGGACGTTACTGAACTGGCTGATCTTGCGGGTTAGCGGCGTGGCCAGCGCCTCGGCCGCCGAAATCAGTTGGGAGATGCGCCCCACCTCGGTGTCATCGCCGGTGGCCGTCACGATGCCGGTGCCCTGGCCGTAGGTGACCAGGGTCGAGGCATAGGCCATATTGCGACGGTCGGCCAGGGCGGTGTCATGGCTATGTCGCCCGTGGTCCTTGGCAACCGGCATGGACTCACCGGTGAGGGCCGCTTCGGCGATCTGCAGGTCACGCACCTTAAAAAGCCGCATATCGGCCGGCACCTTGTCGCCGCTTTGCAGGAAAACGATATCACCAGGCACCAGCGCCGTGGCCGGGATACGCCTTTTTTCCCCTTGGCGCAGAACCGTGGCCTCGGTGGTCATGGTTCGGGCCAGGGCGGCCAGGGCGTTGACCGCCTTGGCCTCCTGGAGATAGCCAACCACGGCGTTGACCAGCACCACCCCGAAGATTACCCCGGAATCCACCCACTCACGCAGCCCGGCGGTGACTACCCCCGAGGCGATCAGGATATAGATCAGGGGCTGATGGAACTGGAGCAGAAAACGGATGAGCGGCCCCTGCCCCTTGCGGGCAGTGATGGTATTGGCGCCGAACGCCTCCAGGCGGTGCTCGACCTGGAAGCGGTCAAGTCCGCGCTCCCGGTCGCCTTCCAGCAATGCCACCACCTCGTCGATGGGCAGGTGGTGCCAGTGCCTGGCGATCAAATTTACATCCTTCATGCTTGTCTCCTATGTGGGTTACGGGTCAAGCCGGCCCCTTGGCGGAGAACCAGGAGGGTCCGGGCATCGCCGCTGAAGGGGAGGTTAAGGCGTCGGGTTTCGGCCAGGTGGAATGGGGTGGGGGTGTTGCCCTGTCGCCAGTCGGCGATTTCCTCGTCGGCCTTGGCGCCCTTCATGCAGATGACCCGGCCGCCGGGCGGGCAGAGCGGGTCGGCCAGGTCCAGAAAGGGGGCGATCCGGGTGAAGGCGCGGCTGGTGATGACCGGGTGGGGGGGCAGGGTGGTTGGGGTGCTGGCCTGGTTTGCCGCGGCATAGGCCAACTGGCCCTCTGGTTCCAGGCGGGCGGCCAGGATGGTCACGCCGCGCAGTCCCAGGGTGCGGACAATGTGCTTGAGGAAGGCCACCCGCTTTTGCCGGGGTTCCAGCAGGGTGACCTGGAGTTCTGGCAGGGCGGCCTTGAGGACCAGGCCGGGGAAGCCGGCGCCGGTGCCGATGTCGAGCAGTGGTGATGGGCAGCCCCACTCCTGCATGAGAGGAAGCAGGGTGAGGGAGTCGAGGAAGTGTTTCTCGATGAGATCCTGGTCCGGGGCCTTGCCCACCAGGTTATAGGTGCTGTTCCATTTCTTCAGTTCCTGGAAATAGCGGGCCAGGCGGTCCACCGCCTCGTGGGCCAGGACTATCCCCATGCGGGCCAGGCCATCGGCCAGGATCTCGGCGGGCTTATGACTCATCGAGGCGGATGGTGGTGGAGCGGCCGTGGGCCTGCAAGCCTTCCAGCCCGGCCAGGCGGGTGATGTGGTCGCTGTCATGCTTAAGCGCCGCGGGGGTGTAGGAGATGACGCTGGACTTCTTCAGGAAGGTCTCCACCCCCAGCGACGAGGAGAAGCGGGCCGTGCCCATGGTGGGCAGCACGTGGTTGGGGCCGGCGGTGTAGTCGCCAACCGCCTCCGGGGTTTGGTGGCCCAGGAAGATGGCGCCGGCGTGGCGGATCTTGGGCAGCCAGGCCCAGGGCGCGTCGATTTGCAGTTCCAGGTGCTCGGCGGCGATGGCGTTGGCCAGGTCGATGGCCTCGGTCAGGTTGGCCGCCACCAGGATGACGCCGCGCTCGGCAAGCGACTTGCTGGCGATCTCCTTGCGGCTCAGTTCTGTCAACTGAGTTGCCAGTTCCTGCACAATTTTGGCGGCCAGATCACCCTGGGTCACGATGCACATGGCCAGGGCCTGGGGGTCGTGCTCGGCCTGGGCCAGCATGTCGGCGGCGATGAAGGCCGGGTTGGCCGAGCCGTCGGCCACGATCAGCACCTCGGAAGGCCCGGCGATCATGTCGATGCGCACCCGGCCGGCCACCTGGCGCTTGGCCTCGGTGACATACTGGTTGCCCGGGCCGACAATGACGTCAACCGCGGCCACGGACGGCGTGCCGTAGGCCAGGGCCGCCACTGCCCAGGCCGAGCCCATCTTGTAGATCTCATCGATGCCGATTTCGTTGGCCGCCACCAGCAGGGCCGGGTTCACCGCGCCGTCTTTATCCGGCGGCGTGGCCATGACCCGGCGTTTAACCCCGGCAATGCCGGCCGGGATGCCGTTCATCAGCACCGAGGACACCAGCGGCGTCTTGCCGCCCTGGCCACCGGGCACGTAGAGGCCGGCCGAATCGACCGGCCGCACCAGCCGGCCGGTGATGGCGCCGTCGTCCCGGGTAGTAAAGCGGGACTGTTCCTTTTCCGGTTCGTGGAAGGTCTCGATGCGGTCCGTGGCAAAGGCCAGGGTGTCCATGAAGCCCTGGTCCATCTGGTCGTAGGCCGTCTCGATCTCGGCCTGGCTTACCCGCAAGCGTTCCAAGGTGAGGCTGGGGGCGTCGAAGCGGCGGATATAGCCGAGCAGGGCCTGGTCGCCCTCGGCGCGCACCGCCGCCAGGATGTCGGCCACCGCGCTGGCGCAGGAGGTGGCGGCCGGCTGCAGGCGGTCCAGCAGGCGGGCGATTATTTTCTGGCCATCGGGGGAGGCAGTGTGGCACGGGGTGATGATCATGGGAAACCTCTTGAGGAAGCTCAAAGCTGAAAGACGAAAGGTGAAAGATTAAGGTACAGGATGCAGATTTTTCCAAATGGAATACTAACCCCTCTGAAAAAATTCAAGAAGTTCCTTGAGCTTTCAGCTTTGAGCTTTGAGCTTTCAGCTCTCTTTGTACACCGGACAAACCTTATCCCGATTCCCAGGCGCATAGGCCGGATCATCGTAATTTTTGTGGCACTCCAGACAGAGGCCGACCCGCAGGATGCGGTGCAGTTCCGGGCCATTGAACGGCCTGAGGTCGGGCCGCGAGGAGCGTTGCAGCGGCGTGCCATCGAGGTCGACAAAGCTGTCGAGCGGCACGGTGCGGCCGGCCGGGGTTTCCACCCCCTGGTAGAGGGGGGTGAAGCGCCAGGCGCCTTTTTCCCGCCACAGGGTGCCCTCGCCCAGGCCCACGGTCTTGGTGGAGGCATGGCAGTCGGCGCAGGGGCGGCCCTTTTCCTGCACGGTGTGGGGGTTCAAGGCCGCCATGGTCAGGATGTTGAAGGTCTTTTTGGGGCGGCCGTCCTCATCGATCAGGGTGACCATGTCCTGGCAGCCCGGGGTGACGATGACCACCTTGTCCGCCCAGACCGCCAGCATGGGGCGCTCGTAGCGGATGTAGGAGCGGCCCTCCTCCCACCAACCCCTGGTCTCCTTCATGGTCAATTTGTCCAGGTGGGTTTCGCGTTTGTCCTGCTTGGCGTGACAGCCGTAACACTGCGGCACCCAGGTGGAGTGGCAGGACTCGCAGGAGAGGCGCTGATGCAGGGGGGAGTCGCAGACCCCAGGCTTGGGCGGTCGCAGCGGGTGTTTTTTGTTGTCCAGCTTGCCAGTGAGTACGAAGCCGTCCGGTTCGCGGGCGACGTTGTTGAGCTGGTTGTTCTTGCGGGTGGTGCCTGGCTTGGCGCCGTGGCACGAGATGCAGCCGACCTCCAAGGCCTCCTCGTAATGGGCGTAGCGCTTGGTGTCGCCCATGACCTCGTTTCTGGTGTGGCAGTCGATGCAGGCCATGCCCTTGCGGTGGTGGATGTCGTCGGCCAGTTCCAGGTAGAAGCGGCCGTCTGGCATACGTTTTTCCGTCGGTCCGCCAGCCTCGTACGGGGTGCCGTATTGTTCGGACTCGTAGACCCCGGTGTAGGAGCTGCCGATGCGGCCGCTGCGGTTGTGGCAGCGCACGCAGTTCTCTGTCGGCACCTTCTTGGTGAGGAGCGGGTGGGTCTTTTTGGGATCGTCTTTCTCATGATCAACCGGCATAACGCGGTGGCAGGCCGTGCAACCGCCGCCCTTTTCCCCGAACACGCCGGGCAGGTCGCCGCGCTCCTTCCAGAGATGGCAGGTGGCGCAGAGTTTGCGGTAGTAGTCCAGGGCCAGGGAGGTCTGGCCCGTTTTGATGAGCGCCTCCACCGAATAATCGCCGTTCTGGTTTTTGGCCTCCCCCCAGTAAAAGAGCAAGGTGGCGAGAATGCCGCGATTGGTGGCCATCAGCGAGTTCTTGATCTTGACCACATCCGGGGCGTGGCAGCCCTCGATGGCGCAGGTTTTTTCCACTACCCGCAGGTCGCCAGGGTTTTTGACGATACCAACGTGGGCCGCCTGCTTGGCGGCGGCCATGGGGTCGCCCAGGTGGCAGACCGAACAGCCCAGCACCTTGGCGTCATGCGCCGGCTCGAGCTGTTCCTTGTCGTGACAGGAGAGGCACATCTCCACCCGGCCGGTGGAGGTGGTGGCCAGCCTCCCCGGTCGTTTAAGCAGTCCTTCGCGGACTACCAGGGCCAGGACAATGCCGAGCAGGGCGAGGAGAGCCCAGCGACCGGCCATCAGTTTCCGCCCTCCTGGTAGTTTTCGCAGATCGGGTAACGCCGGCCGTGGCCAAAGGCCTTGGTGGTGACCTTGAGGCCGATGGCCGCCTGCTTGCGCTTGTATTCGTTGCGCCGGATGCGCCGCACCACGTCTTCCACCACGGCCTGGTCGAAGCCCATGGCGATGATCTCGGCGATAGACTTGTTTTCCTCCAGATAGGCGGCGAGGATGGGGTCGAGGAGGTCGTAAGGCGGCAGGTCATCGTCATCGCGCTGGCCCGGCGCCAGTTCGGCGGTGGGCGGGCGGGTCAAAGTACGGGCCGGGATCATCGGGCGCTCCTGGTTGATATGGCGCGCCAGGCGGTAAACCATGGTCTTGGGCACGTCGGCGATAACCGCCAGGCCGCCGCTCATGTCGCCGTACAGGGTGCAGTAGCCCACCGCCATTTCGCTTTTGTTGCCGGTGGAGAGCAGCAGGCGGTTAAACTTGTTGGCCAGGGCCATGAGCAGGTTGCCACGGGCGCGGGCCTGAAGGTTCTGCTCGGTGATATCCGGCGGCCGTCCGGCAAAGAGCGGGGCCAGGGTGGTCTGGAAACTCTCCACCACCGCGCTGATCGGAATGACCTTGAAATCGATGCCCAGGTTGGCGGCCAGTTCCCGGGCGTCTGCCTCGCTTTCCGGCGCGGAGATGGTGGAGGGCAGGGCGACGCCCAGCACGTTGTCCGGGCCCAGCGCCCGGCTGGCGAGCACGGCGGTGAGGGCCGAGTCGATGCCGCCGGACAGGCCGATGATCACCTGCGCAAATCCGCACTTGCGCACATAATCGCGGATACCCATGGTCAGGGCTCCGAGGACCGTATCGGTCTCGTCCGCGGCGGGATCGGCAAAGGGCGCGGCCGAGCCGGCCAGCAGCGCGGCGCTGTCCACCACCACCATGTCCTCCCGGCAGGCGGCGGCCTGGGCGACTATCCGACCGGCCCGGTCCATGGCCAGGCTGCGGCCGTCGAAGAGCAGGGCGTCCTGGCCGCCGGTCTGGTTGACATAGAGCAGCGGCACGTTATGCTTGGTGCAGAGATGACTGAAGATGGCGTTCTTCCGCCGCGCCTTGCCCAGGTGATAGGGCGAGGCGGCCAGGTTGATGAGCAGTTCTGGCCGGGCCGCCGTGTTTTCCAGCAGATCGGTCACCGGGTTGGTGGCATAGAGCTGCCTGGCAAAGAGATCCTTGTCGTTCCAGATATCCTCGCAGATGGTGAGCCCCAGGGTCAGGCCCTTGTAAGTACAAGGGACGCTTTGCCGGCCAGGCTCGAAGTAGCGGGTTTCGTCGAACACGTCATAGCAGGGCAGCAGGCGTTTGTGGGTGGTGAAGAGGATTTTGCCGTTCTCTAATAGTATGGCGCTGTTGTACAGCGGCTTGCCGCTGGCCTCGGGGTTGGGCAGGATGGTGCCGCAGAGCACCCCGATGCCATGAGTTTCCGTAACCAGGCGGTTGGTGGCCCGCTGCAGGTCGGCCAGGAAGGCCGGCCGCTCCAGCAGGTCCTGGGGCGGGTAGCCGCAGATGGCCAGCTCGGGGAAGATGGACAGCTCGCAGTTGGCCTCGCGGGCCCTGTCGATCCAGGCGACGATGTTCGCCAGGTTGCGATGGAAGTCGCCGATGAGCGGGTTGGTCTGAATAAGGGCGATGCGCATGTTGGGGTCCTGGGGGTGGTCGCGGCCGGCCGGGGCCGGGATAGGCCACTATAGCACAGTGTCACACGCTTTGGGATGAAAAAAGAGGTTCGTTTCGGCCGGCCAGTAGGGTATGATAGCCTTCGCCAACGGCCCGAAGGGCCGCAAAATTCATAAGTAATGCCCGTTTCCCGCCCGAATTCCATGGGCCGGGAACGATGCGAGGTGCCGCATGCGGAAGTATTTTGTCCTGGATACCAACGTGCTCTTGCACAATGCCGACTCCATTCTTTCCTTTGCCGATAACATTGTCGTCCTGCCCATGTCGGTTATCGAGGAGCTCGACCGCTTCAAGTCGCACAGCGACGAACTGGGTCGCAACGCCAGGATGGTCATCCGGGAACTGGACACCTTGCGGGCCAAGGGGCATCTGCGCGAGGGGGTGGCCACCGACCAGGGGGGCATTGTCAAGATCGTCATCGAGCAGGACATCCCGGATCAATCCGGCCTGGACATGGGGGTGGCCGACAATCGCATCCTGAGCGTGGCCCATGCCCTCCTGCAGCAGGGCGAGGTGGTCATCTTCGTGTCCAAGGATATCAACGCCCGGCTCAAGGCCGATGCCCTGGGCATCGAGGTCATGGACTTCGAGAAGCAGAAGGTCAACTTTGACCAGTTGTACAGAGGCCAGTGCGAACGGGTTGTGGACGGCGCCCTTATCGACCAGTTTTATCGGGACAAGTCCATCGCCTTGGCGGACAAGGATATCATGACCAACCAGTTCGTCCTGCTTAAAGACCAGGTCGACGAGAAGCATACCGCCCTGGGCCGCATGAATGGCGCGGGCGTGCTGGTGCCCCTTACCAAGGAATACGATGAGGCCTGGCATATCCGGCCGCGCAGCAAGGAGCAGCGCATGGCCCTGGAACTCCTTATGGACCCGGCCATCGAATTGGTCACCCTGGTGGGTCAGGCCGGCACCGGCAAGACCCTCCTGGCTTTGGCCGCCGCCCTGGAATGCACCTTGGGGCATAGGTTATATGATAAGATTCTGGTGTCCCGGCCCATCATCCCGTTTGGCAAGGATATCGGCTACCTGCCAGGCGACAAGGACGAGAAGCTCTCCCACTGGATGCAGCCCATCTTCGACAACCTTACCTTCCTCATGGGCGATGGCCACCAGAAGCGGGACGAGGGCGAGCCGGCCCGGGTCCAGGTGGAGGGCCTGATGCACAGCAAGCAGATAGAGCTGGAGGCGCTCACCTATATCCGTGGCCGCTCCATTCCCCGTCAGTTTGTGATTGTCGACGAGGCCCAGAACCTGACGCCCCACGAGGTGAAGACCATTGTCAGCCGGGCCGGCCAGGGTACCAAGATGGTGCTCACCGGCGATCCTTACCAGATTGACAACCCGTACCTGGATTCGAGCAGTAACGGCCTGGTGTACACGGCCGAGCGTCTGAAGGGTGTGCCCCTGCACGGCCATATCACCCTGACCAAAACCGAACGCAGCCCCCTGGCGGCGGTGGCCGCCGACCTGCTGTGAGTCGGAAAAACTAGCGGAGAACTGTCGTGGAATTTGAAGCCAAATGGATTGCCTGGGAGATCACGCGGCGCTGTAACCTGAACTGTGTGCACTGCCGTTCCTCTTCCGGTATGGAGATCGATGGCCATCCGGATTTTCCCTTGTCCGAGGCCATCCGCGTCCTGGACGACATCGCCGCCTATGCCAAACCGGTGGTGGTGCTTTCCGGCGGCGAGCCCCTGCTGCGGCCGGACGTCTTCGAGATCGCCGCCCATGGCAACGCCAAGGGGCTGCGCATGTGCCTGGCCACCAACGGTACCCTGGTGACCCAGGAGATCTGCGGCAAGATCAAGGCGGCGGGCATCAAGATGGTCTCCCTGAGCCTCGACGGCGCCTCGGCCCCGGTGCACGATAACTTCCGCAATCAGCCCGGCGCCTTTGCGGCCACCATCAACGCCGCCAAGTTGTTCAAGGAGAACGGCATCCAATTTTTGATCAACTCCTCGTTCACCAAGCGCAATCAGGAGGAGATCCCCAAGCTCCTGGCCCTGGCCAAGTCCCTGGGGGCCACGGCCTGGTATATGTTCATGATCGTGCCCACCGGCCGCGGCGAGGCCATCATGGATGAGCTGATCTCGCCGGCGGATTACGAAAAACTCCTGGAATGGCATTATGAGATGGAAAAGCACGAGGAGGATATCCTGGTGCGACCCACCTGCGCGCCCAGCTATTACCGGGTGGTGCTGGAGCAGGCCAAGAAGCAGGGTGATGACTTCAAACGCCGGACCTTGAAATTTTCCACCGGCGGCGCCAAGGGCTGCCTGGCCGGCCAGCTCATCTGCCTGATCGACGTGGACGGCAACGTCCTGCCCTGCAGTTATTTCCCCAAGGCGGCGGGCAATCTCCACCAGCAGTCCTTCAAGGATATCTGGGAGAATTCCACCCTGTTTGCGGAGATGCGCGATTTCAAGGGCTACAAGGGCCGCTGCGGCAGTTGCGAATACGTCGGGGTCTGCGGCGGTTGCCGGGCCAGGGCCTATGCGGTGAGCGGCGATTATCTGGGCGAGGAACCCTTCTGCACCCATGTACCTAGGAAGTTTAAAGGCTAGTGGTGGACCCGTCTGACCTGTCTGACCAGTCCGACTCGTCCGACACAGCCAGCCAGGGTGGGGTTCGTAAACCTGCCCTAACCATATAAATTCGGAGAAACGATGATGAATGACACTTTCTTGAAGGCCTGCCGGGGCGAGGCCGTGCCTTACACCCCCATCTGGATCATGCGCCAGGCCGGCCGCTATCTGCCGGAATATCATACGGTCCGGGATAAATTCACTTTTCTGGAACTCTGCAAGACCCCGGAGGCGGCCGCCGAGGTGTCCATGCAGCCGGTCGATATCCTCGGGGTGGACGCGGCCATCCTCTTTTCCGATATCCTGGTCCCCATGGAAAAGATGGGGGCCCCACTGGATTTCCTCGAAAACCGCGGGCCGGTGTTCGCCCATCCCATCCGCGACGCAGCGGCCGTCGATCGGCTGGTGGTCCCGGACCCGGAGCTTGAACTCACCTATGTCCTGGACACCATTCGCATCCTGCGCCGCGAGTTGGCCGACAAGGTGCCCCTGATCGGTTTTTCCGGGGCGCCCTTTACCCTGGCCACCTACCTCATCGAGGGTGGCGGTTCCAGGACATTCTGGCATACCAAGCAGATGATGTATCAGGCCCCGGAGTTGTACCGGAAGCTTCTGGAAAAGATCACGGCCTGCACCATCAATTACCTCCAGGCCCAGGCAGCGGCCGGGGCCCAGGCCCTGCAGATTTTCGATTCCTGGGTCGGGGTGCTGGCGCCGGATGATTACGCGGAGTTCGCCCTGCCCTATGTGCAGTGGCTCGTCCGCGCACTGAAGGAGACCGGGGTGCCGGTGATCTACTTCGCCAACAACGGCGCGACGCTTCTGGAGATGGCCAAGACCAGTGGCGCCGATGTGCTGGGGGTGGACTGGCGGGTCTCCATCGATGATGCCGTGGCCCGGCTGGGCCAGGATGTGTCCCTGCAGGGCAACCTGGACCCTGTCGCCCTGCTGCTGCCCGAGGACAGGCTGGCCACTAGGGTCGAGCGCATTATCGCGCAGGGCCGTAAGGCCCGCGGCCACATCTTCAACCTGGGGCATGGTATCCAGCCCGAAACGCCGGTGGAAAAGGCCAAGCTCCTGGTGCAACTGGTCCACGAACTGAGTGGCAAGGGGCGGGCATAAGGACGGCTGACGACGAGTGACCTGCAACGTATGATTCCCACGGTGGACGATTGTTGCCGCCTCATGGCGGAGTATGGCATGCTCGGCAATATCCGGGATCATTCCATGCTCGTGGCCCGGGTAGCGGCGTTGCTGGTTGACAATATCCGGCAGGCGGGCGCGGTCCTGTCCCGGGAGCGGGCGGTGGCCGGGGCCTTGCTGCACGATATCGGCAAGACCGCCTGTCTGAACACCGAGGAGGACCATGCCGCAAGGGGCCGGGAGATCTGCCTGGCCCATGGCATGGTCGAGATCGCCGAGATCGTCGCCCAGCACGTTATTTTGCGGGACACGGGGCGGGAGGCCTTTACGGAAGAGGAGATCGTCTATTACGCCGACAAACGAGTCAACCATGATCAGGTGGTCAGCCTGGCAGAACGGTTGGTCTACATCCTCGACCGGTACGGCCGCCAAGACGCCCGGCGTCACCAGGCCATTCGCGCGAATTTCGAGCGCTGCAAGGCCCTGGAGAACAGGATTTTTGCCGGGCTACCCTTTGGCCCCGTAGAGGTGGCGGCTCGTATTGACCAGCGGCTTTTTTGCCCTTAGGAGGACGGCATGCCTCAAGAGCAACCGGCAACCATCGGCGTCGTGCTCCTGAATCTTGGCGGGCCCGAGCGCTTGGATGATGTGGAGCCCTTTCTCTACAACCTTTTTTCCGACCGCCAGATCATCCGGTTGGGGCCAAAGTTTCTCCAGAAGCCCCTGGCCCGCCTTATTGCCCGGCGGCGTGCCCCGAAGAGTCGCGAATACTACCGGCAGATCGGCGGCGGTTCGCCACTGGCTCGCATCACCGCGGCGCAGGCGGCGGCCCTTGAAAAGGCGCTCGCCGAGCACGGCCGTTTCCGGGTGAAGGTGGCCATGCGCTACTGGCCGCCGTATGCCCGTGAAGTCCTGGCCGGCCTGGCCGCGGACGGCATCCATAATCTGGTCGCCCTTACCCTTTACCCCCATTACTCAGTGGCCACCACCGGCTCCTCATTGGATGATCTGCATAAGGCGGCGGCTGCCATGCCCGGGCAGTTCACTGTTATTGATATTCCCTCCTGGCCTACTCAGGCCGACTATGTCCGCGCGCTGGCCGACAACATCCTGGCAGGCTATCGGGCCATGGGCGAGGATGCGGCGCAGGTGGTCTACAGCGCCCACAGCCTGCCGGTCAGCTTCATCGAGGAGGGTGACCCCTACCTGGATCAGCTCAAGGAAACCATGGTCGCGGTGGAGAAACTCACCGGCCTGGCCGGCCGCCTCTGTTTCCAGAGCCGTAGCGGGCCGGTGCGCTGGCTGGCGCCGTCCACCCCGGAGATGCTTGCCGAGCTGGCCGGGCAGGGCGTCAAGGCGGTGCTTATGGTGCCCATCAGTTTCGTCTCCGACCACGTGGAGACCCTTTACGAGATCGATATCCAGTATCGGCGGCTGGCCGAGGATCTTGGCCTGAAGCTGGCCCGCGCCGCCTCGCTCAATGACCGGCCTCTCTTCATTGCCGGTCTGCGGGATTTGGTGCTTGATGCCTGTCGCGCCAATGGCCTGGAGATGTGAGGGGGCGCCATGAGCGTTGCAACACCATCGGTCCTGGCCTCAATGGCCGCACGTCTCCGTTGCCTGGGCCGGCGGGTGAGTGACTGGATATGGCTCAATCACGCACCGGCCGAAAACGGGCTGGCGCGCTGGGCTCGCGCCCTGGTCCGCGTGCTGATCATCGTTGGCAAGGAGTTTCACCTCGATCGCATTCCCATGCGGGCCAGTGCCCTTACCTTTACCGTGGTGCTGGCCATGGTGCCGCTGCTGGCGCTCGGGACCTCGGTGCTCAAGGGGCTGGGGGCCGGCGGCCAGATGCGCCAGGCGGCCTATGCCTTTATCGAGCAGCTTGATGCCCCACATGAGCTGGCGTCTGCCGGGCCTGTCGTGCCGGCCGTGGTCGGCCGGGAGCCCGCCGTTGGCCGCAACCTTTCCTCCCACCTGCACCGGGCCGTGGACCAGGTGTTTGACTATGTGGACCAGACCAACTTCGCGGCCCTGGGTTTTTTCGGGATCTGCGGCCTGCTGCTGGCGGTGGTGGCCCTCCTGAACAGCATCGAGGAGGCCATGAACTGCATCTGGAAGGCGGACCGCCGCCGGTCGATGGGCCGGAAGATCCTCGACTACTTCGCCGTCATGATCCTCCTGCCGGTCGCCCTCAACCTGGCCCTGGCCACCGAGGCGGTCCTGCGGAGCCCGCGACTGTTCGGCTGGCTGCAAGGGGTACTGCCCATGCCCTGGCTGGGCGGTTTTCTGCTCCACCGGCTGCCCTTGGTGGTGGTGGCGGTAACCTTCAGCCTGCTCTACCGTTTTCTGCCCAACACCCGCGTCCGCCTCCTGCCCGCCTTGGTTGGCGGCCTGGTAGGCGGGGTGGGCTGGTTTGTCGTTCAGTCCCTGTACGTTGGTCTGCAGATCGGCGTGGCCAACTACAACGCCATCTACGGTTCCTTCGCCACCCTGCCGCTCTTCCTGCTCTGGCTCTACGTCGACTGGCTGGTCTTCCTGCTGGGCGCCGAGGTGGCCTACGCCATTCAGGAGTGGCCTGATTATGTCCGGGAGGAGCAACGCCTGTTGCCCAGCCTGCGGTTGGCCCTGGCCTTTACCATCCTGGCAGCGGCCGGGGCGGATATGCACGGCCGCACCGTCACTACATTCCATAGCCTGGCCGAGCGGATCAGGCAGCCGGGTGGTTTCATCCGGCTGGTGCTCGATGAACTGGTGCGCACCGGGCTGCTGCGCCGGATCGACGGCCGGGAGCCGGGATACGCGCCCGCCAAGCTGGGCGATGAACTCCAGCCGGCGGTGGTGGTGGATCTGATCCTGGGCCACGAGGTGGCGGCCAGCGACCTGGCGCGGACCGCCCTGGCCGGGGCCAAGACCGCCCTGGCGGGCAAGACCATGGTCTGGCCCGCTCCCGCGGGTGCGTCGGGAGAGGAAGGCCGGCTGCGGTGACCACGCACGGATTGCCGGCCGCTCGTCCGCGTATCGGTGAGCGACCGCGGCCGGCGGCTTGGGAATCCCGCGCATCCCGCGCCTGAGGTCGCGGACGAAGCCGCGAAAAGCATTGCCAGTTCGGGAACTCACCTGGATCGCGGTTGGGCTGGATAGTTACTGAAGAAGAGGAGCGGCGGATTTTCCCGGGGCAGGATGGCTTGGTCCCAGGATAAAGGTTAAGATTTCCAAATACTTCAGAAATAGTGTAGATTGTATCGACTTAATGATGGGCCTTGCGTTGCTGTCGTCAGCAGTCGCCGGCCCGTGCCCTGGTGCGGCCCGGACTTTGTTTTTCTTCATGGTAGAGTGAGCCCCTGCATGGATATCGCCACGCTTCTTGGCCTGATTCTTGGTTTTGGCGCCGTCATTGCCGGCCAGATGCTGGAGGGTGGGCATTTCAATGCCCTCTTGCAGCCCACCGCCGCTGTCATTGTTTTGGGGGGCACCTGCGGCGCCACCCTGGTTTCCTTTCCCATGCAAGTAATCATCCGGGCCCTGGCTGATGCCAAAACGGCCCTGCTCCATGACGAGGAAGATCCTTTTGCAATCATCCAGCTTATCGCCGGCTATGCCAACAAGGCCCGGCGGGCCGGGCTGCTGGGGCTGGAGGAGGAAATAGACAAGACCGAGGATCGCTTTATCCGCAAGGGGCTCACCTTGCTGGTGGATGGCACGGAGGCCATGCGTTTCAAGGAGGTCATGGAGATTGAAATCAATTCCTTTGAAGAAACGTGCCGGCTGAACGCCGAGGTCTTTGAGGCGGCCGGCGGTTTCGCCCCCACCATCGGCATCATCGGCGCGGTGCTCGGCCTCATCCATGTGGTGAGCAATCTTAACGATACCGCCAACCTCGGGGCCGGCATCGCCGTGGCCTTCGTGGCCACCATCTACGGTTTGATGACCGCCAACCTCGTCTGCATCCCCATAGGCACCAAACTGAGGAAAAGGATGCAGGAAAAACTCCTGTTGAAGGAGATCGTCTTCGAGGGTTTTTTGGCCATCCTGCATGGGGATAATCCCCGTCTGATCATTGACAAGCTCCAGGGCTTCTATGCCGCCACCACCGTGCATCAACCCAAGCCGCGCGAGGCGCCCGGTGCGAAAAAAGCATAAACAGGAAAAGTCACCGAATCCGGAGCGCTGGCTCATCTCCTACGCGGACTTCATCACCTTGCTGTTCGCCGTCTTCGTCACCCTTTACGCCATATCCCAGGTTGACCGGCAGAAGGTGGAGGAGGTGGCGGTCTCGGTGCGGGGCTCCTTTGGCTATGAGCAGCACCGATCCGGCTCGGTGGTGCCAAGCCTGGTTGAAACCGTTGATCTCAGGCCGCCGCCGCCGGTGGTGGTATCCCAGCCGCCGCCCGCCTCACCCGAGGCCGTGGCCCCCGGGATCCTGGCCGAGGCCGAACAGTTGGCCAGCCTCAAGGATGGGGTCACCGGTGTCCTCATGACCAGTGGGGCGCGGGATAAGGTCAAGGTTTCCACGGACCGCCGGGGCCTGGTGGTAAGCCTCAAGGAGGCGGGCTTCTTCGCTTCGGGGAGCGCCATGATCCGGCCGGAGGCCTTGCCGCTTTTGCAGGAGATCGCTAAGTTGCTGGCGGACAGCACCAGCCCCATCCGCATCGAAGGCCATACCGACAATGTGCCGGTGCATTCCGTGGCCTTCCCGTCCAACTGGGAACTGTCCACGGCCCGCGCCACCAACCTGGTGCATTACCTGGTGGATACCATGTATTTCAAGCCCACCCGGCTTACCGCGGTGGGCTACGGCGAGTTCCGGCCCATTGCCGATAACGCCGACGAGGCGGGCCGGGCCAGCAACCGACGGGTGGATCTGGTCCTGCTCTCCAGCGAGGGCGAGAAGGGCGAACCGCTCGCCGGTTTCCGCCAGGAGGACTGACGCCCGGCCGTCGTCCTGGTTGGTTCTCATTTCAGACGTCCCACATCATGCCTGTTTTAATCAGAAAAATTCTCCGCAAGGGTGGCTTACGGCTCCGGCTGATCGGTTTTATCATCCTGTCCATCCTGGTGACAGTGGCCTGTCTCGACTATTTCACCATCCGCCTGATGAACGAGGTTATCCTCGAAAAAACCTTCAAGATTGCCGAAACCTCGCTGGAACGCATCAGCGAGACCTCGCTCATCGCCTTGCTGGAGAGAACCCCGGCCGACAAGGCCAATCTGGAAGAGGTTCTTAAGAAGTCGCGGCGCTTAAAGTCCATGGGGGTGCTCGATATCTCGGTGTACATGACCGTGAAAACCGGCGACACCCTTGAGTTTGCCTATTTCGGGGGGCTCCGGGCAAAGGACGAGAGCGGCGTCCGGCTCGAGCCGCGCCTGGCCCAGCGGATTCTGACCGCGGCCACCGATGATATCTTTTATGAGTCGTTTCTTCATGGGCCCCCGGGCGAGGAGGTGCGGCCGGCCTATCGTTTTGTCAAACCGATCATTTATGAATACGAACATAAGGCCAATTGCCTCGGGGCCGTGGTCATTGCCTACAGTCGCGAGACCATCTTCAAGGGCATCGGCAAGGTCATTCTGGTGTCGGTCGCCAGCACTATCATTGTCCTGCCCATTGTCCTGGTGTTCGCCTATATGCTGGGCTCCCGGTTCACCAAGCCGATTCTGAAGCTGGCCGGCGCGGTGAGCGCGGTGGCCCGGGGCAACCTCGACGTGGACCTGAATGTCGCCACCAATGACGAGATTGAAGACCTGGGGAACGAATTCAAGCAGATGGTGCGAGGCCTCAAGGAGAAGAAGATGCTGCAGAAATTCGTCTCCGGTTCCACCATCACCATGATCAAGCAGGGCATCCCGCGGGATATCAGGCTGGGCGGCGAGCACAAAGAACTGACGATCTTCTTCTCGGACATTCGCGGCTTTACCGCCTTGAGCGAGGCGAAGGGCGCCCAGGAGGTGGTGGCCATTGTCAACTTTTATTTCAATTTGCAGGCCGAGATCATCCGAAACTGGCAAGGCGATATCGATAAGTTTGTCGGCGATGCGGTGATGGCTGTGTTTGGCGGCCCGGATGGCATAGAAAACGCCATCAACGCCGCCATTGCCATCCAGCAGGCCATCAAGCAGGCCAATATCGACCGCATGACCAAAGAACTCCATACGGTGCAGGTCGGTATAGGGATTTGCCACGGCAAGGTGGTGGCCGGCAATATCGGCTCGCAGGACCGGATGGATTTTACCTGCATGGGGTCGGCCGTCAACCTGGCCTCTCGCCTGTGCGCCAGGGCGAGGCCCGCGGAAATTCTTACCAACCGGCAGACGTACGAGCGCACCGGCCGGGTCCATGCGGTCGAGAAGATCGGTCCCATCGTGCAAAAGGGCTTTGCCACGCCCATTGAGCTGTTGATTGTCAGGTCATGATGCCTACCGACACCTTGCATCGTCTGGTTCTCTGCCTGTTTTTGGCCATGGTTTTCGGGGCCGCGGGGGGCTGTGCCCCGGTCAAGGAACCCGCCAACATTCCAGAGCCCACCAAAATCCCGGCGCCCGCTAATATCCCGGAAGACGTGCGGATTGATATCTACCGGGACATTGCCGCCCTGGTAGCCGCGCATTTGCGGGCCGGGGATCAGCATGTTCGGCAAGGCGAATTTTATGATGCCGCGGCCAGTTATAAGGCGGCCTACGCTTATGACGACCGCCTGGAAGGGTTACAGGCCAAGATCGTTGCCCTGGAAGACAAGGTGGCCAGGGAAAGTGCCAGGCTGTATGAGCGCGGCCGCGGCTATCCGGCGACCGACAAGGAGCGCGCCCTGGTCGCATTTAACGCTGCTATCCGGCTTAATCCCGCCCATGCCGAGGCGTGTGCCGCCTATGAACAGTTACGTGCGGACCAGGCCATTCGGGAGAAGCTGGCCGCGCTTGAAGACCAGCTTCGGCAAGAGAGCGTGGCCTACACCAGCAAGCCTGAAGAACTCCAGGCCATGATCAGGAAAAATGAAACCCTCTTATCCTATGACTTCAGCAACCAGACGGCTCTTCGCCTGGCTCCCTGGCTCGATTTTGCCAAGGAGCAACAGGTCGCCACCTATCTGAATGAAAGTGAAAAGCTCCTTGCCGCTGGCAAGCTGGCGCGGACCAAGGCGATCCTGCAAAAGGCCCAGACCATGGCGCCGGACAACGAGCAGATTAAGGCGTTGCAAAAAAAAGTGCAACAGCGGCAGGATACCGGTTATCTCCTCAAGCTGGCCCGCGACCAGATGCGGCAGCATGATCCGCGGCAAGCCCTCATCTATGCCGGCCGCATCCTTGGCCTGGAGCCGAAGCATCATGAGGCCAGGGAGATCCTGCGCGAGGTTCTGCAGGCCCGCCTTGCGCAACCACCTGCCGCGGCCACGCCCATTTTCGCACAACGTGAATTTACCAGTGCCATGGCGACCATCCGGCAGCTATGTCTGGCTGAAAAAAACGATGAAGGGGCGGAGGGGTTGGCGCGGCTTCTGGAGAAAGGCCTGCAACGGGAGATCGGCCTGATGATGGAGCGCGGGCAGGAGCTGTATGCCCGGAAGGCCTACATCGATGCCCAGGGCATTTTTGAATATGTCGAAGAGCTTGATCCGGGCAACGAACTGGCCCATACCTTCATTAAGAAGATAGAAAACCGGCTGGACACCATCGAAAGTTTGCAGTAACCAACGGGCAGGAAGGCCGGTCGGCGCCAGGGTTTCCCGCAGGGGTCACCGGGAGTAATGCACCGTCATCTGGGCCTTGGCGATGGCGTGCTGGTTGAGATTGAAGCCCACCATGGCGGCGCTGGCGTTTTCAGGCAGGGGCAGGGTGTCCACATCCAGGGCAAAGACCGTGAAAATATAACGGTGCGGCTGGTCGCCGGCCGGCGGGCAGGCGCCGCCGTAGCCGGGGGTGCCGTAGTCGGTCCGGCTTTGCGTGCTGCCGGCCGGGGCCAGGCCGGCCTCTTTATTGCCGGCGTTTTCTGGCAGCATGTTGACCTTGGTCGGGATATTGAAGATGAGCCAGTGCCACCAGCCGCTGCCCGTGGGTGCGTCGGGATCATAGACCGTGACCGCAAAGCTTCTGGTCTTCTCCGGGGCGTTTTGCCACATGAGTATGGGTGAGATGTTTTTGCCGGTGCAGCCAAAGCTGTTGTAGACCTGGGCCTCGGCCATCCGGCCGTTGGCGGGCAACTGCGGGCTGCTCACGGTGAACTCGGCCGTCCGGGCGGTCTGCGCCAGGCTCACGATGCCAACCATCAGCAGTATGACAGCCAGTTTTTTCATAATTGCCTCCGTAACTATCCAGCTTGTGTCGGCAGTCAAGCGTTCCCGGCCTGAAAATACTTTTCGCGCATTCTCGGCGGGCGTCCTGCCCGCCTCCGAGGCGTCCGCGACCTCCCGCGCATCCTGCGCCCGGTCGCGGACGATCCCGCGAAAAGCATTTCCAGTCCGGGAACTCACCTGGGTTGCGGTTCCACTGGATAGTTAC
>MNYK01000039.1 GCA_001873115.1 Desulfobacterales bacterium CG2_30_60_27 | reverse complement strand
AAAGGTCTGGAACTGGCAACTGTCCAGATGCCGCCAGACCCTCTCTTCCCCATGGTCATGAAGCGCCCCCTCCTTTCCGCATTCCGGGCACGGCCACTTTCTGCCTCGGGGATGCTCAACCCAGACATCAACCCGCTGGGCGGCAATATCAAGCTCCACACGGCCGATGGACCACGGGTCCACCAAGCCCAACAAATGACGGTAAAGTTCGGTATCACGCATGACTCTCATCCTCCTGGTTTTGCAGGCGAGTGTAGCATGAAACCATCTACAACGAAATTCGGAAAGGGTTGCTACGCTCCGAGATTTTTGAGGTCTCTACGCTGCGCAACCCGACTTTGTCATATGGTGGTAGCAACCAGTCAGGGGTATGCGTTTAGCCACTGACTTCCCGGAAGCACCGGTTTTGGGGTTGTCCATAGAGCAAGTGTACACGACTCGGCCCTGGTGATCCAAATTTTTATGGGGTTTTCTTATGGCCGCTTCGCGTCGGACCTGTCCGACAGGTCAGACGCGAAGCGGCGGTGGCGTCATCGGCATGAGCACGGCTCGCTGGTGGCGCTCCACGCTTGCGGTGCGCTCGGGCAGGAAGACGACCAGGCCATCTCGAAGGCCCTGGCTCAGGCCGGTTTCCTTGAGGGCCGGGCCCGAGAAGCGGGCAAAGGTCGCTTGTTTGAAGAACTCGTTGCGGCCGGCGTGGTCGTAAAAGGGCGGGAGATTTTGGGGCAGCTCCTGCCAGAGGAAATTCTGGGCGTCCCGCAGGGTGTAGGCGGGGCGCAGACTATCCGGCAGAAAACGGTGGCCGCAGCGCAGCCAGTCGTAGCGGAGCAGTTCGAGCAGCAGTTGGTGGTCCGCCCTGCTGGCGGTGATCTCGCAAAGCATACGGGCCATGAGTTCCTGGGTGGGGGACAGACTGAAAAAACCAGTGGCCTGGCAATGGGCGAGCAGGCCGTCGAAAAAGGCGCTAAGATCGGTCTCGGTCGCGCGCAGGTAGCGAAAAAAGGTGCGGAAATAGCGGTTGTTGAAAAAGGCCTCCACGATTTTGCCAAACCAGAAGAGACGGCTCAGACTACGGCGTTCCAGCCAGCGGCTGGCCAGGACCGGGTAGGGCGGGGACTGGCCGCACTCGATGCCGAACTCCGCCTGGCGGCGCTGAATGCCGGTGCCGGGCAGCACCTTCAGCAGGCCCATCTGCAGGTAGTGGGGGGCGAGGCTTATGGCCGCGTTCACCGAGGCCCGGAAGGAGGCCGTGGTTTCATGGGGCAGGCCGAGGATGAGGTCCAGATGCAGGTGGATGGTGTCCATGGCCGCCAGGCGGGCGATGGCTGTTTGGGCCAACTCCAGGTTCATGGTGCGGTTTACCGCCGCCAGGCTCGCCGGATTGGTGGTCTGCAGGCCGATCTCGAATTCGAAGAGGCCTGCTGGCACGCGGGCCAGGAAGACAAACATCTCTTCGTCGAAGAGGTCGGGAGATATCTCGAAATGGCATTTAGTCGGGCCGGCGTGCTCGGCCAGAAACCGCCAGATCGCCAAGGCGCGCTGCCGGTCGGCGTTGAAGGTGCGGTCCACGAAGCGGAGGCTTTTCGGTTGATGCGGCAAGATGCTTCGCAGTTCGGCAAAGACCTCGGTCAGCCCCTTGTGGCGCACGCCGGTGGTGGCGGAGGACAGGCAGTAGGAGCAGGAGAACGGGCAGCCCCTGGATGACTCATAGTACACGGCGCGGTTGCGCAGGGGCCCGGCGAAATCTACCTCCCGATAGGGTGAGGGGAAGGCGGCCGCCACGCCGGCCTCATACTCCCGTTTCAAGTTGCCGGCTCGGAGATCGGCAAAAAAGGCGGCCCCTGCCGCCTCGATTTCGCCGCGGACAATGGTGCATTGCCCAGGCCAGTCCGGCTGGGGGCCGTAGGTCACCTGGGGGCCGCCCATGACGATGGGGCAATCGGGCCGCAGGGTGGCCAGGTCCGCCACCAGGCGGCGCACGTAATCGACGTTCCAGATGTAGACCGAGAAGAAGAGGGCGTCGGCTTCCAGGTCGGCCAGGCTCAGCAGGGTTTCCAGATAGGGGTCGTTGATGGTGCCGGCCAGCAGTTTGATCTCGCAGTCCGGCAGGTGTTGCTCCAGCGCGTTGCGCACCGCAAACAGGGCAAGGCAGGAATGGGTGAAGCGGGCATTTAAGGCCAGCAGGGTGCAGCGCATGGGTGTATCCTAGTGGCAGAGGGGCAGAGTCGCAGAGGGGCAGAGTGAAAACATAGCGGCCCTTGACGCCTCTAATCCTTTGCCCCTCTGTTACTTTGCCACTTTGCCCCTTTCTTTTTCACCATACCGGCTGGCAGCATCTTTGGCAACCACCACCCGGCGCATTGCCTGCCAGATCTGTCGGAGCGGTCCGATTCGTCTGATCCGTCCGATCTTTCTTGGCCAATGACCTTGACGGCAGCCCTTGCCATTGAGTTTAATGGTCCTCGTGAATTTAGCAATTTACAGCAGAGCAAAGGCACGCTTGCCGATGCCAATCATCGAGACGCAGGGAGCAGGGTTCCCATGGGTAGCAGAATATGGCGCGGCCTGGCCGCCGGTTTCGCGGTTTTTTTTATGATGATGAATACTCCAAGGATCGAAGCGGCCCAACTGGCCCGGCATCTGCACAAGACGACGCTGGAAAATGGCCTCACCCTGCTGGTGAAGGAGACGCCGGGCAACAAGGCGGCCACCGTGCAGCTCTGGGTGAAGACCGGCAGCGTTTACGAGGAGTCGAGCGAGGCCGGCATCACCCACCTCATCGAGCACATGATCTTCAAGGGCACCGAGACCATGGGGCCCGGCGCCCTGGCCGAGGCCATCGAGGGGGCCGGCGGCCGCATCAACGCCTACACCAGCTATGAGTACACGGTTTATCACGCCACCCTGGCCGCCCGGCACTGGGAGCGAGCCCTGGAGGTGCTGACCGACGCGGTCCTGCACTCCACCTTTGATCCCGCCGAATTGGCGCGGGAAAAGCCGGTGGTTTTGGAAGAGCTCCGCATGCGCCATGACCGGCCCGCCTCCCGCCTGTTTGAGACGCTCATGGCCAACGCTTATACGGCTCATCCCTACCGGCTGCCGATCATCGGCAGCCGGGAAAGCGTGGCCGGCTTTTCCCGGCAGAATATCGTTGACTACATGGCCAAGAACTACCACCCCGAGAATTTCACCGTGGTGGTGGTGGGTGATGTGCATTTCGCCGAGGTCCTCGACCGGGTGAACGCGCTCTTGGCCGATCTGCCGAAAAGCGGGGTCGGCCGGCCCGAGCTGCCCCAGGAGCCCATGCCCGAGGGTGCGCGGTTTTTCATGATGGAGGAGGACGTCACCCAGACCCAACTGGCCCTGGCCCTGCCCATTGCCCCGTTCAGCAGCCCAGACACCCCGGTGCTGGACGTGATCGCCCAAATTCTTGGCCAGGGTGAGACCTCCCGCCTGTACCACGAGCTGCGCGACACGTTGCAGTTGGTTTACCAGATCAACGGCACGGCCTTTACGCCCCACGACGCCGGCCTGCTGGAGGTCACCGCCGTGCTGGAGGCGAAAAATGTCGAGCCGGCCGTCGGCGCCATCATGGCGGAGATCTTCAAGCTTAAGCACCTGCCGGTCAGCGAGGCGGAGCTTATGCGGGCCAAGACCAACCTGGAGAGCGAATTCGTTTTCAACCTCGAACAGGTGGAAGGCCAGGCCCGGGTCCTGGGCACCTTTGAGATGCTGGCCGGCGATCCGCGCGAGGACGACTACCTGGAGAAGATCCGCGCCGTCAGCCGGGAGGACATCCTGCGGGTGGCGGGCACCTATTTCAAGGGCGAGCGCTGCACGGTCGGGGTACTGGCGCCCAGGGACAGCGCCGTTAGTCTGGACGCGGCGCGGCTGCCCGCGCTCATCGACCAGGCCGAGGCCCAGGCCCGGGCCGGGCTGCCGGCCTCGCTGGTGCCCGACGCCTTTCTGGGCAACGTCCACCGTTTCGAGCTGGCCAACGGCATTCGACTCCTGGTGCGCGAGGATCATGAGGTGCCCACCGTGGGCATCCAGGCCGTCTTCCCCGGCGGGCTGCGCGGCGAAACCCGCGCCACCAGCGGCGCCTTTGCCTTTATCAGCGAGCTGTTGCCCCGGGGCACCGAGCGGATGACGGCCCGGGAGTTTGCCGTGGCCGTGGGTGACATGGCCGGCAACATCTCCGGCTTCAACGGCAAGAATACCTTCGGCCTGCGGGCCGACTTCCTGTCCCGCTATTTTGATAACGGCATGCAACTGGTGCGCGACGTTATCCGCACCCCGGCCTTTGCCCCGGAGGAGGTGGAGAAGGTGCGGCCCGAACTGCTGGCCGCGCTCCGCCAGCAGGAGGATGCCCTGGCCGCCGTGGCCTTTCGGGAGTTCAACCGTCTTCTCTTCCAGGGGCATCCTTACGGGCTTAATACCCAGGGGGCCGAGGACGCCATCCGGCGCCTGGACACCGCCGCGTTGCGCGCCATCTACCGGCAGCACGCCGGCCCGGACAAGATGGTGCTGGCCGTGGCCGGCGACGTGGACCCCGAACGGGTGCGGACCCTGGTGGAAGAACTTTTCGGCGACTGGCAGGGGTCGGTCCCGGTGGCGGACGCCAGCACGGAGGAGAGTTTCCTGCCGCCCGAGTCGCCTGCGGCGCCGGCCTCATTCACCCTGCCTCGCGCCAAGGAGCAGACCCATATCGTCGTCGGCTTCCTGGGCACCACCCTTACCGCGGCAGACCGGTTCGCCGTGGAGGTGATGGAGACCATCCTGTCCGGTCAGAGCGGCCGGCTGTTTGCCGAACTGCGCGACAAGCAGAGCCTGGCTTACAGTCTGTCCGCCTTTGCCATGCTTGGCCTGGATACGGGTTCCGTCGGCGTTTATATCGGCACCAGCCCGGACAAGCGGGACGAGGCGGTAGCGGCCCTCTGGCGGGAACTGCGGCGGCTGCGCGACACTTTGCCTGGCGAGGATGAGCTTAAGCGGGCCAAGAATGTGCTCATCGGCCAGTATGAACTCGGGGTGCAGACCCACGGCGCCCAGGCCTTGGAGATGGCCCTGAATGAGGAGTACGGCCTGGGCCAGGACTTCGGCAGCCGTTACGTGGAAGGGATCGGCCAGGTGGACGCGCAAGCGGTGCGGGCGGCGGCCATTAAATACATTCAGCCCGACCAGGGGGTGCGAGTGACGGTGGGGGCGGTTAATGATTTCGGCAAGGCCCCGGCCGCAGTCAACCCGCCCGGAGACACCCCAGGAGACACCCATGAACCGTAAGATGATCGCCCCCTCCATCCTGTCGGCGGATTTTTCCAGGCTGGGTGAAGAGATCCGGGCCGTGGAGGCGGCCGGCGCCGAGGTGATTCACGTGGACGTGATGGATGGCCATTTCGTCCCCAACATCACCATCGGGCCGCTGGTGGTCCGGGCGGTGCGCCAGATTACCGACCTGCCCCTGGACGTGCATCTGATGATCAGCGATCCGGACCAGTATATCGCCGCCTTTGCTACGGCCGGTGCCGACTGGATCACCGTGCACGTCGAGGCCTGCACCCACCTGCACCGCACCATCCACGCCATCAAGGAACTGGGCAAGAAGGCCGGGGCGGTGCTGAACCCGGCCACCTCGCTCGCCACCCTGGAGTATGTCATCGACGATCTGGACCTGGTGATGCTGATGAGCGTCAACCCGGGCTTCGGCGGGCAGTCCTTCATCCCCTCGGCCCTCACCAAGATCCGGCGGTTGAAGAAGATGATTGACGAACGGGGCCTGCCGGCCGGCATCGAGGTGGACGGCGGCGTGACCCCGGCCAATCTGCCCGGCATCGCCGCGGCCGGCGCCAACATCTTCGTGGCCGGCTCGGCCATCTTCGGCCAGCCGGACTACGGGGCGGTCATCGCCAGCATGAAGAAACTACTTAAGAGCTGAAAGCTGAAAGGTGAAAGCTCAAAGCTGATTGAAGATGATTTTCTCTTTTTTTTGCTTTGAGCTTTCACCTTTCAGCCTTGAGCTTCTTCACCTCAGGCCGTTCCAAAGGGCGGCCTGGCGGTTGGGTTGCACCTTGATGGTGATCTCCCGGCTGTCCTCATGCCCGGCCTGGTCCTTGGCCGTCACCCGGATCACCGGTTCCGGATAGTCCACCGAGTAGAAGGAGGAGGGTACCACGAAGGAGACCACTGAACCGGCCTGGTTCAGGGGCTCCAGCCGCACTGGTACGCCAGCTATCTGGTGCCAGGAGAAGACCACGTTGGCCTGGCGGTTGGACCGAGTGGGGCTGGCGTTCAGGACCACGGTGTCGCCTACCGTGTATGCCTGCTGGTTTAATGGGCAGAGGGCTAACGCCGGCCGCTGATCACCTGGTTTGATTTGGATATTCAGTTGCCGAATTTGCGAGCGGACGCCGGCGAGCGTGAAGCGGTAGCGCAGCCATTCCCGGCCGTCGGTCTGGGGGTCGGGGGCATAGCGATGGTGGCGGGCATTCAGGCGGGTCAGGGTGCCTTGCAGCTTTTTGTCGATAATCTCCACTGTCACCTTTTTGCTGAAGGGGATCTTGGGGTTGGCCTTTTGCCAGACGGCCCGCCAGTCGATGTCCAGGGCGGCGGTGCTCGTGGTTTTCATGGTGAGGTCAGTGGCCGCGACCGTAAGCGGGCCGGGTTGCCCGGTCGTACTGGTGGCGACGGTCTGCGCCGGGCTGGCGGGCTGACCCGAAATGCGGACCTCGGCTGCCTCGCTTAAGGCCTTGCCGTCGCTGGTCCGGTAAACAAACCGGTCCGTGCCGGGGAAATCGCCTGCTGGCGTATAGATCAAGTCAGGGGTTTTCCCCGTAAGCCGGCCAGCGGTCGGCAGCTCGGTGATGACAAATTCGATCGGATCGTTATCCGGATCCTGGCCGCGCAATGCGACGCTGATCTCCTTGGCGGCGACCGGAATGGCGACTTCCATGGACATACTTTGGGGCGCCTGGTTGGCCGCCTCGGGTGGCGCGGCTGGCGGCGCGGGTGGCGGAACCTGGGCCACGGAGGCCAAGGGGGCCACGGCCGGCTCGGCCACGGGAGCAGGCGGGGCGGTGGCGATGTTCGGGGTTTTTGGTCTGGAATGCAGGGTGAAATATCCGGCCAGGGAGAGCAGCAGGACCAGGCTGGCGCCAACGCTGCCCCACAGTGCCCGCTTGCCCCCGGCCTTATGCAGCCAGACCGGCAAAGCGGCCTTTTTCTTTTCGGTGGGGGCGATCAGTTTTTCCTCGCCCGGGTTGGCTGACTTTTCGTCAATAGCGGTCAGTACGGCAGGGCCAATGCCCGGCTCCGCGGTCGCGCTCTCGTCGCCGCCGGCGTCGTCCAGTTCGTTACCCGCAAAGCCGAAGGCCTCATCCACCGCCGCGGTCGGGGTAGTCGGCTCCGAAGGAAACAGTTCTTCCTCCTCGCCGGCGCTCTTGGCGAAGAGCTGGTCCATCTCTTCCTGGCTTGGCGTGGCGACGGCCGCCTCGGCCGGTTCGGCGTCGGTCCCCAGCAACTGGTCGAGGTCGGATTGCTCCAAGGCCGGCGAGTCGCTGGCCGCCTCCGGTTGCTCCGCGGCGTTGACGAGCAGTTCGTCCATGTTGGCCTGGTAGAATTCGCCGAACTCGGGGGCGGTGGCCGGCTTTTCCAGGGGCAAGG
The DNA here is from genome assembly GCA_001873115.1 of Desulfobacterales bacterium CG2_30_60_27. Taxonomy (GTDB): domain Bacteria; phylum Desulfobacterota; class Desulfobulbia; order Desulfobulbales; family CG2-30-60-27; genus CG2-30-60-27. The sequence goes on along the minus strand of MNYK01000039.1, from coordinate 3,035 downwards.
GTTCCGCCGCCGGGGACGCGCCGGCCATCAGGCTGGCGTCCAGGGCCTGGTCGATGCCCTGGCCGATGAGCTCTTCATCCAGCCCGGGGGGTAGCGACTCAACTTCGCCAAGCAACTGGTTGATATGGTCCTGATCCATTTCCGGCGCTGCCGCGGCCTCTTCCCCGCCGCCGAACAGGGAATCGATATCCGATTGGTCCAGTCCCGCTGACTCCTCCGGACTGGCGGCCGCGGGAGGGGCCGGTTCCTGGCTGCCCAGCAAAGTGTCGATTTCTGACTGGTCGATGGGGCTTGCAGCCGCTATGGATTCCGCCAAGTCAGACGCGCTGGTCGCGGCTGGAGCGGTCGTCTCGGACGGTGGGGGCCCCTCCATGGCGAGACGGGCCTCCTCGTCGAAGGGATTTTCCTCGTCGGACAATTCGCCCATCCAATCATCGATGTCGGATTCCAACTTTTCTTCGGACATGGGTTTTACCTGCTGTTGCTTGAGGGTCAAAGGGGCAAAGGGGCAAAGGAGCAAAGTTTAGTGAAGTTACTGCCGACATACTTTGCCTCCCTGTCACTTATCTTTATCCCGGATCAGGGACCCCGGTGTGAAGCCGGGAGCGCACCGGCGAGGTATGGAGGGCCCGGTAGATGGACTCGGACATCTCCGCGTTGACCACGTAGGATCGTCGTTCGCCGTTCTGGTTGCTGCCCGAGATGTGCAGGCGCAGATAGCCGTCCATCTCCTGCAGGGTGCCCTGTACCCATTGCACGGGGGCCTCATCGGGATCGGGGGTGGCGTACTGGTCGCGCTGGGACCAGGCGTCCATGCTGGTGTGGCCGTTCAGCACGGCCGTCATCTGGTCGGCCAGGGTGATGCCCAGCATGGAGGGGCGCTGGTGCTCGAATTCCCACAGAAAGGGGAAGGGTTCGACGCGGATGAGGGTTGGGCCAAAAAAGCCGTTGAACTGGTGGATGGCGTCGGCGCAGATCATGCCGATCAATTCCGACAGACTGGCATAGTTGCGGAAGGTGGCGGGCGCCTGGGCCGAGGTGGCTGGCGCGGCGGCCGGGGCAGGGGCGACGGCGGGTTCGTCCACGGCCGACAATGGGTCCTGGGCTCGGGCGGCGAGGGGCAGGGCCAGGAGGCTGGCGGCGAGCAGGGTTAGAAGGCGGGATGCATGGGCCATGGCAGTTTCCTTGGTTAGTCAGGTTGTTTAGACCGTAGTCTGTTAGCTTTTAGTAGGGTGCGCCGTGCGCACCATCAAGCACAATTGGTGCGCACGGCGCACCCTACTTCAGGATTCGATATTCGGTGTTCTGTGTTCGATATTCCTCTGTGCCCCTTTGTGCCTTTGCCCTTATCTCTGCACGCCCTTTACCGCAATGGTGTGGGGCTCCTGGGCCATCTGGAAGAAGCCCAGCAACTCCCGGTTCAGCGGCAGGTTGTAACGCCAGGAAGTCTTCACCAGGCCGGTTTTCAGGTCCACCAGCCGGCCCTGGACGATCAGGGTTCTGCGGGTGTTGGTGAAGGTCGACAGCATCACATAGTTCAGTTCCGGCAGGTCGATGGCCAGTTCGCCGATGTTCCGGGACATGATGAATTCCCCGGTCTGGGGCAGGATGTTGATATCCTTGCCCAGGCGCAGTTCCGCCACCTTCAGGCCACGGTCCGCCAGGTCGGTGAGCAGGAATTCGGCCATGACCCGGCCGAATTCCGTATCCTTCTTGAGGTCGGCCAGCGGCACCGCCGCCACTACGGCGATGCGGGAGTTGAAGTTTTTCTCGCCCTCCTCCCTGAGTTCATAATATACCTTGCCGGCCACCTCCTTGGAAATTTCCGACAGCAGGCTTTCGGTGCCCAGGGAGGTGGAGGTGTCGGGCAGGTACTGCATTACCCGGAAAGCGGTGGCCGGCTGGGCCGCGTCCGACTTCGGCGCCTGGCAGACCGGGTAGGTCGCCTCGTCGTTCACCCGCGCAATTTTCGGCGCGCAGGCCGTAATCGCGGCCATAAGCATGGCCGTGGCTATGAGCAACCAGATGGACTGTCTTCCTTTCATAACATTCCTCGCAAACCACGCTGTGTTATTGCTTGATTGTCTGGCCAGGCTGGGCGCGGCCTCAGCTTTACACCACAAGGGTATAAGTTTCGTTTGAGCAGCTACGCTACTCTACTCAGCTTTACATCTCCAGCCGTTTCATATAGATTGGTTCTCCGCCATAGGTCTCGGCCGAGGCCCGGTCGGCCAGCAGGGTGTCCAGCAGAGCGGTGCGGGTCAGTCGTGTCGAAGCGCTGGTCAGCAGGGTGCCGGTGCGGGCGTCGAGAATGCGGGCGTTGACAAAGATGTATTGCTCCGTGAGGGTGTAGGTGCCGGTGAGGGTGGCGCCGGCCTCGACCCGGTCGCGGATGGCGCCGGGATCGCGGGACAGGGCATACTCGCCGCGTTGTTCCTGGATCATGATGTCGTTGCTCTGGCGGATCTCGACCACCGGGAAGCCATGCTGCTGCATCTCGGTCTGCAGTTGCTCGGCCAGTAAGCGGCCGAAGGACGAGGTGCGGCTAAGCTTTTTCAGTTCGACGAAGGTGCAGACGGCCAGTCCTTCGCCGAGCGGGCCGAACTGCGGATCAGGTTCGGCCAGGTGGGTCAGCAGTTGGCGGGTGAGCTCCGCGATATTGGCGTCCAGCGTCGTGGCATCGGTCGGCTGGGTGGCCTCGGTGGCGCTGGTCGCGGCGGGCGAGTCCTTGAAGGGCCAGCCTGCCCTGGCCTGGACCGCCAGGGTCAGGCCCATGAGGGCAAAGAGCGGCAAAAGCCAGGCGAGACGCCAGGCCAGGGACGCGGCATGACAGGGGGAGCGCATGATTTGTTTCTCCTTTTTACTATAGGTTGTTTAGTCTGTTAGACTTTAGGCTGTTAGGAGCTACGTCTGTTTACAACCTGAAAAGCTAAACAGCTAGTATTAAAACACACAAATAACGAAACATATGTTATGCTGTCGCATGCCCACCCCACAACAAGGAGCCTGCCATGCGACAGACTGAGCTACATCTT
>MNYK01000038.1 GCA_001873115.1 Desulfobacterales bacterium CG2_30_60_27 | reverse complement strand
AAGGCGCGTGCCGGTACCTGGTAAAGGACAGGATGGATATAACAGGCGCCCGCTGGGGGCTAAGCGGAGCCGAAGCAGTGCTGCGTTTACGGTCATTGCGCGCCAGTGGTGATTTCCAGGAATACTGGCGATACCACGAAAAAATGGAGCAGAAGCGGAACCATGTCTCCAAGTACGAAAATGGTCTGCCGCCATTAAAGGACAATGAAGCCAAGAACGTTCGGTCCCGAGGTCATCTTCGCTTGGTCAAGAGGTAAGCCGGGTGGCCCTGAAAGATCTACACCCCATAGATTTCAAGGTTGCCGTCAACATTGGACAGGAACATGACGGATTCTGGCAGTGGGGTCTGATTTGTCGCGGAAGAAAAGTCCTTGGGGGCCTTGGACACGCAAGCAACCGCCAAAAACACAAACAGGATAATAAGTGCCCAATTGCCTTGAAAAGATTTCATTATTTGCGACTCCTGCTTTTTTATAAGTTAAGTAATTTAACTACTTGGTTCAATTATTCTTTAAGGTGGCAAGGAACCCCCCCGTTAAAGCTGGACTAAAATTGGTTCGGCATAATGCTAGGTGCGCCGCCAGGGAAACTCTCCTATTTTCTATAATATCACAGTTAAAACCACAAAGTGTAACTTTTTTTGCGGGACGAGTTACGCAAAAAAAGAGAGAAAGTCAGGTTCCGCTGGGAATAAATCGTCATTGCTGATTCAATAGAGTAAATTTGAAACGTTTGCTGCCCCAGAATGTTCCTGCTGCATTCTTGTCTGTCAGGTTTTTCAACCAGGCCTTGCGCAAGCAAATATCCGGCCACCCATAATGGCATTATAAGTTTTAAGCATTTATCATGCCAGGAAGAGATAAAAAAAGAGAAGCTTAACAAAATCAAAATATTACATTCACAGTCCCAAAACCAATGTCCGCGCAAATGTTCCTGTTTTCCGGAAAATTTATCCGGGAAACAGGAACATCTCGTAATTCCGGGACGCAAAACGGGACGTTCTGAAAGCGCCGGGATAAAAACCGGCGTAGTCCCGAGGAAGGGGCCGAACAAAACGGCGCGCACCCCACGCGGTTGAGCTGCAGGTGGCGCATCCGGCGATGCTACAGGCGATCACGGCGGCCAAGGAGAAGAATGATCGAGCTGACGCGGAAAAGCTAGCCGACCTGCTGCGGGTCAACCTGCTGCCGGAAAATGCGTCATGATGTCCCTTTTTGGGGATGTAAAACGGTCGGGTCGTGCTTCTGCCTGCCGCTGCCCCTTCATTCATCAGTGTCATCAAAAAACTGGCAGAAATAGTAAGGTGATCCCGGCGAGAAGAAACAGCGCCGGTTTGGATCATCTGCAGGCTTGTGGACGTGTCCATGGGGGAAGCGCTTCTCATGTTCCGCCGCTAGCACCATTCTGCAGTATTCATCGGGATGCTGTTGCATGTACGCCGTATTCGTAGGCGTAGCGCAGCCCGGGGTCAGGCCCGTTGCCGTCAGCATCAGCATCGCCGCTGCCAGAATAATGATCTTTTTCATGGCGTCCTCCTTTGCAATTACAATGAAATTCCGACTCCAATATTGATTAGATCGTATGACCTTCGGGAGTTAAATGTCAAGTCGGCATCCAGGCCCCGCAGACCGGGCAAAGCCTGTCTTGTTGCAAGGGTGGTCAGTCCCGGATGAACCCGGCCAGCTTGAGGCCGTGGCCCCAGGCTTTCCAGGCGCCGGTCTTAATCTCCAGGCTCATGGTCGGCCGGTCGTAAACCGCCTCGATGTTGGTTTCCAGGCTGCACTTGCGGTCGTAGTTGGTATGGCTGATGATAAGTTTGTAGGTGAAGGGCGTTAGCTGTGCAACAGCCTCCACATACATGATATGGCCGGTGGGCATGCCGTGGCCTTTATTGGCGGCAAGCACGAGAATAGAGCCCGGCCTGGGCTCGCTGCCGGTGTTGCCGCTTTTCTGCTCGCAGGCAAACCAGGTCAGCGGGCCGTTCTCCTTGCCAGTCCGGCAACTCATGATGCCGCTGCGGCAACGGCCGTAGGGCAGGGATTGGGGTTCGCAGCGGCCGGCCTTTTTGTCTCCGGCCGCTCGGAGCCGGTAACAGTCAGTCGCCTTGGCCTTGGGTCCCTTGGCAACCTTGGCCGCAAGCGGCGGCGGTAGTGCCTGGGGCTCGGCCGGCGGTATCGGCTTGGCCTCGGTGGTCCCCGGCACCGGAGCAATGGCCTTGGGGACTTCGATCCTGGTTGTCTCAGCCGCGTTGGGTGCCGGTCCTGCCTGCTGTTGCCCAGCACATCCCAAAAGTCCAGCGGCCAGCAGGCCGGCCAGCACGATAATTCTCACACGTTCAGGGCCATGCATTTAACCTGTCTCCATGGTCCGTGGCCGGGTGCCACTCAGGCTGTCCAGCAGAGAGGCGGTCATGATCAGGCCGATGCCTAGCCATTCGTGTGGATGGATGAGGTTGGCCGACCACAGGGCGTAACTCACCGTGCCGACGATGATCTCGAACAACATGAGGACGTTCACCCGGTAACTCTCCAGGCGGGTGAGGGCGAAGAGGATGCAGAGCGAGGCGGTGGCCTGGTTGGCAAAGGCGAAGAGCAGGAGCAGGGGCAGCCAGGTGGGCCAGGTGGCCAGGGATGGCGGATCTGGGCGCAAGATTAAGAGGCCAAGAAAGGCCATGAATGCGGTGCCCAGCCAGTGCAGGCTGGTGAGAGCCCAGGCGGGCGTCATTGGGCTCATCTGCAGGCCAATGATGGATATGGCGAAGCAGAGGCCGGAGAGAAGGGCAAAGGTGTCGCCCCGGTTCCAGGTGAAGAGGGCCAGGTCGTAGGCGCCGAGCAGTATGGTGGCCCCGGCGAGGCCCACCCCGACCACCACCAGCTTGCGGAGGGTGAGGGGCTGGCCCTGGGTGAGACGGCCCAACATCAGGTTCCAGACCGGCGACAGGTAGAAGAACATGAGGGCCCGGACCACCGAGGTCTCGGTCAAGGCCAGGAAAAAGAGGAGGTTGGTGAGGCCGCCGAAGACCAGCAGCAGGGCGAGGGGCAGGGGCGACAACGGGCAGTTGCCGCGCCGCCAACTGATCAACACCGGCCCCAGAAAGACGACGCCAATAATGGTAAAGCTTAGGAAGGTGGTCCACAGGCCGCTCACCCCCCGAGCCTCCAAGGCGTTCAGCGGATACCAGATGATGCCCCACAGGCAGGCGCCGGAGAGGGCTGCAAGGACGGCTGGCAGTTCACGTTGGCGCATAACGTACGGCCCCGGACGCCCCTTGGCCTAGAGCTTGTTGAAGTAATTTTTCAGGTTGGCCTTGGGGTCCAGCTTGGGCACTAGCAACCCCTCCTTGGACGACATGGCGATCATCACCCCGGGCCCATGGCCAGCCAGCACGCAGCCGGAGTGGACGATGATGCCGATCACCACGCCGCCGGTCTTGAAGATGCGGCCAAAGGTGGCGTCGGCGTCGCGGATGGCCACGAAGTCGCCGAGCCGCAGGTCGTCCAGGCCGAACTCGGCCACGGTGGGGCCGTCGAAGAGCTGGATATCGTAGTCGCCGCTGTGGCTGTGGGTGGCGCCTATCCCGGATCCCATGATGCGGGCCGGCACCTCGTGGGTGACCGGCACTTGCAGCCGGCCGCCTTTCAGGGCTTTGATCCCCATGACCGGCACCATGGCCGGGTCCAGGTTGAGCACCTTGATACCGGGGTAGTCCAGCAGTTGCAGGCCGCAGCCGTAGGCCTTAATCTGAATCTTGTCGCCAATCACCAGATCTTCGAGGATCGCGGGCTCGAAATCAACCAGCACATGCTCGATGCCGCCGTGCTTGCCGGTTACCCGGCCGGTCTTGCCCGTGGCCTGGCCCGTGACCACCTTGGCGAGGTTGCCAGCGCAGGAAAACAGATTCAAAGCCCGGTTGGGACCGGGCTGGCCCTGAAACTGGGTGAAGTTGCTGATCGACACGCCGGGCTCCACATGGTCGGCGAACATGCGGCAGGTGCGGTCGCCGATTCGCAGGTTGTAGGTGATGCCGCCCACGCCGGGGTAAATATCGGCCACCCCTTCCGGGTTGATCCGGTAGGGGTTGATGCCGCCCAGGGGGGAGGTGATCTCGCCGATCACCGACTGGCAGACCAGGTGCTCGCTGTTTATGTGTAACATGATTTAACCTCTGATCAAACGTTGAAACGGAAAAGCATGCAGTCGCCGTCCTGCACCGTGTATTCCTTGCCTTCCTGGCGCATGAGGCCCTTTTCCTTGGCCCCGGCCTCGCCGTTGCAGGCCACATAATCATGATAGGCAATCACCTCGGCGCGAATAAAGCCGCGTTCGAAATCCGAGTGGATCTTGCCGGCCGCCCCCGGGGCCTTGGTGCCTTGGGTAATGGTCCAGGCGCGGGTCTCTTTTTCGCCCACCGTGAAATAGGTGGCGAGCCCCAGGAGGTCGTAGCCCGCCTTGATGAGCCGATTGAGGCCGGGTTCGGAGAGTCCCAAGTCGGCCAGGAATTCCTGCCTCTCCTCATGGCTCAAGGTGGCCAGTTCCTGTTCAATGGCGCCGGAGATCACCACCACGCCTGCCTGCTCGCGGGCGGCCGCGGCGCGCACCAGGGCCACCATGGGGTTGTCACCCGTGGCCGCGTCGGCCTCGCTTACGTTGGCCACGTAAAGCACCGGTTTGGCGGTGAGCAGAAAGAGCTCGCGCATGGTTTCGCGGCCAAAGTCGTCCAGTTCCAGGAGCCGGGCTGGCTGGCCGCTGTCCAGGTGCTGCTCCAGCCGTTCCAGGACAACAACCTGGGCCTTGAAGAGCTTGTCACCGGATTTGGCCTGGCTCCTGGTCTTGTCCAGCCGGCGGCGCAGGGTGTCGAGGTCGGCCAGCAGGAGTTCGGTGTTGATGATTTCCATGTCGCGCACTGGATCGATGCTGGCGCTGACGTGGATAATGTTGTCATCATGAAAGCAGCGCACCACGTGGGCGATGGCGTCAAGCCGGCGAATATGGCCCAGAAACTGGTTGCCGAGCCCTTCGCCCTGACTGGCGCCGGCCACCAGACCGGCGATGTCCACAAACTCCATCTGGGTGTATACCTTGCTCTTGGTGTGTACCATGGCCGCCAGGATGTCAAGGCGCGGGTCGGGCATGGGCACCATGCCGACATTGGGTTCGATGGTGCAGAAGGGGTAGTTGGCCGCCTCGATGCCCGCCGAGGTGAGGGCGTTGAAAATGGTCGATTTGCCGACATTGGGCAGGCCGACGATGCCGCAGCGAAAGCCCATGGTGTTTTCCGAAGTGAAAGGTATAATAAAAAAAGGCCGTTATCCCATGGTATCGGGGACGGCCCGCCGTTGCAATAAGACTGCCCTTTATACTGATTTATTGGCAAACCGGCAAGGCTTTATTACAATGCCAGCGGCCGGAGCGGACTGGGCAGGCAAGCAGAGGCAGGAGCGGACATGGACAGGAAACAGGGGGCCATCCCCATCAGCGGCGTACTGGCCGGGCTCTTTGCCGAGCGGCACTGGGAAGAGCGCCTGGGGCTGCACCAGCTCTTTCTGTTCTGGGACGAGGTGGTGGGGGAGGCAATCGCCCGCCAGGCGCGGCCGGCGGTGATTCGGGGCAGGGTCCTGTGGGTGGAGGTCACCGATTCCATCTGGATGCAGCAACTCCATCTGCAGAAAACCACGCTGCTTTCGGCCATCAATGGTCGGTTGCCTGGCGATGGGCTCTCTGATATCCGTTTCCGTCTGGGCCGCGGGATGGAGGAGATGGCGGCAACGCCGAGCCCGTTTAAAAAGGCCAGGCCTAAGCGGCCCGACCCGGACAAACAGCGCCGTTTTGCCAACCTGCTTACCGCCTTGCCCGACGTCGAGACGCGGGCCCGCCTGCTCAGCCTGTGGGAGAGAAACGCCCTTGGCCAGAATGGGGACTCAGAAGAGTCTGGTTGAATCGAGCAGCAGGGTCGCTGGTCCCGAGTTCACCAGTTCCACCTCCATCATGGCTTGAAATTGCCCGGTTTCTACCGTGATGCCTTGTTGCCGCACTGCGCTTACAAAGATTTCATAGAGGCGGTTGGCCGCCTCGGGCGGGGCGGCCGTGGAGTAGGATGGTCGCCGACCCTTGCGGCAGTCGCCGTAGAGGGTGAATTGCGACACCACCAGCATGGCGCCACCGGTTTCTATGAGCGAGAGGTTCATAATGCCCGCCTTGTCCTCGAAAACCCGCAGGTTGGCGATCTTGTCGGCCAAGGCAACGGCGTCCTGCTCCAGGTCGTCGCGATGTACGCCGAGCAGCACCAGCAGTCCGGGCCCGATCTGCCCGCTGCACTGCCCGGCCACGGAGACCTGGGCGCGGCTCACCCGTTGCACCACCGCCCTCATCCGCCCTCTTCCCCAGTCTGCCGGCCGCGCAGCCCGCCGAGCAGGAACTGCAGGATGGCCGCGGCCGCGATACTGGCGGTCTCCGCCCGCATGACCCGCTCCCCCAAGGTTACCGGGAGAAAACCGGCCGTCTTGGCCTGTTCCACCTCGTCCCTGGCAAAGCCGCTTTCAGGGCCGACGAGAAAGATAAGCGAGGCCGGCAGGGGCTGCCGGGCCCGAAAGATCTCCGCCAGCCCGGTGGTTTCTTCCTCCTCATATAAGATGAGTTTCATGGCCTGGCCGGTCTCTCGGGCCAGCAGACCAGCAAGATCAACAGGCGAGGAGACCTCGGGCGGCTCCGGCCGGCCGCATTGTTTGCAGGCCTCAAAGGCGATACGTTGCCAGCGGGCAAGCCGGGCGCTGTTGCCAGCCTCGGCGGTGCAGCGCGCGACCGTGAATGGATGGATCGCCGCCACCCCCAGTTCGGTGGCCTTCTGCACCACCAGATCCATCTTTTTGCCCAGGAGCAGCGCCTGGCCGAGATGCAGCGTTGGGCCCGTTTGCTTGGCAGTGTGGGCGGCGAGGATGGCGCAGACCACCTGGTTTTTGCCGACCTGCTTGATGCTGGCCTCGTAAATTGTTCCTCGACCATCGAAGAGAGTGATGGCCTCACCCGGCGTGAGGCGCAGGACGGCGCGGAGATGACGCGCCTCTGGGCCGGTGAGTACGGCCAGATCGCCGGAGATGGCCGCGGGTTCCACGAAGAAGCGGTGCATGGCATTGGGTTCCTAGCTGATAGCCTTGGTGAGGTGCAGGGCCGACCATTCGTCCCGGCAGCGGGTGTCACGTCGGCGCAGTCCCAGTTCCTCGAAGGCGTGGGCCAGGTCGTCGGTCTGCCAGCCCGTAAGCAGGCCGGTCACGATGAGCTCGCCGTCCGTGGCCAACAGACGGTTGAGGTGGGGGGCCAGTTCCAGGAGGACATCGTGGGTGATGTTGGCGATCACCAGGTCAAAGGGGCCGGCCAGATCGGCAATGTCGCAGGCCAGCACGGTAACCCGCTCGCCCACTCCGTTCAACCTGGCGTTTTCCCGGGCGGCATGCACGGCGTCCGGGTCGAGGTCCGTGGCGGTTACCGCCTGAGCGCCGAGCAAGGCAGCGGTAATGGCCAGAATGCCGGTGCCGGTGCCCACATCCAGTATCCGGGCAGGGGCAGGCCCGGAGCCGGCAAAGCAGGTTTCCAGCAATTCCAGGGCCAGTTGGGTGGTGGCGTGCAGACCGGTGCCAAAGGCCATGCCAGGGTCGATGGCCACCACAATTTCGCCGCGCGCGGCCGATACTGCCTCCCAGGAAGGCCGCACAATCAGCCGGGAGCCGATGCGGACCGGCTTGTAGCGTTCCTTCCAGAGGGTGCCCCAGTCCTCCTCTTCCACGGTGTCGAGTCGCGGGCCGGTCGGTTGGCCGAGTGTGGCATTCAGCCCCAGTTCCCGCAGCAGGGCCAGCACCTCTTGTTCCGTGTTGTCCGGCTGGTCGTCGCCATTAATATAGCCGATGATCGTAGCAAATTCGCCCGGCGTGCCGGTTTCTTCCGGCAACTCTACGCCGTTGCCGGTGAGGGCGAAGAGGCCGGCCGCCACCCCCTCGATCAGGTCAACGGGCGCCCGCAGGGTGATTTTTTTCCAGGTCCGCGCCGGGCGGTGCGAAAAGTCTGTCATGTCAATGCCTAGGTCAGAGTATAGCCGCTTGTGCGACCGAAGATAAATAGAAGTGGACCATACATAGCATGACTATGCCCAAGACTTCAACGGGAAAAGGCCTTGCCGCGTTTCGGCCCATGGCGGGGGCATCGCCTGCCGCTTTTTTCTTTCTATTGGTCCAAGGTCATGGTAGTTTCCCCCTCTGCCAAGAGCGGCCGCTTGTTGATGGCCAGCCGTGGGACTAACGTAAGTTAACACGATATTGTCTATGGATAAGGAAAAGCTGCAAGGCCTGCTCGTTCAGGTCCGGACCGGCGCCTGTTCGGTGGATGAGGCCATGACGGCCCTGCGCCACTGGCCGGCCGAACAGATGGCCTGCGCTCATCTCGATCACCACCGCAGCCTGCGGACCGCTTTCCCCGAGGTGGTGTACGGCGAAAACAAGACCGCCGAGCAGATCACCGCTATCCTGGCCAGCCTGCTGGAGCACGCCAGCCCGGCCATGGCCACCCGGGTTGACCCCGCCAAGGCGGCGGTGGTGCAAGAGCGTTTGGTCGGTCTGACCTATCACGAACAGGCCAGGATGCTGGTTGGGAGTGTCCGGAGCCCGTCCCTTTCCGGCCAGGCCCCGGCCATCGTGGTGCTGTCGGCCGGCACCTCGGACATGCCGGTGGCCGAAGAGGCGGCAGTCACGGCCCGCAGCCTGGGCAACCGGGTGGAAACGGTGTATGATGTGGGTGTGGCCGGCCTGCATCGGCTGCTGTCCCGGCAAGAACTGCTGGAGACGGCCACGGTGCTGGTCGTGGTGGCCGGCATGGAAGGGGCGTTGCCCAGTGTGGTGGGCGGGCTGGTTGACCGGCCAATCATCGCGGTGCCGACCAGTGTCGGGTATGGCACCGGCTTCGGCGGGTTTGCCGCCTTGTTGGGCATGCTGAATAGTTGCGCGCCCGGGGTGGCGGTGGTCAATATCGACAACGGCTTCGGGGCCGGCTGTATCGCCTCGGCCATCAACCGTGGCCAGATGTCGGCGCGTAGGTCGGGCGGTTCAGAGGAAAAACTCGGTCAGAGGTAAGCATGGTCCGGAAAACAGAACATGTTATGGCGGCCGTTTGCGAGATGGGTCTGGCAAGGCGGGCAACGCGTAGCGTTTACCGGACGTTGTTTTTCTCGATGCTGCTCTTCGGCGTTTTTGTCGGCACCCAGTTTCCGTTGTTCGCCGAGCAGGCCCTGAACACCTCTAAGGCCATCAGTCCCAGTTTTTACGTCATGTGCGTCGGGGCCGGCCTGGTGGTTGGGTTGTTTAATTTTTTTCTTTTCAAGATTGTAGTCTCGAAGGAACTTTTCCGTCTGCTGGTCGGCATGCGCAAGATCAACGAGAGCATGGACCAGGCCCTGCACACCGATAAGCAGTTTGAACTGGCCTGTGAGCTGGAGGTGACCAGTAACGATCTGGTGGGTGAGGTCGCCCAGACGTTTAACAATATGAGCGCGGCCATCGCCGAGCGGATCAATCAGGAGAGCCTGGTGCGCACCCTGATGGCCGACCTGTCCAGCACCGTTGATCCTAAACGGGTGGCTGAGAATATCCTGGCGGCGGTGTTAAAGGTTGCCGAATGCCAGGGTGGCATGTTGTTAAGCCTGCAGGGCGAGGAGCTTGAGCCGCTTGCCAGCATCGGTCTGGACGAGGGGGTGCGACTGCCGGCCAACCTCGACGAGCTGAGCGAGGGCGCGGTACATGCCATCAAGAGAGGGAAGGTGGTGGAGTTGGCCCCGGGAGAGCGCGGCCTGGAAAAGGTCAGAGTCCAGACGCCAACTGGCCAGGTGCGGCCGAATTTTTTTGTCCTGGTGCCGTTGGTGACCGGCAGCCGTACCGTGGGGCTTATTGTGCTACCTGGTCTGCATTCGAGTCTGGTACCGGCGCGCCTGCAACTGATCGACGTGTTCCGGATCCATGTGGCCCCCTATCTCTACAACGCCCTCCTGCACCGCAAGATCGGCGAGATGGCGGCCCTGGACTGGCTGACCCGTATCCTCAACCGTCGGTTCGGCATGCGTCGCCTGCGCGAGGAATTTTCCCGGTCGCTTCGTCACGGCCTCGCCCTTTCCGTAATCATCCTGGACATCGATCACTTCAAAATGGTCAACGATACTTACGGCCATGCGGCGGGTGACGCAGTGCTCAAGGAGGTGGCCAGCCAGTTGAAAAAGAACATCCGTTCGGGCGAGACGGTTTGCCGCTATGGTGGCGAGGAGTTCATGATCCTGGCCCCGGGCAACGACCTGCATGACGGCAGCGTTCTCTGCGAGCGGATCAGGAAGCTGATCGAAAAGACTACGGTCCGCTGGGCCGGCCAGGACCTGCAGGTCACGGTCAGCCTTGGGGTGGCCACCTGGCCCGTTATCCCGGCCTCGGTGGTGAACGAGATTATCAGCGCCGCCGACGAGGCCCTCTATTTTGCCAAGGAATCCGGCCGCAACCGGGTGGCCATTCACCAGGGAGACGACGTGCGCCTTTATGCCGAGCCAGCGATCGCAACTAACTAAGCCAGGAATATTGGCATGATTCTCGTTGACAAGGCAAGGCTGGTCGATTAGTTTGTCGCCCTGCCTGTGGGGCCGGTCATTTAATAAGCTGGCCAGGTGTTGAGGTTGAGACGAATAGGTCTTGACAAGGGCTGGCCGACCGGGTAAAAATGGCGGTTTGCCGCTGGGGAAAGCCTGGTGGGGAAGCCTTCGGGGTTTCCGCTTCGATCTTTGAAAACCGAATAGCGAACGAAACGGGTTTTAGTAAACTGTTTCAAAATAAATCCCGGGTTTTAGGACTTGGGTAGTAGGGATTAAACTGGAGAGTTTGATCCTGGCTCAGAACGAACGCTGGTGGCGTGCTTAACACATGCAAGTCGAACGCGAAAGTGGGCTTCGGCCCGCGAGTAGAGTGGCGCACGGGTGAGTAACGCGTAGGTAATCTATCTTTATGTTCGGGATACCCAGCCGAAAGGCTGGCTAATACCGGATACGCTCGCGAGGCCGGGAGGCTTGGCGAGGAAAGGTGCCCTCTCCTTGGAAGGTGCCGCAGAGAGACGAGCCTGCGTACCATTAGCTAGTTGGTGGGGTAATGGCCTACCAAGGCTACGATGGTTAGCGGGTCTGAGAGGATGATCCGCCACACTGGAACTGGAACACGG
>MNYK01000132.1:10583-11758 GCA_001873115.1 Desulfobacterales bacterium CG2_30_60_27 | reverse complement strand
GAAACCAGCGCAGCACTCCACCACGCTTACTGACAAGGCGTGAGGAGCAACAGGGACAACGAAGAGATGCTTGGTCCTTTGCGATGCGGAAAATGACCTTGCCTTCTTCAAAGTAACACCGTTCATGCCGATAGCCGTGAATGCCAAAACCATGGTAAAGTAAACTCGTGGACATACCGTACCCTCCTTTCTAAAGTGATTGATCTAATCTTAGAAAGGATCGGTATGTCCACATTTTTACTTAAAAAGTACGCTTCAGCCGGAAGAACCCAAAATAATATGTAAGCTTGCCAACAGACCTTTTCCTAGGGAAGGTGTTAACGGCAGAGGAAGGGCGGTCATCACCGAAGTGGATGACCGCCCTTTTTTTATTTCTCGTCTTATTTCATAGCTGCCCAGAACGAATCACTTGGACTGATCAGTGTTATGTGTATAGAGACTATCGCTGCTCAGTTTGTCATTGGGCAAAATGGGTATTCCTGGTTCCTGTTGTTGCCAGGGTTACCTGGAAGGAAGGGATTGAAAATCAAGACAGCACAGCCCTTAAGCTCTTGAGTAAACAGGATGCCTTGCAACAGTTAGCAGAGAAAAAGCCGGTTAAGCCACACGATTGCCTGCAAGCAGCACCAATGGCCTCAAGATTTTGCGCTATAGTTTTTTCCTCATCGCCTTTTGTCGGAAGCGCATTGCTGCCGAATCAATTTCTCAATCCTGTCAAAGGCTGTTGCTGAAGACGGGAATTGCTGTCCTGTTTTATTCTTAGCAATCTCGGCTTCCTCACGGTAGGTGGTCTCAATTGCTGCCATCACGTCCTTTGCGAATTTTTTCATGGACTCATCCAAAGAGTCACCGGCAAAATACCTCTGACCGAGAATTTTTCTTGCGGCATTATCAACAAACATGAGGGCGGCCCTCTCTTCGCTGACCCTGGCAACCACGGCTGAAATTTCGATGATCACTTTCTGGTCGGTGTCATTCAGGAAGGCGAGGGGAAGACTGTCCAACAGAGTCGGTATTCTGAGGGTGGCCTCGGCATATTCCTGCCAGAGGAAACGGCCCGGGGAGAATGATGGATACTCCTGCTCCATGATTGCCATGAGGTTGCGGAACTCCGGGTCGTTGATGCGGCCGTCCAAAAAGAGGGAATGGGCGCGGTCGGCGATCATGGCGGCCTT
>MNYK01000132.1:0-10556 GCA_001873115.1 Desulfobacterales bacterium CG2_30_60_27 | reverse complement strand
GTGAGCGCCGCTTCTCCTACGGCAGGCTTGAGATAGGGCAGGATGCTTTCCCGGTATTGGGCTATGGCGTCAACATTGAAACCCATGAGATTTTTCCCGAGGGAAATGGGGGTGGAGTATTCGAGATAGAGATTGTCGTCAGTGTTGATCACCGCGCCCTGGCCAAAGCGCGCCATGGCCTCTGTGCCCATGACGAAATAATTCAGGAAGTCATCGGCGGAATCCATCATCACCGGCGCCAAATCCTTGGCAATAGCGGGGTGGGCGAGGCGTTGGTCCAATTTATTCTCGTCTATGATGATTGGGGAATTGCTGCCGATGATTTCGGCATCGTACTCGGTCATCCAAGTCATGGTGTATTTGAAATTCCTGGAGAAGGTTCTGACTACCGATTTCAGATCATCTACGCTCAGTTCATAGATGGGGAGCCATTGGCACATAATGCCGCCGGGTAGCAGGTGGTCGGCGGCCAGCTTGAAATATTCCGCCGTGTACAGGTAGCCGGACCCTTGGGTCCAAGGGTGGATCGGGTCGGCGGTGATTACGTCGTATTTCTTTTTTGTAGTCAGGAGAAAGTTGCGGCCGTCGTTGAAGATGATTTTTAGCTTGGGGTTATCCAAGACCTTGTTGTTGTATTCGTCAAAGGTTCGGGCCGCGCCGACCACGTTGGGCTCGATCTCCGCCAGGGTGAGTTCTTCCAGTTCAGGATGGATGGAGGTGGCACCGAGGGTCATGCCAGTCCCCAGGCCAACCACCAGGACTTTCCTGGGGTTCTTGTGGAAGAGCATTGGCAGATGTCCCAGGGTCAACTGGCACTGGCGGTCTTTCATGGATGCTGAAGCGACGACTTTGCCGTTGACCAGTACTGCTTGGTTGCCACCCTTGATTTTGATGGCACTGATGGTTGAGTCAACTCCTTCATGGTAGAAGAGCACGTCGGTGTTGTCGATGGCTTCCTGGATTTTTTCAGGGTTGGAGTAGCTTCCAGGTTGGTTATTCTGGAAAATGGCGAAATATCTGGCGTTCCACATGCGGAAGGCATCAGGGGAGAGGATGAGAAAGGCCATGATGGCCACCGTGGCGGCCGCCACGGCCCAGCCCTTAAATTTGCTTTTCCCAAAGCTGGCCAGAATCAAAAGGCCATAGCCGATGTTGATCACCGCTAAAAGTTGCAGGGAACGCTCGATGCCAAACACGTAAATCATAAAAAACCCGCTGAACGCCGAACCAAGGATGGCACCGACAGTGTTGAAGGCTAGGACGCTGCCCACCGCCTGGCCTGTTTTTATTTTTCCTGCCATGTTGATCTTGCCGGCCAGAGGAAAGGCCAGGCCCATAAAGAAGGCAGGGACGATCATGTAGGAAAAGGCCAGGGTGAGATTGGCATATTGGCGCGCATGGAAAAGCGAAAATCCAAGACCTTGAAAGAAATCGCCCAACCGAACGGAGTTGGTCGGCAGGTCGCGGATGAAAAAGGTGACTGCCAGGGCAGCGAGGCCAATGAGACATTGCACGACCCCAAACCAGCGGGCCAGGTGGGCCGTCTCGTTCCCCTTTGCCGGTATCATCTTGCGGAAAGGACCGTACGCCTGGCTGCCGAGGGCGATGCCGGCCAAGAAGGCCATGAGCATGATGCTGAAACCATAGACGCTGGTGCCCACCGTCAGGGTGAGGATTCTGGTCCACAACACCTCATACCCCAGGGCACAGAAGCCGCTCACCCCGATGCCCAACAGGACAAGCCTCTGCGGCAGCAGGTTGATGGTGGCAGATACTCCATTCGTTGCCTGACCATTCCGTATCCGTTCTGCCTCGGAAGATGTCTCCGCGTTATTGGTTGATGAGAGGATGGCGGCTACCCTGTCGCTCAGTAAGATGCTGAGCAGGCCGATGGCCAGATTAATGAATATGGCGGTGTAAAAGGCGGTGCTGACGGAGAAAAAACGTAGCAGGACAAAGGCCGCCGCGCCGGTGCCAAAAACGGCGCCCAAGGTGTTGAAGCTGTAAAGCTGGGAGAGTTTAGTGCCGAGTTTGCCTGAATGGCTGGCAACGAAGCGGGTCAGCACCGGCAGGGTGCCACCCATGAGAGTGCTTGGAACGATCAGGGCGAGGAAAGCAAAAAATACCCTGACAATGGTGAGGTTCAGCCTGGAGTCCTCTATCCCTTGGATCAGTAAGATGTAGATGGAAGGGTAGACCTTCATGAGCAACATGAAGGCCACAGCGAACAAGGCAATGCACAGTTCGAGAATGCCATATATCCGCAACGGCTTTTTCATGCCATCGATATGCTTGCTGATTATTACGCTTCCCAAGGCCAGGCCACCCATGAAAACCGACAGGACGGTGGTGACCGCCAGGTGGGTACCGCCAAAAATCAGGCTCAGCGAGCGAACCCATAATACTTCATAAATGAGTGCGGCGGCACCGGACAGGAAAAACAAGAAATAGACGAGGTTCAATACTAGTAGACGCATGCTTGCTCCTCTTGGTCGTAAAAGGTTAGGCGAGAGTGTCGTGCAGGGATCTTCGATTTCGCCAAACTTGAGAATCATCTGCTTGGTTCATGCCGTGGCCATGAAGCAGCGCAAGGCAGCACATTGTGTCTTGATGGGTACGGACATACTTTTTTTCAATCATGGTCTTAAATTAATTGAGATTGTGCTTCATCAGTTGCAGTATCGATTGAAGCGAGTCTGTATCAGCCAGCGAACAATTGCCATTGGCAACAGATTCATCAAGTTTGGCATTATCAGCTAACGCGTTGCAGATCGTTCAGATTAATGATTCTATTGCTCAATCAGTTCTGCATTGCAGCGGGTTTGTACCAAGATCATTAAACTTGTCAGTTCCTCTGAAAGCCATCTTATGCCTATCTCGCCGTTTGCGGGACTCATAATATCATTTTTGCTATTTGATTACCACGAAAGTTGAGCCAAGTTGAGACCTGAAACGCTATTTGTCCCAAGTGCTATGGCATGATAATCCAAAGAACAAGGATAATCCTATAGCTAAAAATATAGTTCAATTTGGCCGGTGCTTGAGCCATAAACAATTTTATCCAAATTTGGTACCGAGCAGCAATCGCGCACAGCTTTTTTCCGCATGCGTTTGCCGTTGTCCAGCATGTGAAAATGAAGACTGTAGTGAGATACAAAGCCGCAAGGTTTGCCAGTGCCACAGATGTCGGCGCCAAACGTCAATAATCAACGAGACTATTTTTGCCGCAACCAACCTACGTCATATTGATATCTCATGGCGACTTTCAGCGGAAGATCCCCTGCCGCAAAAAAAGGATTATTCTCCGAACTTGTAGTGGACCAAAGATGGGATATCTATCTTGTTGACAGTGTCAATTCTTTGGTATAGCATGCGGCACAAGGATCTCAGAGCTTTTGTCTCCTTAAGAATAACTTGATGGAATGGAAGCTGTTCCGACATCTATTGTCACTGACAACATATGTGTGGCAAAAGTAAACGGACTGTCTAGTGTTGCCGACCGGAACAACAGCATGGTCTAAATATTCATTTGGTTTCAATGCATGCGATAGCCTTTTTTTTTATCTGTATGCTGGGGTTACATCCCAGAGCCCAACGTTGCGTTTCTTGAAAGTGGCAGGAATAACCCCGGTTGCAGATTGAGACCAATTGGAAGAACAAGTATGAGTCAGTCCAGGCCTTATAAGAGAAAGATGCTGAATCTGACGATCCTTCGTGACATGCAAATCCGGATGATCAGTAGAATTACCCTGCTGCTCTTTGTCTGTCTGTTGCTCAGCAGCATGGTTTATTTTTTCTTCTCCAATCGGGAGGTAACCGCCTCTTTTAAGATGTTTCATATACATGCCAAGAATTTTCTCGATTTTCTCCTGCCGATGGTGCTTGGTTCTTTTTTCGTCAGCTTGATCATTGGCGTCGTGGCCAGCCTGTTTTTTCCTAAGAATATCGTGGGCGGTCTCTATCGCATTGAACGGGAGGTCGAGAGGATAACGGACGGGGACCTGACGGTGCATATCACCTTGCGGAAGGCAGATGTCGTGCGTGCCCTGGCCGGGCGAATCAGCAAGATGGTGGATCAACTCAGAGTCAAGATGCTCGCAGTGAGCAGGGGGGTGGAAGAGGCCCGGTCGGTTTGTGCCGCCGCCCCGTTGGCCGGGGCGGCTGAGCAGCAAGAGATTCTGGAGATTTTGGACAAAATCCAGGCGGAGTTGCACAGCCTGAAGTTGTCTTGAGAGGCGCCTGGTTAAACGGCCATCAATTTGGTGTTTGGTTTTCCTTAGCGCCGGCCGCACGTGATTGCAGCAGATATTGAAAGAAGTTCCGGCTCTTTTTGAGCCGGAAGATAACAACCTTGGCCTCTTCCGGTTTTATTTTCTCCAGTTGCAACAGCAAGGTGTCGCTGTCTTTAATCAGGCGCTCCAGTTGTTCCGCGGGCAGATCCGCGGCCATGTTTGACTGGCCGCAGATCCTTTCGAATTCCACCTTCCATTCCCCGGTAGCCATGGCAACGGCTGCAGTCATGGTGCCCCATGTTGCCAGGAGCACCATGACGGCCAATTTTTTCCAGCGTCTGCTCATGGTGTCGTCCGGCATTATTTTAGAAAACCGCCTTGGTATGGCAGAGTTGGCAATCCAGGTTCACGAACGCCACCTTGCCGTGGCAGGCCCCGCAAAACTTGCCTTCAAAGATCTCCTGCATGGAGTACACCGAGGACTTTTTGGTCACCCCGAAGATGTCTGGATGGCAAAGTTCGCAACCATTCCAGACCGCGTGTTTCTGGTGCGAGAAGATGATGTCGGGCATGCCGGCCTCCTTGCCCTTGATTTCGCTGTCCAGGGGGATCTTGAGGGCCTTCCTGGGGATGGTGATGCCCGGCAACTGGTCGGTGAGCTTGATCAGGCCCTTGGTCTCGGCCTGCAGCCAGTCCACCTTGTTGCCAAAACGGGCCGGCGGAAAACCCTTGGTGAATACGTAAAAGTCCTTCACGAAGGTGACCTTTTTGCCTTGCGAATGGCAGCGGTCGCAAAACTTTTCCGTGTTGCCAAAGGTGGTTTTTTTCTCAGGCCCGAAGGCCAGTTTGTTGTCGTGGCAGGCGCCGCAATAGAGGCCGTTCACATTGTCCGCCTCCTTGATGCCGGTGCCGCCGGCCTGCATGGCAAAACCCAGATCCACGTGGCAGATGCGACAGGTATACAAGGCCCGGTGCAGCCAATGGTTGAAGACCACCGGTGCGATATGGTTTTGTTCGGATAGATTGTTGATGACCACATTGCCGTACTGGTCGGGCTTGGGCGTTGTCTTCTTTACGCCGAAGGTCTCCGCGGAAACCACGGTGCCGTACAACAGAACGGCCAGCAAAAGTAACCACCATTGTCCTCTCACCATGCACCTCCATTCGCGCTTCATCATTGCGTCACCTGCCGCCCCTGGTTTACGGTCTCGACAACAGGCTCTTTTCCTGTTATGGACCTTCTTGAAG
The DNA here is from genome assembly GCA_001873115.1 of Desulfobacterales bacterium CG2_30_60_27. GTDB lineage: Bacteria > Desulfobacterota > Desulfobulbia > Desulfobulbales > CG2-30-60-27 > CG2-30-60-27. The sequence continues at coordinate 5,076 of MNYK01000132.1, read as the reverse complement.
AATAGGCGGCGCCGACATCATCTGTCAAGTGAGAACTGCCACCTCGTGGCAACCAAGCGTAGGCCTGACGCCTGCCGATAGTTTCGACAACTCAGATGAGGTCCAAACATGAAAAGGCCCCAGACGCTGCCCGTGCCGGTGATCAATCTATTTTTTGCCATCGGGGTTCTGTCGGCCGTGGCCTTCAGGGCGCTGATCATCGTCCAGCATGTGCGGCCGGCCCTTTTCCGGTCGGTCTGGTACGGCGGGCTTTTCGGCTATATCATCTTCTTCGCCTATCGCTATGCCATCACCCGTAAGCGGCGGCAAGCCATCGGGCGTTTTCGGCTCATTGAAAAAATACAGGGGAATGCCTGCCTGAGCGACGAGGACCGCGAGGTGGCGGTCTATCTCTTGTCTTCCCTGGTCAAATCCCGGGAGAACCTGAATTACCTGATCATCTTCCTGCTGTCCATTCTGGCAGTGGCCATGGACCTTTTCCTGGTTTCGTCAGGCCGCTGACCATGGTTTTTTAAGCCATTTTTGTCACTTCTCCCGCGTTTGTTTACGAATTTGTACCATTTTTATCCGAGACGGTTGCGGTAAAAAGCTTGAAATAGTCTTCAATTCCAGTTGGTTGATAGATTTTTCAGCGATTGGCATCAATTTTGAATACTTTCCCTTAAGGAATTTTCCGCGCGTCTGCCGGGGATGCGGTCCACGCCGCGGCGGGCCTTCGGGAACAGGGAGAAGCGCATATGTTTTTGGGAGAATGGCGATGATTCAGGCGGGTGACACGGTATTCATCCTGGTGTCCGCGGCCCTGGTGCTGCTGATGACGCTAGGTTTGGCCCTGTTTTACGGGGGCATGGTGCGAAGCAAGAATGTGCTGGGCACCATGCTGCAGAGTCTGGCCATGATTTCGGTAATCAGCCTGGAATGGGTCTATATCGGTTACAGCATGGCCTTTGGGCCGGATGTCGGCGGGCTGATCGGTAATTTTTCCTGGTTTGCCCTGCAAGGGGTGGGGGCTGCGCCGAGTGCGCAATACGCCACCACCGTGCCGCACCTGGCCTTCATGATCTACCAATGCATGTTCGCGGTGATCACCCCCGCCTTGATCACCGGCGCCTTTGCCGAACGGGTGCGCTTCTGGCCTTTTGTCTTCTTCAGCCTGGGCTGGACGATTCTGGTCTATAATCCGGTCTGTCATTGGGTCTGGGGGCAAGGCGGCTGGCTCGGCGCCCGGGGGGTGCTGGATTTCGCCGGCGGGCTGGTGGTGCATCTCACCTCCGGCGTCGCGGCCCTGGCCGCGGTCCTGGTGATTGGCCCCCGCAAGGGTTATGGTCGGGAGTCCTTCATACCCCATAATTTGCCCATGACGGTCATGGGCACCGGGCTGCTGTGGTTCGGCTGGTTCGGCTTCAACGCCGGCAGCGCCCTGGCCGCCAATGGCATTGCCGCCACCGCCTTTGTCACTACCCATCTGGCCGGCATGGCCGGGCTGGCCATGTGGCTGTTGATCGAGGCCAAGCACCGCGGCCGGCCAACCACCCTGGGCGCTGCCTCTGGCGCCATCGCCGGCCTGGCCACGGTCACGCCGGCCGCCGGGTTTATCACCACCAACGCCGCCGTGCTCATCGGCTTGCTGGCCGGCGCCTTCTGCTATCTGGCGGTCAGCTTTAAAAATCGTTTAGGCTACGACGACAGTCTCGATGTGGTCGGCATTCACGGGGTCGGCGGCCTGCTGGGCACGGTCTGCCTCGGCATTTTCGCCTCCACCAAGGTCAATCCAGCCGGCGCGGACGGCCTGCTGGCTGGTAATCCCGCCTTCCTTCTCACCCAGCTTTTCGGGATAGTGGTGGTGGGCCTCTATGCCTTCACCGTCAGTTGGGGGCTGCTGAAACTGGTGAACGCCGTTGCCCCGCTGCGGCTTTCCCTGGAGGCCGAACGTAGTGGTTTGGACTTGAGCGAACACAGCGAGACCGCGTACAATACATGAGCGGCATGGGGGGCGATTGCGCACCCCATGGCACCGCGGTTTTTTCACGGTAGGCCAAAGGTCATAAGCGACAGGCAAAGGAGCAGGCCATGAAGAAGATCGAGGCGATTATCAAACCCTTCAAGCTGGATGATGTCAAGGAGGCCCTGAACGAGCTGGGCATCAAGGGCATGACCATTTCCGAGGTGAAGGGATACGGCCGGCAGAAGGGCCACAAGGAGATTTACCGCGGCGCGGAGTATGTGGTGGACTTCATCCCCAAGGTGAAACTTGAGATTATCGTGGCCGCCGAGCAGGTGGACGAGGTGGTTGCATGTATCCGCAAGTCCGCCCTTACCGGCAAGATTGGCGATGGCAAGATCTTTGTGTTGCCGGTTGAGGAAGTGATCCGCGTGCGTACCGGCGAGAAGGGCAAAGAGGCCATCTAGGATGAGTGGCGAGCTCCGGGCCGGCCGGGAAAGCCTGGAAAACCTCTGGCGGGAAGGCTTGTCTGGCCAGACCCTGCTCGACCGGCACACCCGGCTCGTTGATGACTGCCTGGCTAAATGTTTTGCAACAACCCGGGCGGCTGGCGAGGAGATGGCACTGGTGGCCCTGGGGGGGTATGGTCGTCGGGAACTCTATCCCTATTCCGATATTGACCTCATGCTGCTCTATGAGGCAGTTGATGAGGAACGGTTAAACCGGGTGACGGAAGGGGTTTTTTATCCACTCTGGGACGCCGGGCTGGAAGTTGGGCATGCGGTTCGTACGTTAGACGACAGCATGACGGCCGCGGGGCAGGATTTTTTTTCCCAGGTCGCCTTGCTGGACGCCCGCCTGATCGTGGGCTCAAGCAGGCTCTTTAACAACTTGCAGGAGAAATTTCGACAGCAGTATGTGACAGGGCGACGATTGGAATTCTACCTGGAATTGCAAAGTCATCGCGAGCGACGCCTTAATCAATTTGGCAGGCATGCCTACCTCCTGGAACCGCATATCAAGGAGAGTCTGGGCGGGCTCAGGGATATTCAGGCCATGTTGTGGACGGCCCAGGTCGTTTTCGGGCTGCATAATCTGGCGGACATGGAAGAGGCGGGGCTGCTCAGCCGCCAGGAACGCAAGGATTTTCAGGCCGCCTGGAACGAACTCATCCGTATCCGCAACCGCCTCCACTACATCACCGGCCGGAAGAATGATCAGCTCTATTTTGAGTATCAGGAAGAGATGGCCAAGGCCTTTGCTTACCGCACCGAGGGTGGCCAGCTCGGGGTGGAGCGTTTCATGGGCGTCGTGCATGGCCATATGCAACGCGTGGCCATGACCACGGCATTATTTTTTGAACATGTGGACGAGGTGCTTGGTCCTGCCCGGTCCGTGGATCTTGACCGTCAGTTGGAGCCCGGCATCGAGGTGCGGGAAGGATATCTCCACTTCACCGGGCTGGATCTGGTGGCGGCGAAGCCCCATCTGCTCATGCGGGTCTTTTACCATATGGCCAGGACCGGCTTGCCCATCCATCATCGGACCCGCAAGGCCGTTACCGATCACCTGCACCTGATCGACGATCGCCTGCGGCAATCGCGGCGCCTGGCCAAGGCCTTTCTGGAAATCCTGGCAGAGGCCAGGGAGCCGCAAGCCGTGCTGGTCGCCATGTTGGAAACCGGCCTGCTGGTTGCCTATCTCCCGGAGTTCGGTCGGGTATATTCCCTGGCCCAGCACGATGTGTACCACGTGTACACCGTGGATCGGCATTTGCTGCAGGCGGTGGTGGAACTGCATGCCCTGCGCCGGGAGGAGCCGGCCAGGTTCGCGGCCCTGGCCGCCCCCCGGCTGCTCTTTTTGGCGACCTTGCTGCACGATGTGGGCAAGGGTCAGGGCCGGGATCATGCCGAGCATGGGGCCATGATTGCCGCCACCATCGGCAAAAGACTGGGGCTGGCCGCGCCCGCGGTGGAGACTCTGGCCTTTCTGGTGCGCCACCATCTCTTCCTGTCCAATACGGCCATGCGGCGGGACTTGGAGGACCAGGCTTTACTGCGCCGCTGCGTGCAGCTTGTCGGGGATGCGGATCGTTTGAACATGCTTTATCTGCTCACCCGGGCCGATGCCAAGGCGACCGGCCCCACGGTCTGGAATGCATGGAAGGCCGCCCTGCTGCTGGATCTGTATCTGAAGATCGCCAACCTGCTGGAGCGCTCCTCGGACCTGGCCGACGACCCGGACCGGGAGCAGGGCGTCGCCTGGTTGCGCCAGCGGCTGCGGGAGATCATCGGTCCGGCAAGCGAGGAGAGCATCGCGGCCCTGCCGGATGAGTATCTGTTGAGCTTTACGCCGGAGACCGTTGCCCATCATCTCGCCTGCCGGGAAGGGCTGCAAGGCCGTTTTGCCCTGATGGAAACCGAGCCGCGCAACGGCTATTGGTCCCTGCTCATCATGGCCCCTGATCGGACCGGCTTGCTGGCCCGGATCTGCGGGACCCTGGCCCTGCACAATCTCAACGTCCTGCATGCCCGGATCTTTACCTGGGCCGACGGCACGGCGGTGGATGTGCTGGACGTGCAGCCCTTGGGGGAGATGGCCTTTGCGGATCAGGACTGGCAGGCCCTGGATCGGGATATCAACCTGGTCCTGGGTAATCAACTCGGCCTGGACCACCGGCTGGGGGAAAAGCGTTTCCCGCTTCTGGCCACGCGCAAGATGGGGCAGCGGCCGGCGAGCCGGGTGGTGATAGACAATCAGATCTCGGCTGCTTTCACGGTCATCGAGGTCTATGCCGATGACCGTCCCAAGCTTTTGTACGACATTACCAAGACCCTGGCCGATTTCAACCTGGGCATCGCCTGGGCCAAGATCGGCACCAGGATGGACCAGTTGGTGGATGTCTTTTATGTGCAGGACGCGGCGGGCCGGAAAATCGCCGACGCGGGGCTTCGGAAGGAGATAACCAATGCCCTGCTGCATGCCGCCGGCCAGGGCGTCTGAGGTGGAGGCAGTGATTAGTTTGTAACTATCCAGCGGAACCGCAACCCGGGTGGGTTCCTGGACTGCTAATGCTTTTCGCGGGTTCGTCCGCGACCGGGCGCAGGATGCGCAGGAGGTCGCGGACGCCTCGG
>MNYK01000005.1 GCA_001873115.1 Desulfobacterales bacterium CG2_30_60_27 | reverse complement strand
GGTACGCGCTTATTTTAGGCGACGAGGAACTGGCCAGCGGCCAGGCGGTGCTGCGGAACATGGGTGCCGGCACCCAGGACTCCCTGGCCCTGGGCGACAATCTGCATGACTGGGCGGCCGGGCTGGTTGCACGCATCGCTGAAAGCTGAACGCTGACTTCCAACAAGGAGCAAACCATGGAAAGCATGGGCGGGCTGCGGCGCAGCCATAACTGCCAGGCGCTGGGCCCCGATGACATGGGCAAGGAAGTCACCCTCATGGGCTGGGTGCTCAGGCGTCGTGACCACGGCGGGGTGATCTTCATCGACCTGCGTGACCGCTGGGGCCTTACCCAGGTGGTCTTCAACCCGGGGGTCAACCCGGCGGTGCATGCCAAGGCCCATGACCTGCGGAGCGAGTGGGTGATCGCGGTGCGCGGCCGGGTCGAAGACCGGCCGGCCGGCATGGTCAACGCCAAGCTGGCCACCGGCGCCATCGAGGTACTGGTCGATGAGTTGCGCATCTTAAACGTCAGCAAGACGCCGCCCTTTCCCCTGGACGAGGAGGTCGAGGTGGCCGAGGGGCTGCGTTTGAAGTACCGCTACCTCGACCTGCGGCGGCCGGAGATGACCGCCAACCTGGTGATGCGCCACCGCGCCTGCCAGGCCATGCGGGGCTATCTCAACGGCCAGGACTTCCTGGAGATCGAGACGCCGATGCTCACCCGCTCCACCCCGGAGGGGGCCCGCGACTACCTGGTGCCCAGCCGGGTCAACCCGGGCCGCTTCTATGCCCTGCCTCAGTCGCCGCAGCTCTTCAAGCAGATCCTCATGGTGGCCGGCATGGATCGCTACTACCAGATCGTCCGCTGCTTCCGCGACGAGGATCTGCGCGCCGACCGCCAGCCCGAGTTCACCCAGATCGACCTGGAGTTGTCATTCGTCGAGGAGGAGGATCTCTACACCGTGGCCGAGGGTATGATGAAGGAGCTCTTCCGCGCCACCCTGGGCATGGAGCTGACCCCACCCTTTCCGCGCATGACCTATAGCGAGGCGATGCGCCGCTTTGGCAACGACAAGCCCGACCTGCGTTTCGCCATGGAGCTGGTGAGCCTGACCGACCTGGTGGCGCACTGCGGCTTCAAGGTCTTTCAGACCGTGGTCGCGTCCGGCGGGTTGGTGAAGAGCATCAACGCCAAGGGCTGCGCCGATTTTTCCAGAAAGGATCTGGACGACCTCACCACCTTTGTCGCTCAGTTCGGGGCCAAGGGGTTGGCCTGGGTCAAGGTCAAGGAGGGCGGCGAATGGCAGTCGCCCATTGCCAAGTTCTTTACCGACGAGGAACGGGGTAACATGGCCGCTGTCCTGGATGCGGCGCCCGGCGACCTGCTCTTCTTCGTGGCCGACACCACGACCGTGGTGCACCAAGCCCTGTCGGAACTGCGGCTGGAGCTGGCCCGGCGCCTGGGCCTCTTGGCCAAGGACAAGTTTTCCTTCCTCTGGGTCACGGACTTCCCGCTCCTGGAGTACGACCACGAGGAGAAGCGCCACGTGGCGGTGCATCACCCCTTCACCGCGCCGCGCGAGGAGGATATCGCCCTGCTCGACACCGAGCCCGGCAAGGCCCTGTCTCGTGCCTACGATCTGGTGCTGAACGGCACGGAGATCGGTGGCGGCTCCATCCGCATCCACCGTCAGGACATCCAGGACAAGGTTTTCCGTACCCTGGGCATCAGCCCCGAGGAGGCGGCGGACAAGTTCGACTTCCTGCTCCGCGCCCTGGAGCTGGGCGCCCCGCCCCACGGCGGCATGGCCTTCGGTCTCGACCGCCTGCTCATGATCCTGGCCGGCCGCGAGTCGATCCGCGACGTCATCGCCTTCCCCAAGACCCAGAAGGCCACCTGCCCCCTGACCGAGGCCCCGGCCCCGGTGGCCCGGAAGCAGCTCACCGAACTGCATTTGCGGCCGGATTGGAAGGAGTAGGGGGGGCAAGTTCCCAGATTCTGAGTCTAGCTAGTGTTCATCCGGAAACCCTGTTTCCAGATGAACGCGGTCAGCTATCAGCGAAACAACGTAACTACTCAGGTCGGCTGTAGGCATTTAGTCTGGACCATGCTGGCCCATTATCATGGCCAAGTGTGGAATGCGGCCGAACCCGCCCGTTCGCTCGGCGTTAATGAATCGACGGTGCGCCGCTACCTCGATCTGCTGGACGGGGTGTTCATGGTGCGGCAGCTCCGGCCGTGGCACGAAAACCTCAAGAAACGCCAGGTCAGGTCAAGTCACCGAAAATATTCTTGCGCGACAGCGGCCTGTTACACCGAGCTCCTCGGCATCCGCACGGCCAATGACCTTTATTCCCATCCCAAATACGGGGCCTCGTGGGAAGGATATGTGATGGAGGAGATCCTGGCCATGGCCGCGCCAGACGAGGCCTATTTCTGGGCCACCCACGCCGGGGCTGAACTTGACCTGCTCCTCTTCCAGCACGGGGCGCGGGTTGGGATTGAAATCAAGCGCGTGGACGCGCCCAAGATCACGCCATCCATGCGCATTGCCCTTGACGACTTGGGGCTGGAGCGCCTGCTGGTCGTCTATCCAGGCGACAAACGCTATTGGCTGGCGGAGCGGATTGAGGCGGTGCCATTTGCCGCCTTGATAAGGGCGCCAAGAGGTGGCGGAGGTAGTTTGGTAGTTTAGGGCGGGCCAAACGGACATACCTGTGCGCCTCTTGCAAAAGTCTTGAAAATGGTTTTTTGTCATTCCCACGCAAGTGGTAATCCATTCTTTTAAATTGGTTAGGAGCTTTCTGGATTCCCGTTTGCACGGGAATGACGACTTTTGCAAGAGGCTCCTGTTTTAGTGACTTACGAGCAGGCAGCCGTTAGTAAATATCCACAGGGGATGATGGGAAAATTTCAAGAGCCCGGCCCGGTCGACATGAAAACTAAAATGACACCTTGTGTGCAAAGTCCGCTGGACGTGCAAGGAAACGGTGATGCCTTTGCAACAACGCACTATAGTCCGCCTGGTTGCTATTGATTCCACCAACCGGGTGGCCTTGGAACTGGCCAGCCGCGGCGGGGCGGCCGGGACCGTGGTGGTGGCCGGCACCCAGACCGCCGGCCGTGGCCGGTTGGGGAAAAGGTGGGAGTCACCGCCCGAGGCCGGCCTGTACTTTTCACTCATCCTGCGGCCTCGGCTCGACCCGGCCAGCCTGCCGCAACTCACCCTGGCGGCCGGGCTGGGCGCGGCCATGGCCGTCGAGGGGGTGACCGGCCGGCGGGTGCTGCTCAAATGGCCCAACGATTTGCTACTGGAGGGTAAGAAGATCGGCGGCATCCTCTGTGAGACCGGGCCGCTGTGGCAAGGCTGCGAACCCGTGGTGATCGTCGGGGTGGGACTTAACGTGTCCACCCCCATGGCGGCCTTCTCGGAAGACCTGCGGACCCGGGCAACCTCCCTGCTCCTCCAGGCTGGCCAGGTTTTTCCCCAAGAGGCGCTGCTGACGACCATGCTCGCCGCTATCGAGGCCCAGGCCGGACGGTTGGAGCGCCACGGTCTTGCCCCGGTGCTGGCGGATTGGCGACAACGGGACGTCACCCTGGGTCAGGAGCTTACCTGGGTGAGTACGGCCGGCACCCTGGTGCATGGCCTGTCCCTGGGGGTGGATGACGCAGGCCTGTTGCGCATTCGTGACGCGGCTGGCCAGGTGCATGAGGTGCTGTCCGGGGATGTAAGAAGAGCTGGCAGGTGAAAGGTGAAAGCTCAAAGTAAGAGTGGAACTGTAAACGCGAAAAGGATCCTCGGCAGGATCCTTTTCTTGCTTTGAGCAGACCGTTACCAGGGTCTGCGGCCCTAATACCGGTAGTAATCCGGCTTGTAGGGCCCGTCCACCGGCACGCCGATGTAGTCGGCCTGAGCCTTGGAGAGGGTGGTCAGATTGACGCCGATCTTGGCTAGGTGCAGGCGGGCCACCTCTTCGTCGAGTTTCTTCGGCAGCACGTAAACCTTGGTGCCATACTGCTCCGGCCGCAGGAAGAGTTCCATCTGGGCCAGCACCTGGTTGGTGAAGGAGTTGGACATGACAAAGGACGGGTGGCCGGTGGCGCAGCCCAGGTTCACCAGGCGGCCCTCGGCCAGCAGGATGAGGCGTTTGCCGTCCGGGAAAATGATGTGGTCCACCTGGGGCTTGATGTTCTCCCAGGGGTATTTTTTGATGCCGGCCACGTCGATCTCGGAGTCGAAATGGCCGATGTTGCAGACAATGGCCTGGTCCTTCATGGCCGCCATGTGGTCGTGGGTGATGACCTTGAGGTTGCCGGTGCAGGTGACGAAGATGTTGCCCAAGGGGGCGGCCTCCGCCATGGTGACCACCCGGTAGCCTTCCATGGCCGCCTGCAGGGCGCAGATGGGGTCGATCTCGGTGACCCAGACCACGGCGCCCAGGCCGCGCATGGACTGGGCGCAGCCCTTACCCACGTCGCCGTAGCCGACGATCACGGCGATCTTGCCGGCGATCATCACATCGGTGGCGCGCTTGATGCCGTCCACCAAGGACTCGCGGCAGCCGTACAGGTTGTCGAACTTGGACTTGGTCACCGAGTCGTTGACGTTCATGGCCGGGAAGAGCAGTTCGCCCTTGTCCTGCATCTGGTAGAGGCGATGGACGCCGGTGGTGGTCTCCTCGGTGACGCCCTTGATGCCCGCGGCGATCTTGGTCCATTTTTTGGGGTTGGCGGCGAAATCCTGGGCCAGCACGGCCAGCACGGCCCGCCATTCCTCGTTGTCGCTCTTCTTGGCCTTGGGCACCCGGCCGGCCTTTTCAAATTCCGCCCCCTTGTGGATCAGCAGGGTGGCGTCGCCGCCATCGTCCAGGATCATGTTGGGGCCCTTGCCCTTGGGCCAGGTGAGGGCCTGCTCGGTGCACCACCAGTACTCCTCGATGCTCTCGCCCTTCCAGGCGTAAACCGGCACGCCCACGGCGGCAATGGCGGCGGCGGCGTGGTCCTGGGTGGAGAAGATGTTGCACGAGGCCCAGCGCACCTCGGCGCCCAAGTCAACCAGGGTCTCGATGAGCACGGCGGTCTGGATGGTCATGTGCAGCGATCCGGAGATGCGCGCCCCGGCCAGCGGTTTTTTCTTGCCGTATTTCTGGCGCAGGGCCATGAGCCCCGGCATCTCGGTCTCGGCGATGTTGATCTCCTTGCGACCCCAGTCAGCCAGGGTGATATCCGCTACCTTGTAATCTTGCTTAGCCATCTAAATTCTCCCTCTGCGCCTTGTATCTTCAAGCTTAATGGTGCGCACGGCGCACCCTACTTCATCATTCGATATTCCTTTGTGCCCTCTGCCTCAGTGCCTGCGTGCCTTACTTTTTCTTCTTGTTCAGCCCCGCCGCCTCGCGCAGCATCTCCGCCTTGTCGGTGCGTTCCCAGGTGAATTCCTCCCGCTCGCGGCCGAAGTGGCCGTACGCGGCGGTTTTCTTGTAGATGGGCCTGAGCAGGTCAAGGTGCTGGATGATGGCCTTGGGCCGCAGGTCGAAATGGTCGGTGATCAGTTTTTTCAGCTCGCCGTTATCCACCTTGCCGGTGCCGAAGGTGTTGACATGGACGGACACCGGCTTGGAAATGCCGATGGCGTAAGCGAGCTGGACCTCCACCTCGGTGGCGATGCCGGCGGCCACGATGTTCTTGGCCACATAGCGGCCCATGTAGGAGGAGGAGCGGTCCACCTTGGAGGGATCCTTGCCAGAGAAAGCGCCGCCGCCGTGCGAACCCATGCCGCCGTAAGTGTCGACGATAATCTTGCGGCCGGTCACCCCGCAGTCGCCAACCGGGCCGCCGATGACGAAGCGGCCGGTGGGGTTGATGAAGTACTTGGTGTCCTTGTCTACCATGTTCGCGGGGATGATGGGCTTGATGATCTCCTCCATCACGCCTTCCTTCAGGTCTTCGTAATCGACCTCCGGGCTGTGCTGAGTAGAGACGACAATGGCCTCGACCCGTTTGGGCTTATGGTCCACGTACTCAATGGTCACCTGGCTTTTGGCGTCCGGCCGCAGCCACGGGAGCAGGCCGGCCTTGCGCACCTCGGCCTGGCGTTTCATGAGCCGGTGGGCGTAGGTGATGGGCATGGGCATCAGCACGCGGGTCTCGGTGCTGGCATAGCCGAACATGAGGCCCTGATCGCCGGCGCCCTGGTCCAGATCCAGGCCAGAGCCCTCGTTCACGCCCAAGGCGATGTCCGGTGACTGTTTGCCGATACTGGTGAGCACGGCGCAGGACTGCCAGTCGAACCCCATGTCCGAGGAGTTGTAGCCGATCTCGCGGATGGTCTCGCGCACCACCTGGGGCATGTCCACCCAGGCGGTGGTGGTGATCTCGCCGGCGATCATGGCTATGCCGGTGGTGACCAGGGTCTCGCAGGCCACCCGGGCGGTTTTATCCTGCGCGAGGATGGCGTCCAGAATCGCGTCGGAGATTTGGTCGGCCACCTTGTCCGGATGGCCTTCGGAAACGGATTCAGAGGTGAAGAGATAATTGCCCATGGTTGCTCCTTAAATGGATAGTATCAAAGTGGCAAAGTGGCAGAGTAAAAAAACATATCCGAGCCTCTGCAAAAGTCGTCATTCCCGTGAAAACGGGAATCCAGAAAGCTCATAACCAATTTAAAAGACTGGATTCCCACTTGCGTGGGAATGACAAAAAAACCATTTTTAAGACTTTTGCAATAGACTCATCTGATTTGCCACGTTGTTCCTGCAAGCCCCCTATATTGTTGCCCGCCGCGCCTGCTGTCAAGGGAAATTGCCAACCGGGCGGTCCGGGGCGCGTCTTGCCAGTTCCCTGACCCGGCGCGCCAGATCCTCATTGACCGGGGCGGACAGCCCCAGACGCCTTGCCTCCTGGACCACGGCGCCGTTGATGGCGTCGATTTCGGTGCGGCGGCGGCGCCGGATGTCCTGGAGCATGGACGAGATGTTGGTGGCCGTGCTCCGGCAGACCTCCAGGGTGCGGGCCACCGGGTCGCCCGGCAGGGTGATGCCCTTGGCCAGGGCCACGGCCGCGGCCTCGCGAACCGCGGCGACAAGCTGCCCACGGGCTCCGGGGATATCGAGCAGCCCGCCGTTGGCGCAGTCATGCAGGGCGGTCAGGGCGTTGATGCCGATGTTGACCAGCAGTTTGGCCCAGACATGGTTCATGATGTCCGGCACGGCCTCGGTTTGCAGGCCGGCCGCCGTCAGGGTGGCGGCGGCCTGGGCCAGACGTTGGCCGGCCCGTTGGTCGGCCGGGGCCTGATAGCCAAGGCGGGTGAGGCCGGCGCCGCCGAAGGTGACCTCACCCGGCCCGGTGCGGGTGGCGCCCATGGCGGTTACCCCAACGGCCCGCAGGCCAGGGCCTGGTAACGCGGTCAGGAGGTCGAGGTGGCTAATGCCGTTCTGGAAGGAGACCAGCAGGGTGCCGGGACCGAACAGGGGTTGGGCCCCGGCCAGACTGGTGGCCACGTCATACGACTTGACGCACAGCAGCACCAGCTCGGCCGGGCCGATTTGCCCGGCGTCGCTGGTGGCCCGAACCAAGATGGTACTGGTCTGCCCCGCCTCCGTCAAGCGCACGCCCTGTCTGGTTAGCAGCGCGGCCCGCTCGGCATCATGGTCAAGCAACCAGACATCATCTCGGCCAGCGGCGCCCAGCCGGCCCGCAAGCAGGCAACCCAGGGCACCGGGGCCGATGATGACGATGGTGTGCATGGAGCCTTATTTGATCGCCGCATCCTCAACAATCACCTGATAGACATAGCCGGCGCCGAAGTCGCGGTTGGTGCCAAGTTTTCCCTCCAGGGTAACGGTGTCACCCTTGTTGGGGGTAGCGGCGGTGGTAACCACCAGGTCGTGGGTGTTCTTCATGGCGTCACCGGTGCCATCCTGGACGTGCAGCCAGGTTTTGCCCATGATGCCGGGCGACACCTTCATGATTTTGGCCCGCAGGACCACGGTTTTGCCGTTCAGGTCGGCCGCCTTGTCAAACAACTCGCCAACGGTGTGGGCGTTGGCGCCGGTCGCCTTCTCCACCTTGACGTCGGACGCCAGGGGCACGATGGCCTTGCCGCTGCCCTGCTGGGCCGGGTCCACGGCCGGGGCGGCGGTTGGGGCGGCTGCTGGGGTCTCACCCTGCAAGGCCTTGTCAAAGGAGCCCGGTGTGGCGTCCGCGGCCGGGGCGGCAGGCTTGGCGCTCGGGGTTTTACCGATCACGCTGGCCGAAAAAATGATCTCCGGAAAGGTGCGGTTCATAGCCTTGCTTGGAAAGTCGCGCATGACATTACCTTCGGCAAAGCCGATCTTTTCCCCGACCGCTACCTCGACCTCGGTGGTTGCTACCCAGTATTGCCCGGCCTCGGTGTTCAGGAGAATGTAGGTGTAGCCGCCGCCATTGTGCGCTTCGGCCACCGTGCCTTGGAGCGGGAAGGAGGGGGCGGCCGGGGCCTGGTCGGTCGCCGGGCCGCCGGCTGGCGCCGCGTCCGGCGCTTCGGCCACGGTCGCCGGGGCCGCCGGGGTCTCGGGCTGAGCCGTCTGGGCGGTCGGCGGTGTGGCGGCCTCCTGGGAAGTGGTCTTTTGCTTGCAGGCCGTAAGCGGCAGCAACATAAGCAGGGTGCAGAGGGTCAGGCAGAGGCGGGTGCGGTTCATGGATTTCTCCTTTTTAAAAGTGGTTGGTTGATCGATGCGTTACTGCGCCTTGGCGGGTTCAAAGGAGAACGCCAGGCTGTTTTTTTTCATGCCGATGCTGGCCCGGCCGCCCCGGCGCAGCTTGCCGAAGAGGATCTCGTCGGCCAGGGGGTCGCCGATTGCCCCGGTGATCAGACGGCGCAAGGGGCGGGCGCCGTTGTCCGGGTCGTAGCCCTTGCTGGCCAGCCAGGCCCGGGCCGCATCGGTAAGCTGGATGGTAACCTTTTTCTCGGTTAACTGCACCTGCAATTCCGCGATCATCTTGTCCACCACCTGCCCCATCACCCCGGCGTCCAAGGCGTTGAAGGTGATGATGCCGTCCAGCCGGTTGCGGAACTCCGGGGCAAAGAGACCCTTGATGGCCTCCTGGCCCTGGCCCTTTTTGCCGGCCATGAAGCCGATAGCCCTCTCTCCCATCTCGCGGGCCCCGGCATTGGTGGTCATGATGAGGATGACGTTGCGGAAGTCGGCGTGCCGACCGGTGTTGTCGGTAAGGGTCGCATAGTCCATTACTTGCAAAAGGATGTTGAACACGTCCGGGTGGGCCTTTTCGATCTCGTCCATAAGCAGCACCGCATAGGGGTGTTTGCGGATGGCGTCGGTCAACAGGCCGCCCTGGTCAAAGCCGACATAGCCTGGCGGGGCGCCGATGAGCCGCGCCACGGCGTGCTTTTCCATATATTCGCTCATGTCGAAGCGCAGAAAATGCACGGCCAGGGCCGCGGCCAGTTGGCGAGCCACCTCGGTCTTGCCCACGCCGGTGGGCCCGGCGAAGAGGAAGGCGCCGGTCACGCGGTCGGCTGGTTTCAGCCCGGCCCGGGAGCGTTTCACCGCCGTGGTCAGGGAGTCGATGGCCTGGTCCTGGCCGAAAATTTTCGTCCGCAGGGTGTCCGGCAGGAGGCGGAGCAGCTCAATGTCCGATTCCGAGGCGCGCCGGGCTGGCACCCGGGCCATGCCGGAGATGACCTTCTCCACGTCCGCGACCGTCACCGTTTTGCGCCGGCGCTCGGTTTTCATGAGCTTCAAGGCCGCGCCGGTCTCGTCGATGACGTCGATGGCCTTGTCGGGCAGGAAACGGTCGTTGATGAAGCGGGCCGCCAGTTCGGCGGTGGCCCGCAAGGCTGCGTCGGTGTAGCGGATACCGTGGTGCTCCTCGTAGCGGCCCTTGAGCCCCTTCAGAATTCGGTAGGTCTCCTCCACCGTTGGTTCCGCGATATCGACCTTCTGGAAGCGCCGCGACAGGGCGCGGTCCTTTTCCACATGGTTCCGGTATTCCTCGTAGGTGGTGGAGCCGATACAGCGCATGGTGCCGGCCTGCAGGGCGGGTTTCAAGAGATTGGCGGCGTCCATGCTGCCGCCGGAGGTGGCGCCGGCGCCAACAATGGTATGGATTTCGTCGATGAACAGGATGACATCCCGGCGCTCCTCGACCTCGGTGATCACCGCCTTCAGCCGCTTTTCAAAGTCGCCCCGGTACTTGGTGCCGGCGAGCAGGCCCCCCATGTCGAGCAGATGGATTTTCACGTCACAAAGCGACTCCGGCACCCGCGCCTCGTGGATGCGCAGGGCCAGACCTTCGGCCATGGCCGTCTTGCCGACCCCGGGTTCACCCACCAGCAGTGGGTTATTCTTGCGGCGTCTTGAAAGGATCTGAATCATGCGCGCCAGTTCCCGGTCCCGGCCAATGAGGGGGTCGATCTGGCCGGCGGCGGCCCGCGCACTGAAGTTGACGGTGTAGCGGTCGAGGGCGGTCTCGGCGGCCTCTGCGTCGGCGGGAGCGGCCTGTCCGGGCCGGGCCAGTGGGGGGGCGTCGCCGTGGGAGATGAATTCCAACACGCTCAGCCGGGAAAGCCCCTCGGACTCAAGAAAATAGGCGGCGTGGGAGTCGGCTTCCGCGAAGATGGAGGAGAGCACGTCGCCCGCGTCCACCTCTTTCTTGCCCGAGTTCTGCACATGGGCGATGGCCCGCTGCAGTACCCGGTTGAAGCCCACGGTCTGGGACGGGTCGCCGCCCGTCTCCCCACCCAGGGTGGTGATGTTGGTGGAGAAGAACTGCTCCAGGTTTTTCCTGATATTCTTGGTGTTGCCGCCGCAGTGCTCAATGATGCGCACGGCGGTCTCGTCGTGGAGCAGCCCGAAGAGGATGTGCTCCACGGTGACATACTCGTGCCGCTTGGCCTTGGCCTCGCGGATGGCCATGACCAGGGCCATTTCCAGTTTGCTGTTGATCATCGTGTCACCTCTTATAAGCGGTCAGCGTGCAGTTGTCAGCGGTCAGCTTAAGAATCTGGCCAAAAAATCTGTATGCTGATAGCTGACTGCTTTCAAGCCTTTTCCAGGGAACAGCGCAGGGGGAATTCGTGCTGCCGGGCCAGATCGTGGACCAGGGCCACCTTGGTTTCGGCGATCTCCAGTGGCAGGATGCTGGCCACGCCCACGCCCTGGTTGTGGACGTTAAGCATGATCCGGGTGGCCTCCATCTGGTCCTTGTGAAAAATCGTCTCCAGGATCATGACCACGAAATCCATGGTGGTATAGTCGTCGTTGTGCAGCAGAACAAGGAACAGGCTGGGTTCCCGGACCTGCTCCCCCCGGTCGACGACGACCTGGTCCTCGCCATTGTTACGCGGCCGGGTCATGGATGTATGCCTCGTTTTGGCAGCCAGAGGCACAAAGGCAGAAGGCACAGAGGCACAGAGTAAAAAAGCATATCTGGCAGAAAATTCTTTAAACTTTGTGCCTCTGTGCCTTTGCCCCTTTGTGCCTCATCCTTGATTTGTACCTTAATCATCATCCATTTTACCCGCACGGCCGGCAATAAAAAAGAGGCACTATCCTCGCCGCCCTGTCGGCAGCAGGGCGCCATACAGCAGATCCTCCAGCACCAACTGGCCGGCCAGGGACGTACTCTTCAGAAGCATCTCGGCCCGCAGCACCGCCGTAAGCCCGGTGATGAGCCGATCCGCCGCCAGGGACTCGACGCGGCAAAACAGCATGTAAAGGGCGTATGGGTGGGTGGGCAGGCCAACCAGACTCTCCGGCCTTGCCGCCTTGAGCCGCGCCAGATAGCCCTGCTGGAAGGGGCCGAAGCCTTGCCCCGGCGGGCAGGGCAGCGCGGCGTCGGCCTGCAGGGCCTTTACCTGCAACTGGCGCTTGAGAAGGTTATGGAGGCCGGCCAGGACCATGAGCGGGTGCCCGCCGTTGTCGAGCAGGTGGGCGAGAATGATCAGGGCCCGCTCCAGGTTGCCGTCGGTGAAGACCTCGGTGAACTCGAAGAGCGCCTCCTCCCGGGTGCGGCCCACCACGCAGTCGAGGTCCGCCAGGGTTATGGTGTCCCGGTCTTCCACCGACAGGGCCAATTTTTCCGTTTCCAGGACCACGGCGTCGGGATGAAAGCCGACCCGTTCCAGGAGCCGGTCAAGGACCCGGGGCTCGATTTTTTTGCCCAGCCCGGCCAGGGTGGTTCTGACCAGATCGCGCAGAATTGTAGTGCGGACCTCGACCGCCGCCTTGCTGGCACCGGGGTCCAACGTCAGGTCGAGGATAACGCCTAGCTTGCCGATGGCTTTGTAGAGCCTTTTGCGCTTGTCCACCGCCTCGGCCAGCAGGATAATGGTGTTGTTGGCTGGCACGCCGGACTCCAAGGCCGCGGCGAATAGCTCGGCAACCTGAGGGCGGCCACCGGCCGAGGGCGCGGCGTCGGGGCTGGCCTGGGCCAGGGCCTCGCCCACCCAGGCCAGGTCTTCGGCAGGCCGCGGAAAACCGAAGAGGGCCTGCCACCGGCCACTGTCGGCCTGCTCCAAATTTTCCTCGGTCCAGTCCGCCCCGGTGAGTTCAGCCAGACCGAGCATCGCCAGCAGATAGCGCTGGGCGCGCCTGGCGTCCTTGTCGGCGCGGGCCTTGGCGGCCTTGTCCCACAGAGTTCTGGCCACATCCTTGGAATAGAAGAGTTTCGAATCTTTCACCCGAATGACCCGGCGGCCGGGGAAGAGGCCGAAGGTCTTGAGCCGGGCCAGGGTCTGGTCCGGTTCTTCCCGGTCGCCGTCCACCAGAATCAGGTTCTGGCGGCGCTGGCCCTCGTCGGGCAGCAAGCGGCGGACGAGGTCATCGGCGGCCTGCTGGCACAGGACGCGGTCGCCGCAAATCAGGTAGACCGGCGACACCTGGCCTTGGTCGATGGACTGCAGGAGGGCGGGGATGTCCTTACGGTGGTAAACTGGCATGGCTTTCCTGGGCAGACCCGGAGCAGACGGCGGTTTGAGGCGGAAGCGCTCCGGCCGGCGCGGAAAAAATAGCGTGGCCGACATCTCAGGACTTGCCGGCTGCTCCGAGGGGGGTATACTATTTTTAATGAATGCGCACTTCTTTTACCATTGCCATGGGGCGGCGTCAATGCGTCTCATGGCAATGGTGAAAGGCACAGAGAGGGGAGAATATCGAACACCGAATATCGAATGATGAAATGAAAAAACTCCCTCGGTTCGATATTCTGCGATGCGCGGTACAAGATGGGCAGAGAGGCAAAAGGCAGAAGAGCTAGAGGCACAAAGGCTGAGGGCTCGGCAGGAGGTCATGGGTTTGGCTGAACACTCTCCCAAAAAAATCGGGGTGCTGATCGGTGGTTCCGGGCTGATCGGCGGCGGCATCACCCATCACTTCAAGACCAAGGTCGATGACGGCGTCGATCTGCGGGCTCCGAACAGCAAAAAGCTGAGTCTCCGGGTACCCGAAGATATCAAAAACTATATCACCGGCCTTAAACCGGATTTCATCGTCAACGCGGCCATCGCCGCCATTGACGCGGACCCGCAACTGGCCTACGAGACCAATTACCTGGGAACCGTGAACCTGGCCAGGATGGCGGCCGCGCTGCGAATTCCCTACATCCATATCAGTTCATCCGCGGTCATGCCCAGTGGCGAGAACCTGGCCGAGGAAGACATGCTGCCGCTGTCCGCCGGTTTACCCAATTACGCCAAGTCGAAGCTCATGGCGGAACTGACCCTGCGCGACCTTATGAAAAATCAGGGCCTGGATTACACGGTTATCCGGCTGGCCGTGGTCTATGGCAAGCATGATCACAAGATCCAGGGGTTCCATCGGCTGTTCTTTTCCATTGTTGACCAGGCCTTGCCCTGCATGTTGACCCGGCGAGGGGTGATGCACTCCTATTCCAATTCCAAGAAGGTGCCGCGCTTTGTCCAGCATGTCCTGGAGCACCGGCCGGAGTTTACCGGCCAGACCATCAATTTCGCGGACCGCAACCCGGTGGAGCTGGCCCAGCTCATCCTCACCATCCGCTCTTACCTGGAGCTTGGTTTTCCCAAGGAAATCTATATTCCCTATGCCCTGGCCAAGGTAACGCGCCTGCTGCTCAGGAAGTTTTTGCGCATCCTGCGGCATGCCGGCATCGAGGCCAGGCTGCCGGCGGAACTCCTGTTCATGGAAAATTTTTATCGACCCCAGACCCTGTCAGTGGCCAGACTGGCCGCTTCCACTTGGCAGGATCCGGGGCCCGAGACCACGGTTTTCACCTATCTCCCCAGTATGATTGAGTATTATGTGACGCGCTGGGAGCACCTGAACCTTATCGAGCCCTTTGACAAGGAGTTTTTCGACCCCAAGAAACGGGCCGAGGAGTTCCTGCGCTCGCCGGAAATTTTGCTGGAGACGGTGCATCGGGAGAATCGGCAGGAGGGCGCGCCGCAGGGCTAGACGCCCTCGCCACCCGCACCGGTGACCGGCAGGCGGATAACAAAGGTGGTACCCTGGCCCGCCTCGCTGTCCACCGTGATGTTGCCGTTGTGCTTCTTGATGATGTCGTAGACGATGGAAAGCCCAAGGCCGGTGCCCTTGCCCACCTCCTTGGTGGTGAAGAACGGGTCGAAAATCTTGCCGATCTGGTCCGCCGGGATGCCGCAGCCGGTGTCCTCGATCCAGATGTAATTGTACGGCCCGCCGTGCCAGGTCTTGATGGTGATCCGCCCCTGCTGCTCGATGGCCTGGGCCGCGTTGACCAGCAGATTGACAAACACCTGATTGAGCTGCTGGGGAAAGCACATGGTCTTGGGCAGTGCACCGAATTCCTTGCTCACCGTGCACTTGTACTTCAATTCGTTCCAGACCACGGTCAGGGTGGTTTCCAGGCACTCGTTGAGGTCGGCCATGGTTTTTTGCGTCTGGTCGACCCTGGCAAAACTCTTGAGGCTCTGGACGATATTCTTGATCCGGTCGGCCCCTTCCAGGGACTCGCCGATCAGCGTGGGCAGGTCTTCGAAGATGTAATCGATTTTCAAATTTTTGCGTTTTTCCTGCATCTGCTCCAGAACCCCCGCCTCGCTGATGGAACCGATAAGCTCCGACTGGGCCTGGAGGAAATCGGTCAGCCGCGTTGCGTATTTATTCAGGGTGCCCAGGTTGGAGGTGATGAAGCCCATGGGGTTGTTGATCTCGTGGGCCACGCCGGCGGCGAGCTGGCCGATGGAGGCCAGCTTTTCACTCTGCAGCATCTGGGTGTGGGTGAGCTGCAGGTCGCGGTAGGCCTGCTCCAGTTCCTTGGACCAGGCGCTGATCCGGTCCATGGTCCGTTTGGCGATGAATAAGGTGAGCCCGGTGGCCAGGACGGCAAAGAGCCAGATGAGGAGCTTGCCGCCGGCCGTGGTCCGGGTCATGGTGGTCAGGGATTGATGCAGGGAGACATCCCGCAGGTGGGCTTCCAGGGCCGCGGCCGCGCCATCGGCCTCCTTGAAAATCTGTTCGAGTTGGACGAGCTGGGCCTGATAGTCGGCCCCGGCCGCGGTCGCGCGTTCCTGCGCCAAAGAGCGGAGGCCGGCAAAATAGATGCCGAGCCTGGCAATGTCTTTTTCAGCCTCACCCAAAAAGGCCGGGGCCGCGGTTTTCGGGCCGGCTTTAGCCAACCAGTCGTTCACCATGGCGGCATAGTTGTGCAGTTGCTGGTGCAGCGGGTCAATCTCCTCGGTGATGATCTCGGCAAGATCCTTATCCTGCGGCGGATTTTTGGTATACCACTGGTAAAAGCCGCATTGGCTGTAGTCCAGGGTGCCGACCAGCAGTTTTTTTTGGGCAATGGATTCATGCAGGGCCCGCACGTAGCGGATATGGTCCAATTCCCGTTGCAGGAGCACCCCGGACAGGGAGCGGGTCTCCCCCTGGTATTCGGTGTAATAGCGCAGCATCTTCTGCCGCAGGGGAAGACAGGCGGTCAGGGCGTCATAAAATTTCGTACCATGTTCCAGAAACCTGGTGACCAGGGCCTTTTCCGAGAGGGTCAAGCCTGCCGCTTCCATGGCCGCCTGGATACCCTGGAAATCCTGTCGCAGGACTTGCATCTCCGCCTCGATGACGGCCAGGTCATCAATATGGATCTCGGCCTCGATGCGCCAGGGGAGCTGGCCGGCGCCGGCCAGGTTGATCATCCCCTGCTTGGCCAGTCCGACGAGCTGGCTCTGCTGGACCACCGCATCAATGGCAATGCCGGATTGGCGCATGACGAAAAGGGAAACCGCCCACAGGGCGATGATGATCGCGGTGACCACCCCGTAGGAGAGGGCAAGACGTTTATCCGGGGTAAAATCCATTGTGCAGGACTCCGCGTTGCCCGGCTCAGCCGAGCGGCTCCAGTAGAACATCGCCCCAGGCGGCTAGTTGATCCTGACAAATTACTACCGCCCCAAGAACCCCGGGAATGGTCTGAACCGTTGCCAGGGCCGCATCGAGATCGGCCGGGCCTTGCACCCGGTTACCCAGGGCCGTGGCCGCGGCATCGGCCAGGGGGGTGGACCGGGCCAGGACAATGGCGGCATCGGCGCGGCCCAGGCTCAAGGAATGACCGACGGTGCCGGAGGAGCAACAGACGCCCAGAGGCATCCGGTCCCTTTGAATCCTTAGCGCCACCTTGTTACTGAGCGGCGAGGCGCCGGCAAAGATCTGCACCAGGCAGTCCTGGTGACGCTGCATGAAGATATCCCCGCCATTCTCGACGATAACCTCATTGGCCCCCGCCGCCAGCAGTCCCTGACCCACATATGCCGCGATGGCGCCGGCCACCGCAGCCATGGGCCCGACGTTGGCAATGGCCGCGGCCTGCAGCATGGTCCTGGCCAGGGGCGGCGCGGTCGGGTCAAGGGACAGGGGCGCAAGCGCGGTAAGAAAGGCGGGATGGTGGTCGATATAACCTTCCAACTGGCTGCGGGCTTGCAGCACCAGGTGCCGGGCCTCGTCGGGCAACGCCAGGGTGGCCAGGATGTGCAGGTCGGTTTCCCGCACCGTGACGCCAAAGGACACCAGGCCCGCGGCCGCCGCCTGTAGGCGGTAGCCGCGGGCCTGGTAGGCTTCTGGTTTTTTGGGCTGTTTGCGCTCCCGGGCCGTTTTTTTCAAGGCGGCTGGCCGGTTATTTGGTCATCTCCGCCCATTCCACCCACGAGCCGCCATGGACCACAACATTCTCATACCCCAGGGAGCGGAGGATCATGTACATCTCCGCGGCCAATTGGTTGGTATTGCAAGAGGTGACCAGGGTGGCGCGCACGCCGGGATAGACATGGATATTGCG
This sequence comes from Desulfobacterales bacterium CG2_30_60_27, assembly GCA_001873115.1. Classification (GTDB taxonomy): domain Bacteria; phylum Desulfobacterota; class Desulfobulbia; order Desulfobulbales; family CG2-30-60-27; genus CG2-30-60-27. Next base: position 113 of record MNYK01000005.1, on the reverse strand, counting down.
CAGATACCAGACGAGCTTGTCGGGCGGCAGAACCTCGCCCTTGGTATTGATCAGGGTGCGGAGCGGCAGGTTGACGGCGCCGGGGATGTGGCCGGCATGGTGGGCCGGCTTGT
>MNYK01000122.1 GCA_001873115.1 Desulfobacterales bacterium CG2_30_60_27 | reverse complement strand
CCAATAAGGCGCCCAGCGCGGTGCTCTCGAGCAGCATCCAGACCGGCACGGCGCCCCTGGTGGTTGGCTTCAATGGCAGCGGTTCCAGTGACGCGGACGGCACGATCGCCTCGTACGCCTGGACCTTTGGTGATGGTTCGACCGGTAGCGGTGCAACTCCGTCGCACACCTATAGTGCGGCTGGCAGTTACCCTGTGACCCTGAAGGTCACCGACAATCAGGGGGCCACGGCCCAGGCGCAGACAGTGATCACGGTACAGGCGCCGCCGGTTACTAATCAGGCGCCCAGCGCGGTGCTGAGGGCCAGTACCAAGAGTGGCACGGCGCCCCTGGTGGTCGGCTTCAAATCCAGGGGGTCGAGCGACCCGGATGGCACGATTGTCTCATTTTTCTGGGAGTTCGGCGATGGTTATACCACCAGCGGTTCTACCACGTCGCACACCTATGGGGTGGTGGGGCAGTATACGGTGACCTTGACGGTGACCGACAATCAGGGCGCCACGGCGCAGGCCACGACCTTGATTTCCGTTACTAGTCCCACCCCAAGCACGAGAACCAAGTCACGGACCCGCTCGTTGCGGATAAGATAATAAATTTCCCTTCTGCTCCCTGAAATGAAAAAGCGCCGCCCGGGCCTGATCGGCCGGGCGGCGCTTTTTGTGGATAACATGTGATACAAGATATGGCGTTTGTGCTCTCCTGCCCGAAGCAGGTTCAGGCCAGCATCACCTCATTGCTCAGTTCGTTGGTGTCGTCCGGCCTTACGGGAAAATGGCGGGCCAGGATTTCGCCAACCCGGCCGATCTCGCGGCACAGGGCGCTGGCGGCGTTGCCCTGTTTTATGCCCAGGGCGATAGCGGCCGCGTGTTCTTGCAGGGTCTGCTGGGGGATTTTTTCGTAGATGCCCCGGTCGGCCAGGAGCCGGACCCGGCGCTCGAACAGGGAGATGAAAAAAAGCACTCCGGTGGCGTCTCTGGTCTTGTACAACCCCTTGTCGTAAAAGGCCTGCATGGCCTGCTCGCACACCATGTGCTCCAGCCTGGCCTTGGCAATAAAGAGGCGCTGCACCGCTGGCAGTTGGCCCACGCCCCAGCCGATGAACAGGGCGAGGCCGATGGCCAGGGGCAGCAAGGTCCAGAGGGAGTCGGCAAACCAGCGGTCCGTGATGACCGTGGCGCTAACTCCGCCGAGCAGGATGCCGGCCAGGATACGGCTTTCGGGGTAGGTATCACTCTGGTCCATGACCATGACCGCCACCTCGCCGGCGGTTCGGCTTTCCACCTCGGCAATCGCCGCGGCAATGGCCGCATTCTGTTCCGCGCTGAAAAAGGTTTCCGCCCGCATGGGTTACCAGCCTCCCGAGGCGCCGCCGCCGCCAAAGCCGCCGCCGCCAAAGCCCCCGAATCCGCTACCGCCAAAGCCGCCCCCACCAAAGCTGCCGCTACGGAAACCGCCGCCGCCGCGGAGCCAGCCTGCCAGCAGCAAGGGCAGCAGCAGGCCGCCCAAGGCGCCCGCTGGGATGAGCAGCAGGAGTACGAGCCAGCCCAGGGCGGTCGGCAGGCCAAGGAACACGGCCGCCGGCAGGAGAATGGCGCCGGCCAGCATGCCCAACTTTCTGGAGGAACTGCCAAGCAAGGCGATAAAGGCGCCGCCGAAGAAGAGATAGGTGAAAAGGGGCGGAGGTTCCTTAGCCCCGCGCCCCTGTCGTCTGCGGCTATCGGCCTTGAATTCGCCCCTGGTCGCCTGCATAATGGCCGCCACCCCGGCCGCAAAGCCCTCGTCAACCCGACCGGCCTTGAAGCGTGGCGAAATAACCGTGTCGATGATGCGGCCAGACAGCAGGTCGGTGAGCACGCCTTCCAGCCCGTAGCCCACCTCAATCCTTATCTCTCGTTCCGCTTTGGCAACCAGGAGCAGCACGCCGTTGTCCTTGCCCTTCTGGCCGATTTTCCAGGCATCCACCACCCGGATGGCGAAATCTTCCAGGGCTTCACCCTGCAGGGAGTCCACCGTCAGGATGGCGATCTGGGTGGAATCGGAAAGGTCAAAGGCTTGCAGCGCCTGCGTTAGCCTGGTTTCGCTGGCCGGGCTGATCATGTCCGCGTAATCGTTTACATAGCCATGGAACGTCGGCACCTCTCCGGCCCACGCAACGGACGCGGCCAGGATGACGACCAGCAGGGCGGCGAGGACGGCCTGGGGCAGTCCCTTGCCGGGCGAGGCTGGCTTTGAATGCGACCAAGGCATGCGGTTGACCTGGTTAGAACTTTACCGCCGGCGCTTTTTCCGCGCCGGTCTCGGCCTTGAAAGGCTCCCGCCGTGGCAGCTTGAGCATTAGGCTGTTGGTCAGGCTGTTCGGGAAGGTGCGGATGGAGGTGTTGAAGACCTGCACCGCGTCATTGTAACGGACGCGGGCCACGTTGATGCGGTTTTCCGTGCCTTCCAACTGGTGCTGCAAGTCGAGGAAATTCTGGTTGGCCTTGAGGTCCGGGTAGCGTTCCACTACCACCATGAGCTTTGACAGGGCCGAAGTCAAGCTGCCCTGGGCCGCTTCAAATTGCTGAAGCGCCGCCGGGTCGTTGACGATGTCGGCGCCCAGTTTCATCTGGCCGACCTTGGCCCTGGCCTCGGTAACCGCGGTGAGGGTATCCTTTTCATGAGCCGCGTAGCCCTTGACGGTCTCCACCAGGTTGGGGATAAGGTCACTGCGGCGCTGATAGGCGGCCTCGACGTTACCCCAGGCGGCGATCACTGCCTCGTCGTTGCGTTGGATGGTGTTGTAACCGCAGCCGGTGAGAGAGAACATGGTGAGTGACAGCAGAAGAATGAACAAAACGTAGCGTGACATGGTGCCCTCCGTTCGGTTTGGCAAGGGGTGATGGGACCGTATTTTTGCACATAATAAGGCCTGACTGGCTCGCCCACAATTTTTTTATCAGCGGGGTTATCGCGCCGAGAAAGAAGTTCGGCTCCGTGGCCGACGGCCAGCGGGCGGCCTGCTGGAGCCTCGGCGTTTGGCCGGCGGAGCCTCGGACGCTAGCGGGCTCGAGCCGCGGGGCGGCGGGGTCAGCAACGCCTCTTCCGGCCGCACGCATTCGAGCTTCCGGCCGATGAACTTTTCAATGTCAGGCAGGTAAAAGCCGCCTTCCTCGCAGGCAAAGCTGATGGAGATGCCGGCCACCCCGGCCCGGCCGGTCCGGCCGATCCGGTGCACGTAATCTTCCGGTTCATAGGGCAGGGTGTAGTTGATCACATGGCTGATGCCCTCGATGTGAATGCCCCGTCCGGCCACATCCGTGGCTACCAGAACCTTGATCTTGCCATTCCTGAAGTCTTCCAGCCGGCTCATCCGCTTTTTCTGCTCCACCTCGCCGGAGAGCATGTCACAGTTGATACCGTTACGTTTGAGCCGATCCGTCAATTTTCTGGCCTCGTCACGCCGGTTGGTGAAGACCAGAACCCGGTCCAGGTTCTGTTTGGTGACCAGATTGTAAAGTACCGTATATTTTTCCTTGCTTGAGGTAAGGTAGACGATCTGGTCGATGGTATCGACCGCCACCTGGTCGGGCTCGATATCCACGGTCGCGGCTTTTCTGGTCCACTGGGAGGCCAGACGCCTGACCTCGTCGGTGATGGTGGCGGAAAAGAACAGGGTCTGGCGCGTTTCCTTGGGCGGCGTGCTGGAGACAATGCGCCGCACGTCCGGGATAAACCCCATGTCCAGCATGCGGTCGGCCTCGTCGAGCACCAGGATCCGCACCTTGTCCAGCCGGACGACGCGTTTGTTCAGATAGTCGAGCAGACGGCCGGGGGTGGCGGCCATCAGATCAATGGTCTCATTCTCCAACCGGCTCATCTGTTTCTGGTAATCCACGCCCCCAAAGACGGCCACCGTGGTAAGCGGGGTGTATTTAGTCAGATCCTTGGCATCCTTGGCGATCTGCATAACCAGTTCGCGGGTCGGGGCGATGATCAGGGCCCGCGGGGTGCCGGTGGCCCTTTTGCCATCGTCTCTTTCGTTCAGCAGGGTGGTGCAGATGTTGATCAGAAAGGCGGCGGTTTTGCCGGTACCGGTCTGGGCCCGGCCGATCAGGTCGTGGCCCTGCAGGGTTTCGGGCAGGGTGGTCGCCTGGATGGGGGTGCAGTAGTCAAAACCCAAGTCAGCGATGGCATGCATGATCTCGACCGACAGGTCGAAATCGTGGAACCTTGATTTGCCGGGCGCCGGCGGCACCTGAAACTGGGTGAGGTCCCAGGGTTTGTTTCTTTTGCTTTCTGGCCGGGGCCGGCTGGCACTGCCAGCCTTTTCAGGGCTTGCGGGTTTTCGGGATGGTTCCGGTGACCGCCGCTGCCTGGCATGGTCGGCGATGGTTTTGGCTGGACCGGCACTTACAGACCCGGCCGGTAAGGGCGTTTCTTGAATATGCGGTTGTTTTTTTCTGCTTATTCCCGAAATATCTTTGATTTTCTTACCGAGGCGTTTGATGATTTTCTTTATCATGGGCAAAGCAACCTGTTATTAATGTGGGGAAAGGAATACGTCACAGGCCGGCTCTTCTGGCATGCCACGCCCGGCGCTGCTAACTCTTTCATGTGGTGAGCCGGGTTGGGGCGAAGGATAACTTCGAGCGCGATTTTTCCCTGGTTTGCTGCAACGCTATGATTTGTCGGTCCTTATCATAACCTTTTTCAGGTGATCTGTGTATTTTTTCTTTGACAGAATCGCTTTTTTAGATATTGATATAACCAAGGTCTGGGAGAAGCTGCGAACCGGGGGGGCCGCGGTTGCATTTCAGGCGCGTCAGCGTGTCCGTATGCCAAACGGTATTTTTCTGCTCCACCATCCCACCCCTGTGGTGAGGCCCTGGTTTAGATCATGAAACCGGGGCATAGGAGGCGAGCAAAAATAACTTGCACATCTTGCATCTCATCCTCGGGCCATCTTTGCTCGTAGCTCAAGCGCCGCGATCAAATCCAACCCCCAATCCGAGTGCAATCTTGTCCAACTTGTTTTTGCTCGCCTCCCTAATCACCAACCCAAGTTCTTTCAGCAATTATTTATCTTTTTGATTATGGCGCAACCATGTGGCGGGTGACAAAAAATATAATCCTTCTGCTCTGCATCGTTGGTGGCACAGGTCTTCCTTTTGATGCTCATAGCGCAGAGACTGTGCAGTTGCGTGTGACGTGGAATTATGCCGCTAATATCTCAGAGGTTGCTGGCTTTCGTCTCTATTCAACAAATAATTTAATCTGCCAGGCCAGTGATCCCGCGGCGCGGGAGATGACGTGCGCGGTAGTGGTGCAAAATCAGTCAATGCCTTTTGTGATGACCGCCTATGACAGTGCGGGCGGTGAAAGTGCGGCGTCGGACGTTTTTTGGGTGGATTTTGGTCAGATGAACCCTCCGGCGCCCAGTGAGCCGGTCGCCTATATCAACGCCAGTCCGGTTTATGGAATAGCCCCCTTGCAGGTGCATTTTGACGGCAGCAAATCCCTTGATCCAGATGGGACAATAGTCGCCTATGCTTGGGATTTCAGCGATGGCGAGCAAGCGGCCGTCACCAGCCCGGCCCATACCTTTTCGGTGCCTGGTGTCTATACCGTTGCCCTGGTCGTGACGGATGACCAGGGCAATACGACCAAGGCCGAGTCCATGGTCACGGTTATCGGCGGCCAGGTGAAAAGTGCCGGGCTACCCCCCACGGCCGTGATTGCGGCCCAGGTGCAGGTGGACGGGGCTGGTTTGTTGTGGGTAAATTTCGACGGTGGCAAATCAGCGGATGTCGATGGCACGGTGGCGCTTTATCGCTGGGATTTTGGCGACGGCGAGTCCGGCGCGGGCGCTCTCGTGTCGCACACCTATGGAGCGCCAGGAATTTACACGGCAACCCTTGTAGTGGCGGATAACGATGGCCTCACTGGACAGGTCAGGCAAGAGATTGTCTTGGCAGGTTTGCCGGTGGATCCCTCTGCGGTTGCGCAGGACAACGGCACGAGCGCCGCGGTGAGTACTGATGCTGGTGGTTCTGTTCCGTCTGACAACGGCACGAGCGCTGGTACGAGTGCGACCGCGAACGGGGGCGGCGGGGGCGGCGGCGGGTGCTCGGTGCGCCCGCATGGTGGGGAAGGGTCTGGTGGTGTGGATTGGCTTCCTCCGCTCATCTTCGTAACTGTCCTTCCCATTGTTGCCAGGCTACGAAAATCGACTGGCCGTATCAAATAGGTCAGGCAAGAAGTTGCTGGACCTGTCCCGAGTTGCCGAGGTTTAACGCTACGTTATCCCGATGAGAAATCCACTGCTCTCGCGCCCCTGCGCCATAGGTGGCCGGTGCGCCTTGCTCGGGCCCGCGTCTTGCATGGCCTGGCTGCCATGGTTGCTGGCGCCGCTCGTTTTCGGCCTGCTGGCTTTGGCCTTGGGCCAGGATGCCAACTGGGATCTGCGCAACTATCACTATTACAATGCCTATGCCTTTTTGCATGGCCGCCTGGACTATGACGTTGCCCCGGCGCAGGTGGCCACCTACTACAACCCCCTGTTGCATGTGCCGTTCTATTATCTGGTCAAGGCTTTGCCGCCGCGGGGCGTGGCCTTTGTGCTGGGCGCGGTGCAGGGCCTGAATCTGCCCTTGCTCTACCATCTGGCCCGGCGCCTGGTCACGGCCGCCACGCCGCGGCGGGCCGGAGCACTCGCCTTGGGAATCGCCCTCCTGGGGGTGTTGAGCGGGGGCAATATCTCCGAACTCGGCACCACGTTTGGCGACAATGTGCTGAGCCTGCTGATCCTGGGCGCTCTGTGGCTCGTAGTGGCCGGCCAGCGCACCCTGGGCGGACGGTGGCCGGCGGCCGCGGCTATTGCCATGGCCGCCGGCATGCTCGCCGGCATGGCCGCGGGCCTCAAGCAGCCGATGGCCGTGTATGCCCTGGGGTTGTGCCTGGGCTTCCTCGGGCTGCCCCTCCCCGGCGGGCGCCGCGTTGCCCTGCTGGTTGCCTTCGGCGTCGGCGGCTTGAGCGGCCTGGCCTGCACCAATGGCCTCTGGCTGTATGAGATGTGGGGGCGCTTCGGGAATCCGCTTTTTCCCTATTTCAATCAGGTGTTCCGTTCGCCCATGGCCAGCACGGCTGCTTATCGTGATCTGCGCTTTCTGCCCCAAGGCTTAAGCGAGTGGCTGTTTTTTCCGCTGGTGTTTGTCGGCGATCCTCGGCAGACCGCGGAAGTCGGCTTCCGCGATCTCCGCCTGCCGCTGTTGTACTGCCTCGTGCTGATCCTGTTGCTCCGCCGGTTGCCATGGGGTGTCCTTTGGCCGGCGATGCCATGCCGCCATGGGCAAGACGAGGCGGACACGGCGCCGGCCTGGGCAGGGCGGTATCTGTTGCTGGCCGGCGCGGTAACCTATCTCGCCTGGCTGAAGTTATTTGCCATTTACCGGTATCTGCTGGTGATGGAAATGCTGGCGCCCCTGGCCATCTGGCTTTTGATCACGCACCTGGTGCTGGAACGACGGCGGGCCGCGGTCTTTGCCGGCGCGTGCGCCATCCTCATCGTCATTACCCTGGTGCCGCCGAACTGGGGCCGGGTGGCCTTTGGCGACGACTACTTTGGTGTCACCTTGCCGGTCCTGGTGGATCCGGACCACGCCCTGGTTCTGATGACCGGCTTCGAGCCCACCGCCTACCTGATCCCCGCCTTTCCGCCCAGGGTGCGCTTCCTGCGGATCGACGGCTACTTCACCAGCCCGTCGAACCCGCCCAATGGTTCCGACCTGCGGATGCAGGGGCTGGTCGCCGGCCACCAGGGCCCAGTATACGTTCTTTACCGGCGCTACGAGAAGGCCACGGCGCTCCGGGTGCTTACGGCGTACGGCCTGGCCTTGCAGGCCGGCGACTGCCAGGCCATGAGCCCGCATATCGATGAACCACTGAAAGACCCGCTGTATTTCTGCCGGGTGAACAAGACCTTGCCCCAGTCAGTCATCACCGAAGGAAAGCCATGAATATGATACCCCCTTGCCCTCGCCTTGCCGTGCTGGTGCCCTGTCACAATGAAGAGTCCACCATCGCCGCGGTGGTGCACAGCTTCCGCCGAACTCTGGCGTCGGCGGTGATCTATGTCTACGACAACAACTCCAGCGACCAGACCGGGGCCCGGGCCCGGGAGGCTGGGGCGGTGGTGCGCGGTGAGCCCCATCAGGGCAAAGGAAACGTCATGCGGCGCATGTTCGCCGATATTGAGGCCGATATCTATGTCCTGGTTGATGGGGATGACACCTATGATGCCGCCAGCGCCCCGGCGCTCATCGCAAGATTACTGGAAGACGGCCTCGACATGGTCGTGGGATCACGGCTGGAGTCGGCGGGTGACGAGGCTTTTCGGCGCGGCCACCGTTTCGGCAACGACCTGCTCACCGGCTTTGTCGGGCTGCTGTTCGGGCGCAGCTTCACCGATATGCTGTCCGGGTATCGGGTGTTTTCCCGGCGCTTCGTCAAATCGTTCCCGGCGCTGGCCCGGGGCTTTGAAACAGAAACCGAGCTGACCGTGCACGCCCTGGAACTCCGCATGCCCATCGCGGAGATTATGACGCCCTATAAGACGCGGCCAAGCGGCTCGCAAAGCAAGTTGCGCACTTACCGGGACGGAGCCCGGATCATGATGACCATTCTCACGCTCTTCAAGGAGGAACGACCCCTCACCTTTTTCAGTATGCTGGGCGCCGGGCTGGCCGGGGCCGCCCTGGTCATCGCCTATCCGGTGGTGGTGACCTACATGCGGACCGGCCTGGTGCCGCGCTTTCCCACCGCCATCCTGGCCACGGGCATCATGATTATGGCCTTTCTGAGCCTGGCCGCCGGCTTTATTCTCGCGACCGTGACCCACGGCCGGCGCGAGATGAAGCGGCTGTTTTACCTGGGGATTCCTGCCCTGGATCGTTATAAGCGGGATTGACAACCATGCAGGCCAGCAACCGCGAGTTCTTGCGCTTCTGTGCCGTGGGCAGCCTCGGCTTTGTGGTCGATGCCGGCTTGTTGCAAGTTCTGGCCGGGCGGTTCGGTATGGACCCGTACGCCAGTCGTGGCATCTCCTTCCTGGTTGCCGCCACCGTGACCTGGCAGCTCAATCGTTGCTACACCTTCAGCGCCGCGGCGGCGGCGCGCGGGTACCGGCAGTGGGGCCGTTATGTCGCGGTAAACGCGGTGGGCGGCGGTCTTAACTATCTGACCTACGCCCTGGGCGTTATGCAGGTAGACATGGTGCGGCGCTATCTGTTTCTTGGCGTGGCGACGGGGTCGGCGGTGGGCCTGTTGGTGAACTACACGGCGTCGAAATATCTGGTCTTCCGGTCGGTGGGCCACAGGTGAGGCAAGGGCCTATTCCTCTTTGATCGCCACCAGGGGTTCCATGTTGGCCAGGCGGGCCACCGGTGCCAGGGCGCCGATCAGGCACACCGAGACCCCGGCCAGCAGGGCGATGCCGCTCAGCAGGATGTTCTGAAAAGACAAGGTGGTAACGGTCCCCAGCCGGCTGATGATGTGAAAGTTGTTGCCCATGAACTGGACCATGAGATGGCCGAGCCCCACGCCGATCAAGCCGCCAAGCAGGCTGATGATCCCCGCTTCCAGCAGAAACAGGGCGACGATGTGCAGGCGGTGTCCGCCGATGGCCCTCAGGATGCCCACCTCACGCCGGCGTTCGTTGGCCATGGCCGTGAAGGTTGACCAGGCCAGCAGGATGGCCAGCACCGAGGAAACCAGGATGGTAAAGGCGAAGATCCGGATGATGTCCATGAGCGTGGCCCGCACGTCCTGGCCGATGTCGCCGCGTCGCATGATGCCGATGGTGGGGTTCTGGTTCTGGATCGTGGCGATCAACTTTTCCAGGTCAACGCCTTGCTTGATTTTCAGGAAAACGATGGAGATCATGCCTGGCCGGTATTGACCGGCAGCCTCGGCCGTGATACTGCCCAGATCCTCGATCCGCATGAACAGGCCGTGATCCAGCCCGGTGCCGGTTTTCTTCAGGTGCGCCGCGACCTTGACCTTGGTGCCGAACAGGGTCGGGGTATCGATGAGCCCCAGGTATTCGTAAACATAGCTGCCGATATAGACCTGGCCCGGTTGCAGGGCCGGCGCGTCGGGAAGCCAGGCCTTGACCACGAAGTCGGTCTGCTGGTCAAAGGCCACCACCTGGCCGTTGACAATGCTGCAACATCCGGAGGCCAGGGTGGTCAGGTAGATCTGGTAGGTGGCGGCCTGAATCTCGGGCAGGGCGGCAACCTGGTCATAGACACCCTTGTCCATGTAAAAGGTCTTTTCCTTGCTTTCCAGAATGAACTCTTCCACGTTGGCAATGGCCTGGGCCGGGACCATGACCAGGTCGGCGCCCAGTTTGCGGGCGGCCGCTTCCAGGTTTTCCTGGACGATGTTATTGAAGAGCAGGGCAAAATCCAGGAGGCCGACCAGCAGGGCGACCGCCAGCACCAGCACCGAGTTACGGAACAGTTTTCTGAAAACACCCCTGAAGGCCAATCCTGCTATGGAATAGACGCCGGTGCCAGCCATGCTCATAATCTGTCACGCCAAGGTAAACGACAAAATTCGGCCAGGGAATACATAAAGCCGGGATCTTGTTACAGACCCCGGCTTTATTTTCAGACAAGCCCGGCCATAACGGCCGGGCCAGGATCTTTTTCGTCAGGGGGCAGCTTATTTCTTCCAGTTGGCGTCGATGCCGCAAAGCACGGCATGCTGCGCGACGCCTTCCTCGTTATGGCAGGCCAGGCACACGGAGGTCGGGGTGCCGATGAACTTCTTGGCAGCGACATCGTAGAGTTTCAATTGGCCATCCATG
>MNYK01000048.1 GCA_001873115.1 Desulfobacterales bacterium CG2_30_60_27 | reverse complement strand
GGGACTCGTAGCGTTTCTCGTCCAGCTCCACGCACACGCAGTCCGGCGTCTCATTGACGATCACCTGGCGGACAAGTTCCACCGACTGCCGGGAGATATGGGCGGTGCCCACCAGAAAGATTTCCCGGCCGTCCAGGTGGATAACCTGGACATCCGGGGGATAGGAGTGGGCCGGCGTGACGGCGGCTGGAAAGGTTGCGGGCATGGGGTTCCTGATTTTCCCTGGCTAGAAGGTGATGGAGGCGCCGAAGCTCAGCAGGTGGGCGGCGGCGTTGTCAAAGGCGCCGTTGATACCGTTATCGTTGGCGGTGACGGGGCGGGATTCCTTGTGGTCGTAAAGATAGGCGGCGCCCAGCTCCAGCCGGTCATTTACCCGGTAACGGCCGCCCACGGAGAAGAGCAGGGCGTCGGAGTCGGGCAGTTCGAAGTTCAGGGTGCGTTCGGGCACCGGGTTTTCGTCGTAGCCGAAACCGGCCATGAGAGTCAGGCAATCGTTCAACCGGTGGGTGACGCCGATGCGGTAGGCGTCGGTATTGGTCCAGCCTTTATCCTTGGGCAGGTCGAAGGCCCCGACCATTACCAGGTTCGGCAGGGGGGTACCGTAGTTGAAGTCCAGATTGTCGTACTTGGACCAGAAGGTCCGATCCCAGGTCAGTTCCACGGTAGTTCGGTCAAAGGTATAGGCCGCGGCCATGGTGAGTACCGCCGGCACCGGCACCTTGACCTCGGCCTCGCCGGCCCAGGTGTTCGCCGGCACGCTGCTGGTAAGCGTCACCGTGTCGGACTCCAGGCCCAGATTGACGTTGGCGCGGTAGGTGACGGCAAAGACGAGTTTGTCGCTGGCCTTGGCCGTGATCGCCAGGTTGTAGCCGTAGTCCATGGTGTCACCCTCCAACACCCGGCTGATGGTGCTGTAACCCCCTGTGATGGGAATGCTGCCCATGCTTACCACCTTGCCGGTGCCGCGCAGCATCCGGACGCCGGCGGCCACCGCGTATTTGTCGGCCATGGTGTAGGAAAGCGAAGGGTTCAGCTCCACGACCTGCAGGGTGAAATCTTCGGCAAAGGTGCGGGGATATGGTTGTTCCCAGCGCTTGGCCAGGCCGGCCGGCTCGACGATGGAGAGGCCCAGCCTGAAATTGTTGCGGTCGGGCGACACCAGGTGGAGCTGGGGCGGGAGGAAATTCTCGGCCTTGGCTTCGCCGTTGTAGGCGGAAGCGCGGCTGTCGGTATAGTCGATCCTGGCCAGGTTGATGTAGATGAGCGACAGGTCGGCGCTCCATTGCTCCTTGTTCAGCCAGCCCATGTTGGCCGGGTTGAAGTAGCTGGCGTCGGCGCTGATGGCGTTGGCCACATAGGCGGCGCTTAAGGCGGTCGAATTCACCGACTGTTCCGGAATCCGATAACCCGAGCCCCAGGCGCTGCTGGCGAAGCACAGGCCGGTCAAAACAAGTATTGCGATCCTCTGTTGCATGCTCCTTCCCTCCGTTTGCGTTTATCGATCCGTCAAGGCCGGGGTCCGCTCGGTGTTGCCCCGTTCTGCCCGCCGGCGTAGAGATAGCGCTTGATCTTGTGGGTGGCCGTCTTGATAAACGGATCCGGCCGTTCGATGAATCGGGAAATCTGGGAAAAGGCCGGCAGTTGCCGGTTGACCTCGGCCCGTATCTTCAAGAGCAGTTTCTGAACATGGGCGTGTTGCTCCTGCTGGCTTTTGCCGGCGGTTTCCTGGTCGATGAGGTCGTAGTCGAGGTAGACCATGGCCTCGATGCGGCCATCGGCCTCTTTCACCAGGGATTCCTGCACCTGGCCGTAGGCGTTGATCTTGTCCTCGATGGCCTCGGGATAGATGTTCTCGCCGTGCGACAGGACGATGACACTCTTGCAGCGCCCCTTGATGTGCAGGTTGTGCTGGTCATCCAGAAAGCCCAGGTCGCCGGTGGCCAGCCAGCCGTCGGCGTCAATGGTTTGTCTGGTCAGCTCGGGGTTATTGAAGTAGCCCTGCATGATATTGGCGCCCCGGGCGTGAATTTCGCCGATGCCGGTATCCGGGCTGGCGGTCTGGATTTTGATTTCCACGCCCGGCACCGGCTTGCCGGCGGAAAACAGCGCAATGGTCGGGTCGTTGAACGGGCCGCCGGTCAGCAAAGGCGCGGACTCGGTGAGGCCGTAACCGACGATGTAGGGGAAACGGGCCTCGCGGAGGAATTTTTCCACCTCCTCGTTCATGGCCGCACCACCGATGGCCGCCAGTTGCAGGTGGCCGCCGAAAAAGATCAGGAGTTTTCTGCCGATGGCCTGGCGGATCAGCTTCCGCAGGGGCGATAGCTTGACAATGTTACGCAGTATCAGGTTGCCGCGCAGCAGGCCCTGCACCCGTTTCTTATAGATTTTTTCCATGACCAGCGGCACCATGCAGATGACGGTGGGCTTTTCCTCCGCGCAGATTTTGGCGAGAATGGAGGGGGTGGGCGACTTGCCGGCAAAGACGAGGCGCGCCCCGTTCAAGAGCGGCAGCAAAAAGCCGATGGTGAACTCGTAAGCGTGGGACATGGGCAGGATGGACAGAAAGGTCCAGTCCGGGGTCACCCGCACCAGTTGGTTGGCCGCCAGCACGTTGGCATGGAAGTTCCCGTGGGTCAGCATGACCGCCTTGGAATGGCCGGAGGTCCCGGAGGTATAGATGATGGCGGCCAGGTCCCGGGCCTGGACCTCTTCAAGCCGGGCGGTCAGTTTTTTTTGTTTATCCTCGGCAAAGCCGGCGGCTTTCTCCAAGGCGATGGCCATGGGCATGAGGTCAATCAGGTTGCTGCTGACGATATGATCGTCCAAGGTGATTACGTTCTGCTTTTTGCGACTGGAGAGTTCGTAGATTTTATCCAGTTGGCGTTCGGAGACAAAGAGAAGTTTGACTCCTGCATCGGTCAGGATGTGGTGGACATCGCTCTCGGGCAGGTCGGGCAGGATGGGCACGGTCACGGCGCCGACCCGGACGATGGCGAGGTAGGCGATGGCCCAGTTTGGCGAGTTTTCGCCCAGAATAGCGACCCTTTCTCCCTTTTTAACGCCCATATCCTTGAGCAGCAGGGCAAGGCGGTTAATGGAGGTCCAGAATTCCTGGTAGGTGATGGGCGGTTCAAAGGCCATGCCCATGGCCGGCCGGTTGCCATATTGTCGTACGCTGTCGGCAATGAGCAACGGCAGGGTCGAATCAGATTTGCTGGCGTTTTCCATGCAATTTCCCTGTGGCTGGCGCGGTTTGCATGATGCGGGCTGGCGCATGGTTTCAACCATCCGGGGACGGCCCCGCAAAAGCCCCCCTAATATCGTGTGAAAGGCGTGTAAAGTCAAGCGGGAAGCAGCAGTCTGGATTCTTTGCCGCGGTTCGGGTCCGCGGGGCAATGCGAGGGTGGTGCTTTTTTAGACCAGGCCCTTGGCAATCTGTCGAGTAAGTAGTAAATTAATTAAACAGCGAAATACTGTATTCTTGTAAATCCTTGCGGGGTTCGCGGGAACATGGGAGGTGCGAGCATGAAAACCTGTGTCTGGAAACTGATCGGGGCTCTGACGGCGTTGGTGTTGACCTTTTCCGTGGCAAGTGCGACGCCCGGAAAACGTTACGACGCCACTACCGAGACCTGCCGGACTTTTACCCAGGAGAATGACCTGGAAGGTTACAAGGTGTTCAGGAAGGTCTGCAAGGGATGTCATAACCGGAGCGGCCAGGGCGGTAAATTCCTTTATAACGAATCCAAGGTCGCTAATGCCTGGAACCGGGTTTTTGCCGAAAAATATCCGAAATGCGCCAAGGACGGCTCTTGGGGCAAGCTGAGCCTGGAAGACCAGCTCAAACTGAACGATTATCTTTTCCGTACTGGCTCCGGTACTTACGATTCCAAGGATGCCCAGGACTGCGGCTGATAAGGCTGCACTCTCCCGGTCCGGGAGCAGCATAAATCGTTTTAAGGCGGGTTGCGGAAAAACTGCCCACCCCTAAGTCCACCCCCCCCTCCATCCCTCCTTATCAGGGGGGAAGCCTTTAAGCCTCCCCTGACAAGGGGAGATTCGGAGGGGTTGGATGCGACAGAATATGTGTTACATGGTACCAGGCCTTTATTCGTATGTTGCTCATAAAAAGGCCTTGACAGGGCAATGGCCTTGCGGCATCGTTAGAACGAATGTTCGTTCTTGGGGGGTACAGAGATGCGGGGGCCAGTGTTAAACGGCGGCACACCAGGGAAAGAGGCAGGCTGCGATCGGCGCGAGTTGATTCTTGAGGCGGCGTTGCGGTTGTTCACCGCTGAGGGTGGGTATTTCCATGCCTCGGTCCACGACATCCGGCGCGAGGCGGATGTCAGCATTGGTTCCATTTATCATCATTTCAAGAATAAGGAGGCTATTGCCAAGGCCCTCTATGACAAGGTGGTGTGCGAGATGGCGGAGGCGGTGGAGGAGATCCGCGCCACCTATCACACTGCCCATGATCGCTGTCGGGCCATCATCGCCTGCCTTTATGACATGGTAGAGCAGACCCCGGCCACCATGCGCTATATCATCTACGCCCAGCACCGGGAGTTCATGCCCGATGAGCCGCCGATCTGTTCGTCGCGGCCTTTTGAACTGATGAAGGACATTGTTGAAGACGGCATACGCGACGGCGAGATCCGCCAACTTGATCCTATGGTGGCCGCCACCAACATCTTCGGCGGGGCCATCCGGATGATCCATCTCCGACTGGACGGCGCCTTGCCGGGGTCGTTGGTGAAACATCTTGAGCAGACCTGGCAATGCGCCTGGCGAGGTGTGATGGCCGATTAGAGTTTTTTGGTAACTACTCAGGTCTATAGGCTGTAGGCGCATTTAGACTGTTAGCAACAGCGAAACACGAGATATAAAGCTGAGTTGAGCAGCTCGTCTGCTCATACGAAACTTATGCCCTTGCGGTATAAGTCGTACTGTGTTCCGTATACGCTCCGTTTTTGCCTGACAGTCTACAGCCTGACAGGCTAAGCAATCTGAGCAGTTACGTTTTTTGTAACTATCCAGCGGCAACGCAACCCGGGTGAGTTCCCGGACTGCTAATGCTTTTCGCGGCTTCGGCCGCGACCGGGCGCAGGATGCGCGGGAGGCCGCGGCCGCCTCGGAGGCGGGCAGGACGCCCGCCGAGCATGAGCGCAAGGTATTTTCAGTCCGGGAATGCTTGACCGCCGACACAAGCTGGACAGGCATAGTTTTTTTGAGTGTCACTAGAACGAACATTCGTTCTAGTGACTGTGTTTGGCGTTGATCGGTCTTCATTCGTTGACCGGTAATGAAAGAAAATCGAGGTGTATTTATGTTACGACACATATGGTTTGCCATGTTTGGCGGGGTTGTTTTCCTGGCGGTTCTGACGGTTTCCATAGGCAGTGCGGATGACGGTGAGGAGGTCAGTGGGGGTAGCATGAAGCGTTTCGACGCCCGTACCAAAACCTGCCGCCTGTTGAGCGATCAGAACCTCATCGTCGGGTACAGGAATTTTCAAGCGGTGTGCAAAAGTTGCCACAACAGGGAGAACGAGCAGGGCGCCAAGTTCCTGTATACGGAATCAAAAACCAGGCGGGCCTGGGAGCGGGTGTTTACCAAGATGTATCCAGTTTGCGCCAAGGACGGCTCATGGGACCGGCTAGCGACCGAGGATCTTTTGAAGGTGCAAGACTACCTGTTCGTCAATGCCGCTGGTACATACGATTCCCGTTGCGCCGCCTGATAAGGAGTGCCTGGTCCCCCGGGTGGGGACTTTATCTTGAAAAGTATGAAAACCTTGCTTGCAGGGCCTATACCCCGTAGTCTATGGTAAATGTTCGTTGTACAGTAAACCGGTCGTCGAGGTTGGCATGGACGGTTTGTATGCTGGGGAAAAAATCTGTCTAAAGACCGGGCCTCATGCGCATGGCTGCAAGCAGCACGGTCAGAATTTCGAGGGGTAAATCCGATGGTTCAAGATAAACGTGTACGATATGGCCTGGCCGGGGTGCTCGTCTGCCTGTTTGTTCTGGCCATGGTCGTGCCCCGGGCCGGGGCCTGGTTTTTCGGGTCGGATGGCGATAATGCCAAGAAGCCGCCCTTCCCGTTGCCCGAGGCGAGCATGAAATCGGCCCTGGACGGGGCCACCGTCAATCTGAGCAGTTACAAGGGGAAGGTTGTTTTAGTCAACTTCTGGGCCACCTGGTGCCCGCCCTGCGTGGGTGAAATGCCGGACATGAATCGCCTCTACAAGGAACTGAAGGACAAGAATTTCACCGTGGTGGGCATCTCCATGGACACGGGCAGTGAGCGTCCGGTTAAGGCCCTGGCCGATAAGATGGGGATCGCCTACCCGATCCTCATGGGCAGCAATAATATCGCCAAGCAGTTCGGGGAAATAATCGGCATTCCGGTGTCTTTTCTGGTTGACCGGCAGGGCAAGGTGATCAAACGCTATGACGGTCCCCGGGGCTATAATGTTTTCCTCGAGGACATTGAAGAGGTTCTTTGGTAAGATTTTTGTAACCATCCAGTGGAACCGCAACCCAGGTGAGTTCCCGGACTGGAAATGCTTTTCACGGGTTCGTCCGCGACCGGGCGCAGGATGCGCGGGAGGTCGCGGCCGCCTCGGAGGCGGGCAGGCCGCCCGCCCCCGCATGAGCGAAAAGTATTTTCAGGCCGGGAACGCTTGACTCCCCACACAAGCTGGATAGTTACAGATTTTTTTGACAGACCGGGCCGAGGTCCGACGGTGAACGAGGCAGGGATGGTCGACCGGTTGGCCACGACTGGCGCGGCTTAAATGATGTGTTTTGGGCGAGGGCCATGCGTGCGTGCTTGAAAATTTCAGCCCCCCTTGTCCGCGGACCTGCTGCTCGGGTATCATGCCCCCGTCAAGTGCAAGAAGGATGAGGGGTTATGAAGACCGGCAAGCCACATACCATTTATCGGCAAGACTATCGGCCGCCTGACTTTTTGATCAGTGCGGTTGAGCTGTTTTTTGCGCTGGAGGAGGCCGCGACCACGGTGCGGTCGCGCTTGCACATCCGCAGGCGACCGGGGCAGTCGGCTGACGCTCCCCTGGTTCTCGACGGGGATGGCCAGGAGCTGGTCTCCCTGGCCATGGATGGCGCCAGGCTGGCCGTGTCGGCCTTCCTGGTTGACGAAAATCACCTGACCATCTTCCAGGTGCCAGACTGCTTCATTCTGGAGCTCGAGACCCGCCTGTATCCCCAGGACAATACCAAGCTGGAGGGGCTCTATCGCTCCAGCGGTAATTTCTGCACCCAGTGCGAGGCCGAAGGCTTCCGGCGGATCACCTGTTTTCTCGACCGCAGCGACGTGCTGGCCCCGTTCACCACCACCATCGAGGCGGACCAGGGCCTTTATCCGGTCCTGCTCGCCAACGGCAATCTTGTGGCCTCTGGCGATCTGCCCGGCAACCGGCACTTCGCCACCTGGCACGATCCCTTTCCCAAACCTTGTTATCTCTTCGCCCTGGTGGCCGGCGACCTGGTCCGGCTGGCGGACTCCTTTACCACCAGGTCGGGCCGCCAGGTGCTGCTGGAGATCTATGTGCAGTCCCACAACCGGGACAAGTGCGGGCACGCCATGACCTCCCTGAAAAAGGCCATGGCCTGGGATGAAGAGGTCTACGGCCTGGAATATGACCTGGACCGCTATATGATCGTGGCGGTGGACGATTTCAATATGGGCGCCATGGAAAACAAGGGGCTGAACATCTTCAACTCCAAATATGTCCTGGCCCGGCCCGACACGGCGACGGACAGCGATTATGAGAACATCGAGGCGGTCATCGCCCATGAGTATTTCCACAACTGGACCGGCAACCGGGTGACCTGTCGCGACTGGTTCCAGTTGAGCCTGAAGGAGGGGCTTACGGTTTTCCGCGACCAGCAGTTTTCAGGTGACATGGGCTCCCATGCGGTGAAGCGGATCGCCGACGTTAAAATACTTAGGGACACCCAGTTTTCCGAGGACGCCGGCCCCATGGCCCATCCGGTGCGGCCGGAATCCTATATCGAGATCAATAACTTTTATACGGTCACGGTCTACGAGAAGGGCGCCGAGCTCATCCGTATGCTGCACACCCTGCTGGGCGATGAGTTTTTTCACGGCGGGGTGCGGCGCTATCTGGAGCTGCACGACGGCACCGCCGCCACCATCGATGATTTTGTGGCGGCCATGGAGGAGGTCTCCGGCCGCGACCTTGGCCAGTTCCGGCGTTGGTACAGCCAGGCCGGCACCCCGGTGCTGGAGGCTGAAACCGTTTATGACCGGCAACAGCGGGAATTTCGTCTCACCCTCCGGCAGTCATGTCCGCCCACCCCGGGCCAGCCGACCAAGGAGCCGTTTCACCTGCCGGTGGCCGTAGGGCTGCTGGCCCGGGACGGCAGGGATATCCCCCTGCAATTGGCGGAAGAATCGGCCCCGGCGGCCCCCAGCACCCGGCTCTTGGAGTTGACCGAGTCGGCCCAGACCTTTGTGTTCGTCAATATTCCGGAGCAGCCGGTGGTCTCGCTGCTGCGGGATTTTTCCGCGCCAGTGCGTCTTGCTTGCCCGGTTTTTCCAGATGATCTGCGCTTGCGGCTGGCCCATGACTCTGACCCATTCAACCGTTGGGAGGCCGGCCAGATTCTTGCCAATCGGCAGTTGGCTGGCCTGATCAACGCCTGGCAGCGGGGCGAGGAACTTCGCGTGGACCAGGATTTCCGTACGGCCTTCGGGCAAACTTTGCGAGATCCGGCGCTTACGGAGCCTTCCTTTGCCGCCCTGCTGTTGACCTTGCCCAGCGAGAAATTCCTGGCCGAGGCCATGGCAACCGTGGACGTGGATGCGGTGCACCAGGCCAGGCAGTTGCTGCGCCGCCGTCTGGCCGACTGCTTTCAGGCTGAATTTTTGGAGGTCTATCAGGGCAGTCAGGTTGTCGGCCCCTACCGGTACGATCCGGCCCTGGCTGGCCGGCGGAGCCTGCGTAACTGCTGCCTGGATTATCTCATGGCCCTGGAAGACCGACCGGCCCTGGCCCTCTGCCTGGCGCAGTATCAGGCGGCCGACAACATGACCGACCGCATGGGCGCCTTGAGGCCCCTGGCCCACGGCAGCCTGGTGGAAAAAGAGGAGATGCTGGCGGACTTTTACCATTGCTGGCAGGACGATCCCCTGGTCCTCGACAAATGGTTCTCCCTGCAGGCCACCGCACCCTTGCCGGACACCCTTGACCGGGTGCAACGGCTCATGGCGAGTCCGGCCTTTTCCATCAAGAACCCCAATCGGGTCCGGGCGCTGATCGGCGCCTTTGCAGCCGGCAATCCCATCTGCTTCCATGCGGCCAGTGGGGCGGGCTATGCGTTCCTGGCCGAGCAGGTGCTGGAACTGGACCCCATCAATTCCCAGATCGCGGCGCGCCTGCTGGGTAATTTTTCCCGCTGGCGTCGTTTCGACACTGGTCGGCAGACCCTCATGCAGGCCCAACTGGAGCGGGTCGCGGCCCGGCCCGGGCTGTCCCGCGATGTTTACGAGGTGGCCGCCAAGAGCCTGGCCTGAAAGGTACCCTGGCCGGGCCGCGGTAAACCGGCCGAGGTGCAAAATTTTTGTAACTATCCAGCGGCACCGCAGCCCGGGAACGCTTAAATGCCGACACAAGCTGGATAGTTACAAATTTTCTTCCCAAAATCGTGGGTTCTGTTTAAGTTCCGTGAAGCCGGTCGGCAGGGTCGGCACCTATTGAACGCATTAGTGGCCCTTGGTCACAAGGCCTCCTGGCCTTCATTAGCTGCGGGCAAGATCATGTACAGGGATTATTTCGGATTTAAAGAGAGCCCGTTTTCCATAGCCCCGGATCCGCGCTTTCTCTATATGAGCGAGCGGCACCGGGAGGCCCTGGCGCATCTGCTGTACGGCATGCAGACCGACGGCGGCTTTGTCCTGGTCAGTGGCGAGGTGGGCACCGGCAAGACCACCATGTGCCGCTGCCTGCTTGATCAACTGCCGGAAAATGTCGATGTCGCCTTCATCCTGAATCCCAGGGTGACCACCTCGGAACTGCTGGCCTCCATCTGCGATGAATTTGCCATCAACTACCCGCCGGGCAATCGCAGCATCAAACTCTTCGTGGACCGCATCAATACCTTCCTGCTGGAGACCCACGCCAAAGGGCGGCGGGCGGTGGTCATCATCGACGAGGCGCAGAACCTGCATCCCACCGTGCTGGAGCAGGTCCGGCTGCTCACCAATCTTGAAACCAGTGAACACAAACTCTTGCAGGTGATCATGCTGGGCCAGCCGGAAATCCTGAAGATACTGGACCGGCCCGAACTGCGCCAGCTCGCCCAGCGGATCACGGCCAGGTATCATCTGGAGGCCCTGTCGCGCCAGGAACTGGGCGGTTACATCAACCACCGGCTGGCCGTGGCCGGTCTGCGTCATGAACTTTTCACGCCGGGGATCGTGCGCAGCCTGTATCGTTTGTCAGGTGGAATTCCTCGCCTTACCAATGTCATCTGTGACCGGGCCTTGCTGGGTGCCTATGTGCAGGGCCATACCAGGGTGAAAAGGCGCACCCTTGCCAAGGCGGCCCGCGAGGTGTTGGGGCAGAGGTCGGCGGATACCCGGCCCCGGCCGGCCACCCCCTGGTGGGTGACGGCCTCCGTGGCGGTGCTGGTCGGAGTGTTCGTGTTTGGCATGGATTTTTTTCAGCACCGGGCCGTACCGGTCGAGACTCCGACCGAGGTGATGCCCCCGGCCTCGGTAACGGAAAATTTTGCGCCCGCCCCGGAGGCGGTCACGGAGAACGTTGCGCCTGCCCCGGAGGCCATCACGGCGAGCGGCGTGCCTGCCTCCGGGATGGCCCCAGCCGTGGCGTTACCCGCCGCTGCTCTTGCCTGGCCGGCGGACCTGCCCGTGTCCATGAGTAAGGCCATGGCCTTTCGAGCTTTGTTGGCCCGCTGGGGCCGCGATTTTGCCCTGGCGGAGCATGATGACGTCTGCCAGTATGCCAGGCGCTATGGCCTGGAGTGTCTGTTTAGAAGGGGTAATCTCGACAGTCTGCAACAGTTCAATGGACCGGCGGTGCTGCGGCTTAGCGATGATCAGGGTCAGGATTTTTACGCGGCCCTGGTTGAGTTGCGGGGCGAGGCCGCCACCCTGGTGGTGGGCCAGGCGGGGCGGGTGGTGTCCCTGGCCGATCTGCAGGCGCATTGGCCGGGCGAGTTCACCATGCTGTGGCGTCCTCCCCCGGGTTACCATGTTGAATTGACCGAAGGGGGGCAGGGTGACGCAGTCAAATGGCTGCGGGAGCGGTTGGCCGTCGTGCAGGGCCGGCAGGTGCAGGGCGAGGGCAATCGCAACCTGGTCTTTGACGCCGGCCTGAAGCGGCAGGTGGAGGTCTTTCAGACCGACCAGGGACTCAAGGCGGACGGGATCGCCGGGCCCCAGACCCTCATGCGGCTCAATACTTTTTCAGAGCCAGGGGCGCCGGTATTGCTCGCGCCGGGGCGGGAGGAATGAGATGTCCTATATCCTCGATGCCCTGAAGAAAGCGGACCAGAAACGCAAAGTGGGCATGATTCCAGGTTTGCAGACCGACCATGCCGCCTTGGTGAATATTGAGAAAAGACGACGTTTTTTGCCGATACTGGTCGTGTTGGTGGCGGCCGTGCTGTTCCTGAACGGCGTCCTGTGGCTCTGGTGGTCAAGACCCTGGCAGGATGATAGTGAGCGTCAGGCGACACTCGGCGTGGTCGCGCCCGTCTCCCAGCCCCAACCGGTGCTTCCCCGGACGCGGGAAAGCGTCAGGCCGCCTGCGCTGCCGAGTCAGAACGAGGCCCCCCGGGTGGTCGAGAACATGAATGTGCCACCACAAGTGAACGCGCCGCCGGCGCAGGTGCCGGTTACGGGGGGCAGGGCGCAGGTGGCGCCGCCGATTGCAGCGCCTGCCGGGCCGGTGGCGCACGAGGAAGTAGAGGCCCCGGTTTTGACGTATCCCGAGGAGCCCCTCGCCCAGATCGTGGCACCTGATGAGCAAGGGGGCGAGGCAGAGGAGGCGGTGGCCGCCGCGCCGGTGGGTGACCAGTCGGCCGGGGTGGTGGCCCAGGCCGATTTGCCCGAGCATATCCAGCAGGCCTTGCCGCAGATCCGCATCTCTCTTCACTTTTTTTCAAACAAGCCCGAGGCCAGGCTGGTGAGGATCAACGACCGCCATCTCCACGAGGGCGACATGGTGGCCAGCGACCTGCGCCTGCTGGAGATTACCGAAGGCGGGGTGATCCTTGGCTTTCGCGGCTATCAGTTCCGGTTGGACAAATTATAGCGGCCCGGGCAAGTTCCAAGCTGCAAGCCGTGCGTTCCGGTGCCTCTGTTTCTCTTGAAAATCGCCGGATTTAAGATTACATAACATTGGTCATAATTTCCGGGGAAGGAAAGGCCACCGGCCTGTATGTTTCCCATTCCAGCCTTTGAACAGTTAACGAGGAGCAAACCATGTACAACGCCTCTGACCTGCGTAAGGGTCTAAAGATCATGATTGATGGCGATCCATACATTATCAACGAGTTCGAGTTCAATAAGCCTGGCAAGGGCCAGGCCCACTATCGCTGCAAGATGCGCAACCTGACGACCGGCAATTCCGCGGAGCGCACCTATCGGTCTGGCGACAAATTCGAGCCGGCCCCCTTGGAAGAGCGGACCATGCAGTTTCTCTATTCCCAGGGCAGCGAGTTCCATTTCATGGATACCAAGGACTTTGAGCAGATTGTGCTGGACGCCGGGCACTTGGGGGACAATGCCCATTTTCTCGTCGACAACATGGAGGTCGAGGTTTTGTTCTTCAAGGGGCAACCCATGGACGTCACCCTGCCGATCTTCGTGAACCTCACCGTAACCCAGGCCGATCCATGGGCCAAGGGCGACACCTCGGGCACCGACACCAAACCGGTGACCGTGGAGACCGGCTATATTCTTCAGGTGCCTCCTTTTGTCAGCGAGGGCGACAGGATTCAGATCGACACCCGCACCGGCACCTACGTTACCAGGGTAAAATAAGCTGAAAGCTCAAAGGTGAAAGCTAACGGCTGAAGCTGATTTATTATTATGGGAAAAAGTAGCCTGCTGTGGCGGCGGGCCGCCGTTATCCAGGCGGTGCGGCGTTTTTTTCAGGAGCATGCCTACCTGGAGGTGGACACGCCTGTCCGCCTGCCCTGTCTCATCCCCGAAGCCTGTATCGAGCCCGAGGAAGCATCGGGCTGGTATTTGCAGACCTCGCCCGAGATCTGCATGAAACGGCTGTTAAGCGCCGGCATCCCCAGGTTGTTTCAGATCTGCAAATGTTTTAGGCGCCACGAGCGCGGGGCGCGGCATTTGCCGGAATTCACCATGCTGGAATGGTACCGGAGCGAGGCCGACTACACTGACCTGATGACCGAGTGCGAGGCCTTGTTTGCCTTTCTGGCCGAAGCCCAGGACCAGCGTGAGGTGGTGGTGGGGGAGGGCCGGGTTGGCCTGGCCGCGCCTTGGGAGCGCCTGACCGTGGCCGAGGCCTTTAGCCGGTTTGCGCCAATTCCCCTGGCCGAGGCCATGGCGCAAGGGCTTTTTGACGAGATCTTTATCCAACATGTGGAGCCCCGGCTGGGTTGGGAGCGGCCCTGCCTGCTGCACGACTACCCGGCCGCCATGGGCGCCCTGGCCCGCCTGCGGGCCGACAACCTCGAGGTGGCGGAGCGCTTCGAACTCTATGTCGGTGGCCTGGAGTTGGCCAATGGCTTCTCGGAGTTGACCGACGCGGACGAGCAGCGGGCGCGCCTGCTGGCGGATCAAGCCACCATCCGTACCCAGGGCCGTGAGCCGGGCCCTATGCCGGAGCGCTTCCTCACCGACCTCGCCAACCTGCCGCGCTCGGCCGGCATCGCCCTTGGGCTGGATCGGCTGGTCATGCTCTTTACCGGGGCTCAGAGTATCGATCGGGTGGTGGCCT
Organism: Desulfobacterales bacterium CG2_30_60_27; assembly: GCA_001873115.1. Classification (GTDB taxonomy): domain Bacteria; phylum Desulfobacterota; class Desulfobulbia; order Desulfobulbales; family CG2-30-60-27; genus CG2-30-60-27. The sequence goes on along the minus strand of MNYK01000048.1, from coordinate 1,880 downwards.
TCACCCCTGACAGTCTGTAGATTTTTTGAAACACAAACACCCAAGGCGCCCGCAAAACCGTGGCGCCTTAAATCAAGAGGCGGTTAAAGTTGATGGTGTCGTAACAATTCCGATCTACTGCGTCGTAGTGCATTCCCGTTTGTGCCGCATCCTCTTCATACTGCTCCCAGGATTATTATATGTCATTTACTCAACTTGGCCTGCGGCTCGAACTGCTTAAAGCCGTTAAATCCAAGGGTTACAATGCCCCTACTCCCATTCAGGCCAAGGCTATTCCCGTTATTCTCGCCGGACGTGACATCCTGGCCCGCGCCCAGACCGGCACGGGAAAGACCGACGCCTTTGCCCTGCCCATGGTTGCTATTTTGAGTCAAAAGAGCGGCAACGGGCCCCACCCCCGCGCCCTTGTTTTGACCCCGACCCGGGAACTGGCGTTGCAGGTGGGCGAGAGCATTAAGCTCTATGCCCGGCGGGTCTCTTTGCGCTGCACCGTGGTGCACGGCGGGGTGCGCATCGAGCCGCAGATCGAGCGGCTTAAGCGCGGCATCGATATCCTGGTGGCCACCCCGGGCCGTCTGTTGGATCTTGCCGGCCAGCGGCATGTGCATCTTTCCCGGATCGAGTTTCTGGTCTTTGACGAGGCGGACCGAATGCTGGATTTGGGATTCAGTGAGGAGATTGCCGAGATCCTTGCTCTCGTGCCAGAGGCCCGCCGGACCCTGCTGTTTTCCGCCACCTACACCAAAGAGATTCGGGATCTTGCCGGCAGAATGCTGCATGATCCGCAATATATCGAGGTGACGCCCAGCAATACGGCGGCGGAATCGGTTGGCCAGAAGGTGCACCTGGTGGACCGAACCAATAAACGGGCGCTGCTCGTCCATCTGATTACCAAGGGAAACTGGCGCCAGGTACTGGTCTTTACCCGCACCAAACACGGGGCCGACAAGCTCACGGCGGAACTTGCCGCTCAAGGGATCAAGGCCGCGGCCATGCATGGCAACAAGAGCCAGTCTTTCCGGACCCGTACCCTCGAAGAGTTCAAAAACGGGGCGATCCGTATCCTGGTGGCAACGGATGTGGCGGCCAGGGGCCTGGACATCAGCAATCTGCCCTATGTGGTCAATTACGATCTGCCGGCTATCCCCGAGGATTATGTCCACCGCATCGGCCGCACTGGCCGGGCGGGGGTGAGCGGCATTGCCGTCTCCCTGGTCAGCCCCTCGGAAAATCTTCATCTGCTGGCCATTGAAAAATTGTTGCAGCAGAAGATTCCGCAGGAAAAGGTAAACGGCTTTACCGAGGATAGCGACGTGCCGGATTATGTTCTCTTTCGCCCCAACAGTGCGGCCAGTGCCAAAAAAGCGGACAAGGACATAATAGAGTTGGTCGCCGGAAGAAAGGCGGCCAAACAGTTATCACCATCTCACAAAGCAAAAGTTACAGGCTCTGGCAAAGGTTCTGGAACGGTGGCGAAATCCCGCTCCGGGCGGAGCAACGAGAAGGCGGGGAAAATAACGTCTCGCTCGGAATCGCGTGCCCCGCAATCCGCTAAGCCAAACAAGCCCAAGGGTAGGAAATAGGGGTTACAGGCTTACGGGCAGGGAATATGACCAAGGATAAAGATTTGACTGTATGCCGTAAAACGGCTGTAATTCTTGCTGGTTAAAGTCCAGTAGGAGGAGTTGTCCGTACACCTCCTTAGCACCGGGAAGCAGCGCCTGGGTAACCAGGGGTTGTAAGTTTCCCATGGGCAAAATCGCAGGCCGCAGCGCAAGCGAACCTACGTGTAGCCTCGTCACTTATCTGAAGATGCCGACCCTGTGGTCTAATGGGGAAGGCCGCAGTCGCCGGAACTGGAGAACGGAAGCGTTCCGGTG
>MNYK01000148.1 GCA_001873115.1 Desulfobacterales bacterium CG2_30_60_27 | reverse complement strand
ACTCAGCTTTATACCGCAAGGGCATAAGTTTCGTATGAGCAGACGAGCTGCTCAACTCAGCTTTATACCGCAAGGGCATAAGTTTCGTATGAGCAGACGAGCTGCTCAACTCAGCTTTATATCTCGTGTTTCGCTGTTGCTAACAGTCTAAATGCCTACAGCCTATGGACCTGAGTAGTTACAAAAAAAATTTAGAAAAAAGGGATAGCCGGCTGGCGGCAGGATGGTGGCGCTCTTCGTTGCCACGGTACCATGCTCGTTCATTACAACTCCCGACTTCTGATCGATAAGCATTCTTGGCAAAAATCATTGCCGGGATTTTCTTTCAATGGTATTGAGGTGTTTTAGGAAGCGCACCCCAAGGGTACTGGGAGTCGAAATTTATCCCCTGCAATCTGGCTTCCCTCGTGCGGGACGTAAAAAGGCCGAGGCCGCCGCATCGACCGCCGACCACCTGTTTTCATTCCTGGTGGCGCTGGCGCTTTCTTTGTTTTTTTTACACGACCAGCAGTTTTCCCTGGCTGAATTAATTCATCCAGGTACAATGTTTTTTTGTTTTTTTCAAAATCGCCTCGGACTTGGGCCGAGCATTTATAATCAGGAGAACCGCGCATGGGCCATCACGCCAACAATCCGTACAGTGCCGATGACCGGGCCAGCAATGCCATTGACCGCAAACGTGAGCGGGAACGGCACGCCATGATCAACACGGCCTTCAAGAATGCCGACGAACTGGCTACCCGGCTGGTCCAGCGTTTGCTCGACAATCACATCATCGAGACCACCTCGGAGTCCGCCATCCGCGAGTTGTTCGCCGATCACCTGAAACGGCTGGGCGACATCGAGGATTTCGACCTGCAGTTCAAGATTGCCCCGCTGCGCTCCCTGGCTCCGGACGCCAACTTCATGAGCCTTTACTTCACCCAGTTCATCATCGAGGATCTGGTCGAAAATAAAAACATCCAGGATGTGTTTGGCGACGACCTGGAAATCTACAAGACCGTCAACTCCGTGCTCGGCGCCCTGCGTCAGCCCGCCTGAGCAGCGCCTCAGAACTTCAGGTAGGTATAGCCCTTCAGCCCCTTCTCATAATCGCTCAAGAGCCGCATGGCCTCATTGGGCCGCAGGCGATCCTCCTTGATGGCCAGGTCGAACTGGGCCTTCATCTTCCGTCCCAGATCGTTCTCCGAATACTGCACCAGGGCGAGCACCTTTTCCATGGTTGTGCCCTCGATGGTCTCCTCGATGTAATAACCAGCCTCCTCATCCTCGTCCAGGAAGACATGGGCCTCGTTGACCCGGCCGAAGAGGTTGTGCAGATCGCCCATGATATCCTGGTAGGCGCCGGTAAGGAAGATGCCCAGATAATAGGGCTCGCCGGTGACGCGGTGCAGGGGCAGGACATCGACCCCCTCCTCGTAGAGGTTGATGAACTTGGAGACCCGGCCGTCGGAATCGCAGGTAATATCGGCCAGGGTACCGCGCCGGGTAGGCTCCTCGTCGAGCCGGTGCAGGGGCATGATCGGAAAGAGCTGCCCGAAGCCCCAGTGATCCAAGAGCGACTGAAAGACGCTGAAGTTGCAGAGGTACTGATCGCCCAGACGGCTCTCCAGATCAAGAATCTCATCCGGCTTGTAGTCGGCGCCCTGAAAGCGCTGCAGCACCTCGTAGCTGGTCCACCAGAAAAGTTTTTCCACCTGGGCCTTCACCTCCAGGTCGATAAGCCCCAGTCCGAAATGGGTCTGGGCTTCCTGATACAGGTGCATAACCTCATGATAGGCCTCCAACGGGTTGGAAGGGCTGATGGTCTGAAAGGTATCCCAGGCGTCTTCCACCAACTTGTGACAGCCGGCCGACGGCGCCACGGCAGGTCCCGCCGGCACCTTGCCGATATGACCGAAGCTCTCCACCACCAGAACCGTATGATGCGCCACCAGGGCACGGCCGCTCTCCGAGATCATCACCGGGTGGTCCACCTTTTCAGAATCGCACACGTCCATGATGTTGTAGACGATGTCCCGGGCATACTCGTTCAAGGAATAGTTGATGGAGGAGTGGAAGGTGGTGCGGCTGCCGTCGTAGTCTACCCCCAGGCCGCCGCCCACGTCGAGAAAGCCCAGGGGATGGCCAGTCTTCCGCAGCTTGGCGTAGAACATGGCCCCTTCCCGCACCGCCTTCTTGATGGTAATGATGTCGGGGACTTGGGAACCGATGTGAAAATGGACCAGCCGCAGGCAGTGGGCCATGCCCGCCTCCTTAAGCAGTGCCGAGGCGTCGAGGATCTCGCTGGTGGTAAGGCCGAACTTGGCGTCCTCGCCCGTACTATTCCGCCACTTGCCGACCCCGGGGGTCATGAGCCGCACCCTGAGGCCGATCATCGGTTCAACGGCCATCTCCCGGGACAGGCTGATGATAGTGCGGATCTCCTCCACCTTTTCCGCAACCAGGACGAGCTTTTTGCCGAGCTTGTTGCCGATCAGGGCCGTGCTGATGTACTGCCGATCCTTGTAACCGTTGCAGATGATCAGGCTCTCCTGGTCCTCGTGGATGGCCAGGGCGGCGAACAGCTCCGGCTTGGAGCCGACCTCCAGGCCCAGGTGAAAGGGCCGGCCAGCGTCGATGATCTCCTCCACCACCTCGCGCAACTGATTGACCTTGACCGGGTAGACCCCCCGAAAATAGGAACGATAGCCATACTCGGCCATGGCGTCGGCAAAGGCGGCATTAACGCGCTCCACCCGGTTACGGAGCAAATCCTGAAAACGGATGAGCATGGGAAAATGCAAGCCCTGGCCAATGGCCTCGCGCATCACATCGACAATGGCGATGGCCGGGCCGGCGTCCTTCAAGGGGCTTACCGTGACCAGGCCATGCTGATTTATATCGAAATAGCCTACGCCCCAGCGGGAGATACCATACAGTTCCCGCGCCTTATCAATCGTCCAGGTTTTCTCCATCCTCTGCCGCGCCCCCGGTCCGCCATCAGTAAGCAAGAAGTAACTGTTTAGCAGCACCACATCTGCGTCGTCATCGGCCTGCTCATGTGCAATAGCACACTTCGCAGACCTCTTCCTGGCATCAGCGGCACCGCTGAACAGTTACATACTGTGATTTTCGTTCCATTCCGTCATCAAGCTGGATAGTTACAGCAAGAAAAGCATATTTTATACACCCAAACCCCATATTTTCCACTCTCTTTCTGGATTCTTCAGGCGCGACCGGGTATAGTGCACTCCACTTCTGCCAGGAAAAACCATGCCGCCCAAGGCCTCACGACATCCCGACACCATCCCCTGCCTGGTCTATGCCAACGACCGGGGCGAAATCATCGATTTTCCCGACCTGAACATGGCCGGCCGGGGCGGCGCCTTCTGCGGGGTGCCAGACCTGGCGGATCTCATCCCCCTGCCCGAGGGCAGCGAGCTCTTCCTGCTGCCGCAACGCAAACCCATGGGCATCCAACCGCGCACCGGCAAGCTCGTGACCCTGGAGAAGAATCCCTTGGCGCCGCGGGCCGGCATCCAGGCGGTGGCGGCCTTCATGGCGCCGGCCCACACCGTGACCCTCACCGCCGCCTTTAAGAAAGACCAGGTCGAGTTGGCCCCCCTGCCCCTCTTTGCCTACGCCGCCGTAGGCTGGCACCGCGGGCGCTTCTGGGCCGCCGGTTTCCGCAGCGACCCGGACACCCGCCAGGAGTTCGCCCATGTCAATCCTGACACAATCGAGCAGCGCACCCGCCAACGCATGCAGGAGTGTCCCGACAACCGGCTCATCCAGCACCTGGGCAAATGCAGCCTGACCTACGGCTGCCCGGCTGCCAAAAACTATTTCCTCGGCCGCTTCGAGGCGCCGCTGCCCACCTCGCCGGCCTGCAATGCCGCCTGCCTTGGCTGCATCTCCCTGCAACCCTCGGGCTGCTGTCCGGCCACCCAGGACCGCATCCGCTTCGTGCCCTCGGCCGCGGAAATCACCGAGGTGGCCGTGCCGCATCTGCAACAGGCCAAGCGGCCGGTGGTCAGCTTTGGCCAGGGCTGCGAGGGCGAGCCCCTGCTGCAGGCCGAGACCATTGGGGCGGCCATCCGCGCCATTCGTAAGCAAACCAGCCGCGGCACCATCAACCTGAACAGCAACGCCAGCCGGCCCGAGGCGGTCGCGCTCCTGGCCGCCGCCGGCCTCGACTCCATCCGGGTGAGCATGAACAGCGCCCGGCCGGAAAAGCACCGCCTCTACTACCGGCCCACAGGCTTCGGTTTCACCGAGGTCATGGAGTCCATAAGCATTATGAAGAAACAGGGAAAATGGGTGTCGCTGAACTACTTCATCCTGCCCGGCTTCACCGATGACCCCGAGGAGTTCGCGGCCCTGTGCGACCTGGTGGCGGCCCGCAAACCGGACCTCATCCAGCTCCGCAACCTGAACATGGATCCGGACTGGTACCTGGAGGAGATGGGCCATCATCCCATTGTCAAACCCATGGGCATCCGGCACTGGCTGGCGGAACTAAAAAAACGATTCCCGGCCCTGCGCTTCGGCTACTTCAATCCGCCACTTGGCTAGACGGCCGGGCCTACAGGAATCTGTTGAGCAGCCAGAAGACGAAGAGCCCTGCCCCGAGGGCCCCGTATATGAGCACTCAGGGCGTGCAAAAATCGCTCTGCCAGCGAAGCAGGAAAAACAAGGTAAGCCCGCCGGCGAGCATGCTGAGCAATACGACGATGAAGATCCCCATGGATCGGCCTCGCGGCTTGGTGGGCTGCCGCCCATTAAACAATCGCTGTCGTTTTCATAGTACCGCCAGCCGCGGCCAAAGTCCACCCCAGCGGCGGCCGGCCTGCCTTACCCGGCAATTTCCCTGGTTTTTTGGGCCGACTTGGCGTACACAGAGGCAACCGCAGTCTACGACAACCGCCCAGCCCCAGGAGTCCCATGTTCGCCTATCAGAAAAATAACCGTTACTTCGCCCAGATCGCCGATGGCCTGGAGGAACTGGGCGCGGCCGAGATCGAGGATCTGGGCGGCCAGGAGGTGAAGACTGCCTTCCGGGGCCTCCATTTTTCCGCCGAGCCGGCCGCCCTCTACCGGATCACCTACGGGTCGCGACTCTGTTCCCGGATCCTGGCGCCGCTCATCTCCTTCGACTGCCACAGTACTAAATACCTTTACCAGACCGCGGTAAAGTTGCCCTGGCATGAGCTGCTGGGGGTAGAGACCACCTTTGCGGTTTACGCCACCGTGGCCAACAGCACCATCAGCCATTCCCAGCACGCCGCCCTGGTGGTGAAGGACGCCCTGGTCGATGCCCTGCGCGAGCAAACCGGTGCCCGCCCCAATGTGAACACGAAAAATCCGGACCTTCGCCTGGCCCTGCGCGTCGAGGACAACCATGCCACCATCAGTTTCGACGTGGCTGGCGAGTCCCTGCACCGCCGCGGCTACCGCGCGGAAACCGTGGCCGCCCCCATGCAGGAAACCCTGGCCGCCGCCATCATCCGCCTGGCCGACTGGAACGGCGAGCGGCCGCTCGCCGACCCCATGTGCGGCTCCGGCACCCTGCTCTGCGAGGCGCTCATGCACGTCTGCCGCATTCCGGCCGGCTTTCTGCGCAGCCGCTTCGGCTTTGAGCGGCTGCCGGACTTTGACGCCAATGCCTGGCACCAGGTGAAAAAAGAGGAGAACCGGCACATCCGGGAGCTACCGGCCGGGCTGATCAGCGGCAGCGATATCTCGGCCGCGGCCGTGGCCGCAGCCCGCGTCAACCTCGACCTGCTGCCCTCGGGCGACAGGGTGAGCCTCCACACGCGGCCTTTCTCGGCGATCGAGACCCTGGCCGATTGCCTCATCGTCTGCAACCCGCCCTACGGCGTAAGGCTTGGCCAGGAAGAGGAGGCTGCCGCCCGCATCAAGGAGTTCGGCGATTTCCTGAAACAAAAATGCACCGGCTCCAGCGCCCTGCTCTATCTTGGCCAGCGGGCGCTCATCAAGAAGGTGGGGCTCAAGACCACCTGGAAAAAGCCCTTGAACAATGGCGGCCTGGAAGGGGTGCTTGCTCGGTATGATATGTATTGATTAAGCTGAAAGCTCAAAGCTTAAGGCAACCTTGAATAATTCGTCATTCCGGGCTTGACCCGGAATCCATCTGTGTGATTTGACTGGATTCCCGCTTTCGCGGGAATGACGATAAATGAATTTTTCAAGGTTCCCTTAAGGTATGACGAGAAGGGCATGAAAAAATCTAAAACGGAGCGGGAGCAGGGCTGGGCTGGTTGGTGCATGTACGACTGGGCCAACTCCGGCTTCGCCACCGTGGTGCTGTCGGCGGTGTTCCCGGTTTACTTCCTGGCCCTGGTGCCGGCCGGTGGCGCCCAGATCTCCATCTTCGGCTGGTCGCGCCAGGTGGCTGGGCCGGCCCTCTGGGGCTATGTGGTTTCCCTGTCGCTCTTGGCCGTCGCCCTCTCCGCCCCCCAGCTCGGCCGGCTGGCCGACCGCCGCCAGTGGCGCCGGGGCCTGCTCATGTTCTTCTGCCTGACTGGGGCCTTGGCCACCAGCCTCATGGTGCTGGTTGGGACCGGGCAACTGCTGCTGGCCATCGTTCTCTTCAGCCTGGCCAACTTCGGTTTCGCGGCGAGTAACATCTTCTACAACGCCTTTCTGCCGGATCTCGGCGGCGAAGACGGCATGGACACCCTGTCCGCCCGCGGCTTCGCCCTGGGCTACATCGGCGGCGGCCTCTGCCTGCTGGTGGTCTTTGTGATGATCCAGGGCTATCAGACCCTGGGCCTGGCCGACCGAGGCATGGCCACCCGCTTCGGCCTGCTCTTCACCGGCCTGTGGTGGGCGCTGTTCAGCATTCCGGTCTTCCGCGCCCTAAAAGGACGAACCGCGCCAACCACCGTTACTGCGGCAGCCACTACGCACACCGGCTACCTCGCCACCTTCCGAGCGCTACGAGACTACCAGGATCTGCTCCGTTTCCTGATCGCCTTTCTCTTTTACAATGACGGCATCCAGACGTTAATCGTCGTGGCCGCCGTCTTTGCCAAGGATGAGTTGGGCCTTTCCCAGGCCACCATCCTCGGCTGCTTTCTCATGATCCAGTTCGTGGCCATGCCCGGCGCCCTGCTTTTCGGCCGCCTGGCGGCAAGGATCGGCGCCCAAAAGGCCATCGCCCTGTCGCTGGTCGGCTTCATCAGCGTAGTCGTCTACGCCTGGTTCATCAATCAGGCCTGGCAATTCTGGCTGCTGGGCGCGGCCGTGGCCGTGGTGCTGGGCGGCAGCCAATCGATCAGCCGTTCCCTGTATGCCAAACTCATCCCGGCCGGCAGAAACGCTGAGTTCTTCGGCTTCTACGCCATCAGCAACAAGTTTGCCGCCATCCTCGGCCCCCTGGTCTTCGCGCTCCTTACCGACATCACCGGTTCGACCCGCACCTCCATTCTCGCCCTGGCCGCCTTCTTTATCATCGGCATGCTGCTGCTGACCCGGGTCGACGTTGCCCGCGGCCGGTTGGCCGCCAGACAGGCAAATCCATGACCAGCCGCTTCTTTGCTCCGGCCAAACCACGGCTCTTCGCCCACCGCGGCGACTCGCGCTGGTTTCCCGAGAACACCCTGCCAGCCTTCCAGTCCGCCTGGGACGCGGGCAGCCGTTATTTCGAACTGGACATCTGGGCCACAGAGGATGGCCACCTCGTCTGCCATCACGATCAGTCCAGCAGGCGGACCTGCGGGAAAGACTGTAATATTTCGGATATCACCCTGGCAAACTGCCGACAACTGGACGCCGGCCACGGCTTCATTGCCCCGGACCGCACCCACCCCTTCCGCGACCAGGGCATCTCCATCCCCACCCTGGCCGAGGTGCTGACCAGCTTTCCCGAGGCCATGCTTACCGTGGAGGTGAAACAGCAAACACCGCCAATCACCGCCCTGCTGGCCAACCTCCTCCGCGACACCAACAGCGCCGACCGGGTGCTGCTCGCCGCGTTCAACCACCCCGTGCTGACCGCCCTGCGCCAGGCCTGCCCCGGCCTGCCCACGAGCTTCAGTTTTCAGGAGGTGAAAGAGTTTTACACGATGCTGGCAAGGGGAAGTACGGCCGACTATCATCCGCCCGGCAAGGCTCTGCAGATCCCGCGGTTTTACAAGGGGAAAAATCTGATCTACCCCGCGGCCATTGCCGCTGCCCACGACCTGGGTCTGGAAATGCACGTCTGGACCGTAAACGATGCCCGCGTGATGCGCGATCTACTGGAACTCGGCGTCGACGGCATCATGAGCGACGACCCTGGCCTGCTTGCCCAATTACACTCTTGCTAACCATTCTTCCCCTTTCTTTTTTGGGCAGTTTTATACACGGCGCCCTTGTCTCTTTTCCCAACTGCTATGACGATAATAAATATTTCTTTATCAACCACTTCGTATACAAGCCTGTAGCCGGTGGCCCTTAGTTTGATTTTGTAATGATTCTCAAAACCTGACAATTGACTCGCAGGCATGTGAGGATTTTCCAGCCGTTCTGTTAATTTCTTCTTAAATTGGGCCTGAATTGTGTTGTCAAGTTTCTTCCATTCCTTCAGGGCAGTGGGGAGGAATTTCAATTTATATTTCATTGAGATCAACTTCCACGGCAAAAATTTTCTCGCTTTGGCGTTCTTTAACTATAAGGCCTAATTGATAGTCTTCGATTTTTTCCAAAAACATCTCGTAGGTTGCAGCGGGAATAAGATAGGCTGTTGGTTTATTGTGGTTGAGAATGGCGATTGGCTCTCCTCCCGACTTTTCAATGAGGGAAGAGGGATTTTTTTTTAATTCAGAAATACTGGCAGAGCAGCTTGCAAATACTGTTTCCATGACAACACCTCGATCTAATTTTTGACCTTAATATAATTTTATTATAGGTCTTAATTTAGGTCTTGGCAATGGTTAATTTTTATCTTTTCTTCTGGTTAACAAGTTACTATAAGTTCGCTGACCACCCGACATTGCGTTGGTTAATTTTACGAATTTACAACACGATAGAGCGTGCGTGTGTCGAGTAACCAACCTTCCCATTAATATTCTGCGGATCTGTATATCATCCCATCATAAAGAAGGGTCAGCCTCGCTTCACCTGGGTTGCGACTTTGCCGTCGACGCCGGGCATCCAACCTGTCAGATTATTTTGCAAGTTAAGGAGACCTCAAACGTTGCTGCTTTAGTGATTTAACATCTTGTCCAGCGGCACAGGTCTTACGAGTTGAGGATGTCCAAACTCACCCGGCCAGCGGCGAGATGACCCCCAACTGCAGCAGTTCAGCCACCACCTCGGCCAGGGGCAGGCCAACCACGTTGCTCCAGGAGCCGTCGATGCGTTCCACCAGAAAAGCACCGCGGCCCTGAATGCCGTAGGCGCCGGCCTTGTCCAAGGGCTCGCCGGTGGCCAGGTAGGCGGCCAAAACCTCGTCGCTAAATGCGGCGAACTTCACCGCCGTCTTCACCGCCCGCCGGTCCCAGACGTTGTCCCGGGCCCGGCCGATGCAGACACCGGTCCACACCTCGTGCCACTGGCCGTTCAGACGCCGGAGCATGGCCATGGCCTCCGCCTGATCCACGGGCTTGCCCAGGATGTCGCCCGCGATATCCACCACCGTGTCGGCCGCCATCACCCAGGCGGCTGGCTCCTGTTCGGCCACCATCCTGGCCTTGGCCTCGGCCAGGCGCAGGACAAAGGCCTCCGGCAGTTCGCCAGGCCGAAGCGTTTCATCCACGTCGGCCGCTAGCAACGTACAGTCCAGGCCCAGGGCGCGAAAAAAATCCCGGCGCCGGGGTGAGGCCGAGGCCAGAATCAAAGGTTTGTCAGTCTGAAAGGCGCCGCGCATACTGATACCGTGTAACGCAATATTTTTTTTGCAGGTTGGGTTAGCATCGCCATCGCGCTTTGGGCAGTACCCCCTTGAGTTATTCCGGGGAAAGCCAACCGGATCACGTCTGGTTACGGCATAAAAATGCCTAACCCGACCTACCATGATCAGGCCCGGATGGAGTAACCGCCGTCGACCACGACCGTCTGCCCCTGAATCATCCGGGCCAGATCAGAGCACAAAAGCAGGGCCACGTCGGCCACGTCCTCGGGGGTGGTGAGCCGGCCCAGCGGGGTGCGCGCCCTGGCCCCGTCGAGAATCTCGCTCCGGTTGGGGAACTTCTTCAGGGCCTCGGTGTCCACGGCGCCGGCGCTGATGGTGTTGACGTTGATGCCCATGGGCCCCAGCTCCACGGCCAGATGGCGCACCAACGATTCCAGGGCCGCCTTGGAGGCCCCCACTGCCGTGTAGTTCTCGATGGCCCGCACCGCACCCAGGCTGGAAACCGCCAGGATGCGGCCGCCCGGCGCCATGAGCGGCACGGCCTGCTGGGTTAGGGTCAAAAGCGCCCGGGCATTGATCTCCATGGCCCAGTTCCAATGCCGGGTGGAAAGCTCCATGACCGGCTTGAGCACGCCGGAGGCGGCGTTGGAAACCAGGATGTCCAGCCGGCCGTAATCATCCCGGATGCGGGCGAACATGGCGGCCACGTCTTCCTCGCTGGCCACGTTAGCCTTGACCACCAGGCAACGCGCCCCCTTGGCCGCGATGGCCGCGGCGGTCTTCTCGGCGTCCTGCCGATGGCGGACGTAGTTGACCACGATGTTGACGCCGTTTTCAGCCAGCCGCATGGCGATTGCCTGGCCGATCCCGCGCGAACTGCCGGTGACCAGTGCCACTTTCCCCCGCAGATCAAACACCATTGCACCTCATTGTTATTTCTTGGTAACTATCCAGCTTGTGTTGGCATTTAAGCGTTGCCGGGCTGCGGTTCCGCTGGCTAGTACATGGTTTCATTAAAACATTTACACTTATGTCATTTCGAGTGAAACGAGAAATCTTGCCATGTCAATGAGCTAAAAAGATTTCTCCCTGCGGTCGAAATGACAGTCTTTCAATGAAACGCTCTACTAGCAACCCCGGCTATCCTTCAGTCAAAACTCCACTTCCCCCGTCTGCTCGGCTCGGTCACGCACTCCAGCAGCCAGGGATAGAATT
>MNYK01000106.1 GCA_001873115.1 Desulfobacterales bacterium CG2_30_60_27 | reverse complement strand
GCAAGACGCTCCGCTGCCGCGCCTCTCCTCCTGACCAGCTTATCGTCATCCAAGAAAAAAATCAATTTAAAAGGTAACTATCCAGTGGAACCGCAACCCAGGTGAGTTCCCGGACTGGAAATGCTTTTCGCGGGTTCGTCCGCGACCGGGCGCAGGATGCGCGGGAGGTCGCGGACGCCTCGGAGGCGGGCAGGACGCCCGCCGAGAATGAGCGAAAAGTATTTTCAGGCCGGGAACGCTTGACTGCCGACACAAGCTGGATAGTTACTTTAAAAGTCCTGTGCCTGCCGCCCACGCAGAAAATCACGGACCCAGGCCATGGCCTCCTGGCGGCTGCGCACCTCGCCGGCCACTTGCGCCTCCTGCAGGCCCAGGAAAATAACCGAGAAGACTGGTCCCGGCCGCAAGCTGAACTCCTGCCGCAGATCGTGACCGTCCAGCAGCCGCGGCCTGGTCAGCACCGGCTCGACGAACCGACGACGGGTTTCCTCCACCTGGTCATAGAGGCGGGCCAGGGCGGCCTCCATGGCCAGCGGCTTGCCCGGCCCCTGCCCGGCCAGGCTGTCGGCCATGGCCAGCATGAAAAGGCCGGGCAGTTCATCGCCAACCGCCTTCACCAGCCGCAGGCAGGCCCTGGGGGTAACGACCCCATCTTTCTGAAAGACGTTGTTAAGATGGAAAGGCCACATGTGCAGGGCGATGAGCCGGCCGACCCGCTCGGCCTCGATTTTCTTCCAGACGAAGCGGCGGGCGAGGACGGCAAAGCCTGCCGCCCCAACCCGCTCGTGCTGGTGAAAGGTGATGCGTCCCGACCGCTCCGCGCAAACCGCGGGCTTACCCAGATCATGAAAAAGCGCCGCCCACTTCAAAAGCGTCCCGCTGGCCTGCTCCGCCAGATAGCGGGTCATGCTCGGCCCATGTCCTGGAAAGAAAGCGTCGGGCGCGGCCAGTAAACGCTCCATCTCCGTCAGGGCCTGAAGATTATGGGCCAGCACGTCGAGGTGATGACTGGGCGGCTGTTCGACCCCGGCGCCGGCCTGCAACTCCGGGAACAAGTGCCCCAAAAGCCCGGCCTCGGCCATGGCCCGCACCGTGACCGACGCCCGACCGCTGGCCATGATGCGGGCCAGTTCGCCGTTAATGCGTGCGCCGGCCGGCCCTGTCGGCCCTGTAATCAGGTCTGCCTGACTACGAAGCAGGGCCTCGGTCTCCCCCTCCAGGGCGAAGCCCAGTTCCGCCATGAAGCGGAAGGCCCTGAGCAGCCGCAGGGGATCGTCGAAAAATACCTTGGGCGAGGTAACCCGGAGCAGCCCATCGGCAAAATCCCGGCCGCCGCCCATGGGATCAATGATGGCATAGGGGGGCAAGAGCCCCGGACCCGCCGGATCAAAGGCCACGGCCATGGCGTTGATGGTGAAATCCCGTAGCCCCAGATCCTCGGCCAGGCTCCGGGCCGGGCCACGGAAGCGGCAGAAATCAATGACGATCCCCTGCCAGACCACCCGGGCCACGCCCTGGCCTTCGTCCAGCGGCACCAAGGCGCCGCCCAGCCGCCCGGCCAGATCCCGGGCCCAGCCCAGGCCGTCGGTGGTCACGGTGAGATCAAGGTCAACGGACGGCCGGCCGGCCCGCCAGTTGCGCACCGCGCCGCCGGTGACATACAAAGCTTCACCCCGTTGCCCGACGAGGCTGGCCAGCCCATGCAACAAGGCGGCGGGATAGTCGCGCAGCCAATCGCGGTCCAGGTGTTCAAGGGCTGCCGAGGTCACGGTGGCATTACTGGTAATCATGCTCTGTACCCATGAAAGCTGAAAGCTCAAGGCAAAAAGGAAGACGGGGAAGTACACAGGATCAGGTCATATACGTCCTATTAGGTCCTATGTACACACCCCAACCACCCAAACTCCCCCCTGCACCCTCTTGATTCTACACCAAGGAAAAAAGCCATGCCGCAAAAAGGCGAGTGCCCTCCTGCCAGGAAACTGTTGTGCTTTTCCGGCACGACTGGGTATAGTGGCGCTTTCTTTCAACCCATACGCATGGCATCATGAAACACCTGTTTAAGTCCGCCACCTTCTGGGCCATCCTGGCCACCGACATCCTGCTCCTCGTCGCCGCCCATCTGCTGGCCTATGCCATCCGTTTCGAGGGGGGCCTCGCGAACCCCGACCTGATCCCCTGGCCACTGGTGCTGCCGTGGCTGATCATCTTCAAAATCCTCATCTTTCACTGGTTCGGTCTCTACCGCGGCATGTGGCGTTACACCGGCCTCACCGACCTGGCCAGCATCGTCAAGGCCTGCCTGACGGCCTCCCTGCTGGCCATGGGCGGCATTCTTATCGTTAATCGTTTTCAGGAGTTCTCACGCTCCATCTTTATCCTGGACGGCCTGCTCACCTTCCTGTTCATTTCCGGCCACCGGGTGGCCCTGCGCCTCTATTTCCAGGGGGCCCACCAGTTCCTCCGCCGCCCGCCGAGGCTTGCCGCCGGCCGTCGCAAAAGACTCCTCGTCATCGGCGCGGGCGACGCCGCGGAAAAACTGCTGCGCGAGGTCCGGGACAACCTGGCCCTGCCCTATGAGGTCATCGGTCTGCTTGACGACGCCCCCGGCAAACTCGGCAAGCGCATCCACGGCTCCACAGTGATAGGGGTAATCGCCGATCTGCCGGAGGTGGCCGCCGAGACCACGGCCCAGGAAATTCTCATTGCCATCCCCTCGGCCGCCAGCGCCCAGATGGCGAGGATCGTCGGCATCTGCCAGGCCTCCGGCCTGCCCTTCAAGACCCTGCCCAACCTCGCCGAGCTCATCAACCACGAGGTATCCATCAAGGCGATGCGTGAGGTCTCCTACCGCGATCTGTTGGGCCGGCCGCCGGTGGACCTTAAAATCGAGCAGATCGACGCGGTGCTAACCGGCCGCTGCGTTCTGGTGACCGGGGCCGGCGGTTCCATCGGTTCGGAACTCTGCCGACAGATCCTGCGTTTCAAACCGGCCCGGCTCATCCTCCTGGACGCCGCCGAGATGAACCTCTACGGCATTGAAATGGAGATCCTCCACGAACACACCTTTGTGAACTACGTGACCGTCCTCGGCAAGGTCCAGGACCAGGCCCTGCTCGACCACGTTTTCGACCATTTCAAGCCCACCGTGGTCTTCCACGCCGCGGCCTACAAGCATGTGCCCATGGTGGAACGCAACCCATGGGAGGCGGTGGTCAACAACGTCCTGGCCACCCGCGGCCTGATCGATACCTCGGTGCGCCACGAGGTGGAACGTTTCATCCTGGTCTCTACCGACAAGGCGGTGCGGCCCACCAATGTCATGGGCGCCAGCAAACGGCTGACCGAAAAGATCATGCAGGCCTACGGCGGCCATAACACCCGTTTCATGGCGGTGCGCTTCGGCAATGTCCTGGGCTCGTCCGGGTCGGTTATACCCCTCTTCAGGCGGCAGATCGAACTGGGCGGCCCGGTCACCGTTACCCACCCGGAGATGACCCGCTACTTCATGTCCATCGAGGAGGCGGCCCAGCTCATCCTGCAGGCCGCGGCCATGGGCACGGGCGGCGAGATCTTTGTGCTGGAGATGGGCAGCCCGGTAAAAATCGTCCAGATGGCCCGGGACCTCATCCGGCTCTGCGGCAAGGAGCCGGACACGGAGATCGAGATCACCTTTGTCGGGCTGCGGCCCGGCGAAAAACTCTACGAAGAGCTGATTACCGTGGGCGAGGGCATCGTGCCCACCGATCATGAGAAGATCATGGTCCTGCGCGCCCCCGCCGCCGCCATGCAGGATCTGGAGGAACCGCTGACCCGGCTCACGCGGCTGGCCCGGGACCACGATGGCCAGGGCATCAAGGCCCTGCTCCAGGAAATGGTGCCGGAATACACGCCCCAGGCGGCCGCCGCCATTTTCCCGGCGGCCCGGGTGCGGCAGACGGTCGCCCCGCAGGGATTATCGTGACAGCAAACAGCCGCTCAACCGCCTGGTCGGACTGGCTTGCCCGACTGGCCGCGCCTTGCGCCGCCGGGCTGGGTTTTTCCCTGCCCATTTCCACCACCGGCGCCTCGGCCTTTGCCCTGCTCTTCCTCGCCCTCTGGCTGCTCTCCGGTCGGTTTCGCGATCTGCCGCGCCAACTGCGGGCCAATCCGGTGGCGGCTGTTGCCCTGCTCCTGCTGGCCCTGCTTTTGGTCCGCATGCTGGGCTCCGCCGCCCCCCTGGACGAGGCCTTCGGGTTTGCCCAAAAATACCGCAAGCTCTTGTTCATCGCCGCCCTGATGCCTTTCCTGGCCGACCCCAAGGCACAACGCTATGGGATCAACGGCTTTTTCGTTGGCATGGGCGCGCTGCTGCTAATCTCCGGCGCCTTAAGCCTCGGTTTTCTGGAACCCCTGCGCTTCCGGTCCGGGTCCGACCCCTCGCCTATCAGCCGCATTACCCACAGTATCCTCATGGCCTTTGCCATCTTCTGGGCCGCCCATCGGCTGGTCGACTCCCCGGCCAAAGCCTGGCCCTGGGCCGTGGCCATTGCCCTGGGCATCTTTAACATCTTCTTCATGGTAGCCGGCCGCACCGGCCAGGTCATCTTCATCGGCCTGGCCCTGCTTTTTTTTCTGCAACGTTTTTCCTGGAAAAAGGCCATGGCCGCCGGCCTGCTGCTCGGGGTCGTCCTGGCCGGTTTCTTCTTTCTCTCCAGTTCCTTTGCCGGGCGTATCGCCGAAGGCATGCATGACGTTAAAAAATACCAGAGCGGCGAGGCCGACACCAGCATCGGCCTGCGCTACCAGTTCTGGGTTAATACCGCGCGCCTCTGGTCCACGGCGCCACTCCTCGGCCACGGCACCGGCAGCTTTCCCACAAAATACGCGGCGCTGGCACAAAGCACCGGCGCCCTGCCCACCGACAACCCGCACAATGAGTACCTGCTGCTCGCCGTGCAGACCGGCGCGCTGGGCCTGGCCCTCTTTTTGACCCTGCTTTTGGTCATGCTGTGGTATTCCAGAACCCTGGGCCAACCCAATAACTGGCTTGCCCAGGGGCTGGTGCTTACCATGGCCGTGGGCTGCCTGTTCAATTCCTCGCTGCTCGACATGGCCGAGGGCCATTTTTTCGCCTTTTTCACCGCCCTGTTCTTTGCCGGCCTGGACCGACGGCGTCCTGGTAAAATATGATCCAGACTTGCGCGCCCACCATTCGAGGTCGACAGACCAGGGAAATTCAGCTATATTCTTTCACCCAACGCAGCAAACGGACAAAATCAGACAGGATATTATGAAAGAATCACGGCCAAGCCAACGAATTGTCATCACCGGCGTTGGGCTGGCGGCGCCCGGCGCCGACAACCTGGCCGATTTTCGGCACAATTTGCTGGCCGGCCTCTCCGGCATAAGGCTAATGGAGCACCGGTACATCGGCAAGGTGCCGGCCGGCCTCTGCGACTTTCCGGAGACCAAATATCGCAAGAGAAAGGACAACAAACGCGGCACCCGGGCCGGCTGCCTGGGCGTCTATGCGGCCCACGAGGCCGTGGCTGACGCGGGCCTTAACCTGGCCGCAAGCGACCGCAGCCGGGTGGGGGTCTATGTGGGGCTCACCGAGCACGGCAACGTTGAAACCGAGAACGAGGTCTACAACCTCGGCCAGTTCGACAACAATGTCGATTTCTGGTCCCATCACCACAACCCCCGCACCGTGCTCAACAACCCGGCCGGCGAGATCACCATGAGCCTCGATATTACCGGCCCCCATTACTCGGTGGGCGCCGCCTGCGCCGCCGGCAATGCCGCCCTCATCCAAGGCTTGCAGATGCTGAGGCTACACGACGTGGACCTGGCCCTGTGCGGTGGCATCTCGGAATCCACCGGCTCCTTCGGTGTCTTCGCCAGCTTCAAGGCCCAGGGCGCCCTGGCCAGCCACCCGGACCCGCGACAGGCGAGCCGCCCCTTTGACCGGGGCCGCAACGGCATCGTCATCGCCGAGGGCGCCTGCCTTTATACCCTGGAGAGGCTTGACGACGCCCTGGCCCGGGGTGTTAAAATTCACGGAGAGATCATCGGCTACGCCATGAACTCCGATGCCCGCGATTTTGTGCTGCCCTACTGGCCACGCCAGGCGGAGTGCATGCGCCTGGCCTTGTCCCGGGCCGGGCTTGTTGCCCAAGACATCGACATCGTCAACAGCCACGCCACCGGCACCCGGCAGGGGGATATCGAGGAATGCCACGCCCTGCGTGAAGTTTTCGCGGACTGCCCTCGCACTTACATCAACAACACCAAAAGCCTGATCGGCCATGCCATGGGGGCGGCCGGCGGCCTGGAACTGGCCGGCAACCTGCCGGCGTTTACGGACCGGCTGGTGCATCCAACTATCAATATCGACGACCTTGACCCCGCGTGCAGCCTGCCGAATCTGGTGCGCGACCGAGCCGTGGAAACAAACGGGGTAAAGGTTATTCTCAACAACTCCTTTGGAATGCTGGGCATCAATTCGGTGGTGATCGTCGGCAAATACCAGCAATAGATTCGCGGTAAAGGCCCGGCAGGGCCGGCCGCCTGAACCATGAGGAACACGTATGACGCCTGAAGCAATCAAAGCGGTAATTCTGGAGATCATCCAGGATATTGACGAGGATGCCGACCTGGCCACGCTCAAGGGTGAGCTGCCGCTGCGCGACCAGCTCGACCTGGACTCCATGGACTTTCTCGACATTGTCATGGAACTGCGGAAGCGCTACAAACTCCAGGTGCCCGAGGAGGATTACCCCAAGCTCGCCTCCCTGGACTCCACCGTGGCCTACCTGACCCCCCGCCTCAAGGATTTATAACCTGGGGCCGTGCGCGCTCCCATCGTTATCATAGGGGCCGGCCTGGCCGGCCTGGCCGCCGGTATTCGTCTGGCCCGGGCCGGCCGCCACCCGCTGATCATCGAGCAACACGACAAGCCCGGCGGCCTGAACTCCTATTATTTTCGCCAGGGTATGCTCCTGGAAACCGGCCTGCATGCCATGACCAACTTCGCGCCCCCAGAGCTCCGCCACGCGCCGCTCAACCGTCTCTTCCGGCAGCTCAAACTCTCCCGCAAGAACTTTATCACCCATGAGCAGATACTCTCGGAGATCCGCGTCCAGGGCGGCCCCTGCTTGTGTTTTTCCAACGATTTCTCACTGCTGCGGCAGCAGATCGTGGCCGCCTTTCCCGAGGCCACGGACGGATTCCAGCGCCTGATCCAGGCCCTGGACGACTACGACCCCTTCACCCCGGCGCCCTGGCGGTCCACCCGTCAGGAATTATGCGCCTTGCTTGACCACGAAGTGCTGCGGAACCTGCTGCTCTGGCCCATCATGCTCTATGGCAATGCCAGCGAAGACGACATGGACTTTGCCCAGTTCGTCATTCTCTTTCGGGCCATTTTCCAGGAGGGGCTGTTCCGGCCGGCCGACACCATGAAGGATTTCCTCGACCTGCTCCTGGACCGCTATCGTTCGCTGGGCGGCGAGATTCGCTTCCGGACGCCGGTGGCCGGACTGACCACGCGGCATGACCGGATAATCGGGGTGGAACTGATTAGCGGCGAGTCCCTGGCCTGCGAGGCGGTCCTCTCCACCGCCGGCCTGCCCGCCACCCGCGCCCTGCTGGGCGATGCCGGCCAGGCCGATGAGTTGGCCACCCCGGCCGGTAACATCAGTTTTTTTGAATCCATCTTCCTGCTGCCCGGACCTTTCCGGGAAAAACTGGCCCCGGGCCGCACCATGGTCTTCTCTTTTCAAGACACCTTCCAGTACCACATGCCGGTTACGGCCGTGGATACGAATAGTTGCGTGGTCTGCCTGTCCGACCACTTCCAGGGGCGTCCAGCAGGCGAGACCTGTCAGGTCCGCGTCACCCACCTGGCCAACTTTGACCTCTGGCGCCAGGCTACCGCGCCCGAGTATGCCGCGATGAAGGCCCAGTACGCCAAGGAATCGGCGGCCTGCGCCGAGGCCCTGCTCGGCGCTTTTTACGACCAGGTACTTTTTCAGGATTCCTTCACCCCGATTACCATCCAACGCTTCAGCGGCAAGGATCGGGGCGCGGTGTACGGCGCGCCCCGCAAACACAAGGACGGTTGTACGCCGTTTGCCAACCTCGTTCTGGCCGGCACCGACCAGGGGTTCCTGGGCATTATCGGCGCCATGATGTCCGGCGTGGTCATGGCCAACCAGCACTTCCTGGCGGGAGATAGCCATGCTGCATAACTCCATTGCGCCAGCGGCCGCCTGCTACGATGCCGTGGTCATCGGCACCGGCCTGGGCGGCCTCACCGTTGCCAACCGTCTGGCCCGGGCCGGCCACAAAGTTTTGCTCCTGGAACACCACCACCAGGTGGGCGGGCTGGCCACCTGGTTCAAACGCCGGGGCCATATCTTCGACGTCTCCCTGCACGGCTTCCCCTTTGGTATGGTAAAAACCTGCCGAAAATACTGGAACCGGGCGATCATGGACGCCATTGTCCAGCTCAAGGCCATTGTCTTTGACAATCCCCAGTTCAAGCTTACCACTTCTTTCGACCGCCAGGATTTCACCACGCTGCTTACCAACCACTTCCAGGTTTCAAGTCGGGCGGTGACCGCCTTCTTCAACCGGGTCACGGCCATGAATTTTTATGACGACCGGACCATCACCACCCGGGAGATGTTCGAGGAGTTCTTCCCGGGGCGCACCGACGTGCACCGGCTGCTCATGGAGCCCATCACCTATGCCAACGGTTCCACCCTGGACGACCCGGCCATCACCTACGGCATCGTCTTTGCCAACTTTATGAACAAGGGGGTCTTCACCTTCCAGGGTGGCACCGACCGGCTCATCGGCCTCATGGTGGAGGAACTGATCAGGAACGGGGTGACCATCTGCACCAACGCCAAAGCGGACCGCATTGTCATCGACCAGGGCCGGGTGCGCGGGGTGATGGTGGCCGACCGGCTGGTCGAGGCCAACTGCGTCATCTCCAACAGCGGCATCCTGAACACCGTCAACCACCTGGCCGGTCGCGAGCATTTCCCCGCCGACTTCCTGATTACGGCCGACCAGGTGACGCTCAGCAACTCCAGTTGCCAGGTTTACATGGGGGTGCGCCAGGGCGAGACCCTGCCGGACATCGGCGACCTGCTCTTCGTTTCCCGGTCTCCTGCCTTTGACACCAACGAAATGCTCGACATGCACACCAGCAGCCGCACCTTTTCCCTCTATTACCCCAAGACCAGGCCGGGCGCCAACCAGTACACCGTGGTGGCCTCAATGAACGCCCGCCACGACGACTGGGCCAGCCTGCCGGAGGCACGTTACCAGACGGAGAAGACCGCCCTTATCGACCGGGCCGTGGACCATCTGGAGGCCTACCTGCCGGGCATCCGCCAAAAATGCGACTGGCTGGAGGCCGCGACCCCCAAGACCTTCCAGCGCTATACCCTGCACCTCAAGGGCACCTCCTTCGGCACCAAGCTGGAGGGGCTGGACGTGTCCCGTTCCCTGTCCCGGGCGGTACGGGGGTTGTTTCATGTGGGCTCGGTAGGGATTATCATGTCCGGCTGGCTGGGGGCCATCAATTATGGGGTCATCGTGGCCAATGATGCCGATGCCTGGTTAAGGGAGTAAAAAGTGACAAAGTTACAAAGTTACAAAGTGGCAAAGTTACAAAGTTACAAAGTGGCAAAGGGTAACTACATTGAAAACATACTTTTCTTTTTTCCCTCTGCCCCTTTGCCACTTTGCCCCTTTGCCACTCAAGCTACAGTCAAACAACCTGAGTAGTTACGAAGGAAAAACCCATGCACGACTTCAACGGTCAGATCGCCGTGGTCACCGGCGCCACCCGCGGTATCGGCCGGGCCATTGCCCAAGGCCTGCTCGATGGCGGCGCCACGGTGCTCGCCACCTATGCCGGCAACCGGGAGGCGGCGGCGCAATTCGCGGCTGTAAACACTGCAGTTGGCGACAGGTTGCGGCTCTGCCAATTCGACGTAGCTGATTACGAACAGGTGAGTCGCTTTTACAGCCAGGTGGAAACCGAGTTCGGCCACATCCACATCCTGGTGAGCAACGCCGGTATCCGCAAGGACGGGGTCCTGGCCATGATGCCGCCGGCCGACTGGCAGCGGGTGCTGGATGTCAACCTCACCGGCGCCTACAATATGGCAAAGCACGCCGTGCTCCTCATGCTGCGGGAACGCTACGGCCGCATTGTCTTCATCACCTCGCCCATGGCCCACGCCGGCTTTGCCGGCCAGGCCAACTATGCGGCCTCCAAGGCGGGCCAGATCGGCATGGCCAGCTCTCTGGCCAAGGAAACGGCGGCCCGCAAGATCACGGTGAACTGCGTGTCGCCGGGCTTCATCGACACCGAACTGCTGACCGGCCTGTCCGCCGACCAGCTCACCGCCTACAAAAAAAGCGTGCCCATGGGCCGCTTCGGCAAACCCGAAGAGGTGGCCGAGGCGGTCCTCTTCCTCTGCGGCCCCAAGGCCGCCTATATCACCGGCAGCGTCCTGGAGGTGAACGGTGGCCTGTGACCCTTCCATCCTCGCCCTGCTGCCCCACCGCCCACCCTTCCTCTGGGTGGACCGGATCGTCAGCCGCGAGCCAGACCACCTGGTCGCGGAAAAGGACATCCCGATGGATCTTGACCTGTTCCAGGGCCACTTCCCGGGCCAACCGCTCATGCCCGGCGTGCTGCTCTGCGAGGCGGTGTTTCAGGCCGGCGCCCTGCTTCTCTCCTTTGCAGAACCTACAAGCAACCAGGCACTGCCGGTCCTGACCCGCATCCACAACGCCCGCTTCAAGCGGCAGGTCATACCAGGCGACACCATCCGCCTGGACGTCCGCATCACGGACCGCGAGGGATCGGCCTGGTTTCTGAAGGGTAAGGTGGAGGTGGGCGGACAAAAGGCGGTGAGCGTGGAGTTCGCCTGCACCTTAGTGAGTGGCAGAGGGGCAAAGTGACAAAGGGGCAGAGGGAAAAAAGAAAAGTATGTTTTCAGGTAACTATCCAGCGGAACCGCAACCCAGGGGAGTTCCCGGACTGGAAATGCTTTTCGCGGGTTCGTCCGCGACCGGGCGCAGGATGCGCGGGAGGTC
>MNYK01000067.1 GCA_001873115.1 Desulfobacterales bacterium CG2_30_60_27 | reverse complement strand
GATGGCGGAGGTCGGGGCACTGTATGACAAGCTGGCCGTGCTGACCGAGGCCTTTTTGAGCGCGGCCCGGGGCGGATCGCCCGACGGCTTGTCCCAGGATGTCTTCTGGCAAGCACGGACCGATCTGGTTGGGCAATTGCAGCCGCTGCTGGAAAGGCAGCGCGTCTGGCTTGAACGCCATGCGGCCCCTGATCAGGCGGCCTACCGCGAGGCGGCCGCCACGCAGACGCGGAAGATGCAGAGGGTGGAAGCACTCGACGGGTCATTGCTGCAACAGCTTACCGCCATGCGGGGGCGGATTGCCGAGCAACTCAAGGCTATCCGGCAGGGCAAGAAAGGACTGGCCGGATATCAGGTCGAGCAGAAGGTGGCCCCGCGTTTTTGTCGCAAAACCACCTGAACCGGCGCGGCGACAGCGTGGTTTTTGTTGAAGTTGTAGGGTGCGCACGGCGCACCCTACAGGGTAGGCGTGGGCAGTGAGAAAATTTGTTCATGGTTTCCTTGAATATGCCGATATAATTAGTGATGGTCGCGAGGTGGGTCGCGTGGCCTGTGGACTTAAGCAAGAACTGGACCCGGCGACAGGAGCGCGAATATGGTAATGCATCAGGCGAGTAAAGCGTATTTCCAGGCCCAGGCGAGTGTGAAGATCGCCCCGGTCAAGCTCATCCAGATGCTCTATGAACGACTGCTGATCCATCTTGACTGCGCGGCCGAGGGGCTTCTCGAGAATGATCCCAAAAAACGGGGCGAGCACCTTTCCAAGGCGATCGCGATTATCACGGAGTTGAATTGCTCCATCCGCATGGAAGACAAATCAGAGCCGGCCCGGTTTCTGCGCGGCATGTACGAGGCGATGCTCATTGCGCTCGGCACGGTGCCGGTCGTCCAGGATGTCGAAGTCATTCGCTTGGCGCGCCGGTATGTGCAGCGGCTGAAAACCATCTGGGAAGAAACCGCCATGCTGGAAAATGGTTTTGGCGGTGGTGAACGGCGGCCGGTGCGCCAGCCTGGTGATGCGGTGGTGCAGGCGGCCATGGAGCAAATAGGTAAGCCTGCCAAGGCGGGAACCGCTGACCTGAAGGTATGCCTCATGGCCTGAGCGGCGCTTGTTTTGCTGGCGCAAATATGCAAGTTGTTAAGAGTTTGTTCGGGCAGAGGCAGAACAGCATGGTTGTGATGGGAGGTTGTCATGGATATCGCTAATGTCGCGAGTTCGTTCAAGGGGCTGGATAGCGTGCCGGTGGTTGCCGAATCTTTGGTTCGGCAGGAAAAAGAAAAGGCGCCGGTGGTGACGCCGGTGACCCCGAGCAATAATGCCGAAGGCGGGAGCCTCGATCAAAAGGCCTTGCTGACCAAGCAGACCGAGTTGTCGCTTGAGGAAACCGCAAGATACGTCCATGACGTGCAGGCGCGTCTGGATAAGATGGGCACGAATCTCCAGTTTACCATTGATCAGAAGACGGACAAGATCGTGGTGGAGATTACCTCGAAAATCGACGGCGAACTGATTCGCAAGATCCCCCCGGCGCAGATGGTGGAGTTGATGAGCAAGGTGGATGCGATGGTTGGCCTGCTGTTTGATGGCCAGGTCTGAGGTCGCGGCTTTTTTCCTGTAAGCCCTGCTGTTGTTGGCCACGAGCAACCACGGTCAGGTTGCTCGTGCGGCTGCTGTAGTCTTTCCGCCCCCCCCTTATCGATAACCTCCCCAGTTGACGGTTTCTTGGTTTGCCAAGGAGTCCGTCTCTCCGTCTTGCGTGGATGCCGGCGCATCCGCAAGGCCGCTATCATGGCCCGAGCGGCCCGGGATGCGGTATTTTTTTCTGATCAACCCCCGTGCATAATTCTGTGTAATTCTGGTAGTGGGTCAGTTTGAAATATCTCCCCATGGCCTTGCTTGATCGGTCATGGTACAATGGGGCATGAAGAAAACAAAACAGCCCAGAGACATTAACGCCCTGGCCAAGAGCATTGTTGACCTGGCCACGGGTGAAAATCCTCCCGCCGACGAATCCTCGGACGGCAAAGACCCTCACTTTGTTGCGCTCGGTCGCCTTGGTGGTAAAAAAGGCGGAACATCTAGAGCGAAATCTCTTACTCCGGAAGAACGTACAGAGCATGCAAAAAAAATGGCGCAAGCCCGATGGTCTCCAGAAAATACCAATAAATAACTACCATAATTTAAACAATACCAATAAGTTGTCAAAATCCCTTATTTGTTTCCCCGCCTTTTAGTTCTATCCCCAACGACCATACGGAAATTCGAAAAGCGTTACACCGTTATCACGTTTGCTGCGTTCACCGCATTCGTTGCGTTACGCCGTTATGATTTTTGTGTAAAATAACATTGACGGGTCGGCATAACGGCAGTATAGTAGATGTCAAATAAGGAGGTGTCCCATGCGCACTGATGGTCAGGATGTAGTGACGTCGCTTTTAAGCCAAAGAGATTGGCATGTGGAGCAGGTTAGATTGATTGAAATAGCTTTGTCGGCTATCCGTGGCGAGGCTGCGATTGTAATCCCTCAAAGCGAAATAAAGAAGTCGGGAGAACCTCTACCCGTTTCCAGCGTACTGGCTAAAACTAGGAAAATCAGTTGGAAGAATGAAATTAATAAAATTCTTTCCACCGCTGGTTATGAACCCTTTACCGTGGGCCAAATGATCGAGTGGCTTTGCTCATCTAATTTTACTGAAGCCGCAGGAAAAAGAGGGAAAAATGCTGTCAATACGACTCTGCATAGGATGGCGGATGACGGTGCTGGTGAGATTATAAAGGTTAACCCAGGCATGTATCAAAAGAAACAGGTAGAGAAACAACCAGGAAAGGTAGTGCCATCTTTGTTTTAAGGAGATACACAACCCCAGTGCCATGAGTTGTGTATTTCTCAAACAATAATAATCGGCAAAGGAGAAAGTTATGGAACCGCCTAAGGATTGGCGCCGCAACGAGCGTGCAGTTAATTGCACGTTGCAGTTGGTGGGCGGCGCAAGAACAAATAAAAAAAGATAGACGAACGTCGCAGCCTGGCAGCTTAATCGTTCGTCTATCTCCTGCAACCTGGATTGCCCGTGTGGTGAAATCGGTAAACACGCCGGATCTGGAGTCCGGTAGCTAGCGGCTATGTGGGTTCAAATCCCACCACGGGCACCCTTTTGTTATTGTAGTCTATAGGACGTACTTGTCAAGCGGTTTTTCCGCTGGCACTTACGCGCGCGAGGATAATACCGTTTATTTATCAAAATGAACTTTATGCTTGACCGAACATGCATTGTTTGTGTATGTTATAACCATGAACAGGTTAACGATAGAAAAACGCGCGTCCATTGTCCGGTGCCTCGTAGAAGGTAACAGCATTCGCGCCACCGTCCGCATGACTGGCGCAGCCAAGAATACCGTTACCAAGTTCATGGTTGATATTGGCCGGGCCTGCACCGTGTACCAAGACAAAGCCTTTCGTAACCTCTCCTGCAAGACGGTCCAGGTAGACGAAATCTGGTCATTCTGCTACGCCAAGCAAAAGAACGTGCCGGCTGACCTGCGGGGCGAGTTTGGCTACGGGGATGTCTGGACCTGGACGGCCATCTGTGCGGATAGTAAACTTGTGCCATCCTGGCAGGTCGGGGGCCGTGACTCTGAGTGGGCCAAGGTATTCATAAACGATCTGGCAAGCCGCCTGTCTCATCGCGTGCAATTAACTTCAGACGGCCACAAGCCGTACCTGGAAGCGGTTGAAGGCGCTTTTGGTTGTGAAGTTGACTATGCCGTGCTGATTAAGCACTATGGCAAGGCACCAGATGGCGAAAGGCGCTACAGCCCAAGCGAATTCATTGCTACGGAAGCGAAGAAGATAACTGGCAGTCCTGATCCACAGAAGATTTCAACGAGTTACGTTGAGCGGAACAACTTGACCATGCGCATGGGTATGCGCCGCTTCACACGGCTGACGAATGCTTTTTCAAAGAAGGTAGAGAATCTTGAGTGTGCTATTGCTCTCCATTTCATGTATTATAACTTCGTTAGGATTCACCAAACCTTGAAGGTGACGCCAGCCATGGCGGCAGGGGTCACGGATCGGCTTTGGGAGATTGAGGATATCGTGAAACTGGTTGATATATAAGAAAAAAATAAAAATAAAATTTCTTCCTTGAAATACATAGCAGATTATACTAGGATAAAGATGTTCTTGAATGTGTATATTTGCCTTTCGTTATCCACGGATAGCGAAAGTTATATGTTCCCCCGGTTTCTTAAAAGAAGCCGGGGTTTTTTTATTTAAAGGAGGATAACATGGCAGATACAGTGATTTTTATCGACGGGGAGTATGCAAGAAAGATTTTTATTAACACTGGCTACAAGTTAAATATCCCAAAACTAATTGATATGATCCTTGGTAAAGCGGCTATCCATAAAGATTCTCTTCTAAGAACGTATTTGTATACGTCTCCTCCTTTTCAAGCTGAAAATCCAACTCCTGAAGAAAAACTAAGATATCAGGGTTTCCAAAAATTTAAAGACTATCTTGATCGACAAGACAGTCTGGAGGTTAGGCTTGGAAGAACCGAAAAAAGAGGTCCTACTGTATTTACACAAAAAATGGTGGATGTTCTTCTAAGCATAGACTTGGTTGAGCTTAGCGCAAAATCTAAAATTAATGTGGCAATTTTACTGGCAGGAGATAGTGATTTTGTTCCGGCGATTCAAAAAGCAAAAAATAATGGGGCAAAAGTAATATTGTTTTGTTCTCAAAAAAAAGAAGAATATCATCTAAATCTCTGGAAGGTTTCTGATGTAAGAATACACATAGATGAAGCTTTCATGAAAAAATGTTGCAATAAGTAATCAGTGTAGCATGGAAAGGCCCCGTCTTTGACGGGGCCTTTTTCTTTTTTAAATCCAAACTGACCCACTACCGTAATTCTGTTGCGCGTGCAACAAATTTGGATTATTGATACTATCCTTTTTTCCCTATTCGGTCTTCCGTCGATCACCGACCATTTTCACAAGACAAGGAGCGAACATGTGCCGCCTTGCACTGAAAACCGCCATTGAGCCCTTTTCACCCTACAGCGTCATCACGGCCATGGAGGCCATGCGGGAGGGGTACGATGGCAGTGGCCTGGGCCTGCTGTTGCGCGGGCTTTCCTTCAAGGATTATGCTTACAGGGCCGGCGACCTCATCCTCTCCGGCATCGCCCACGGCGGCGCCGCCCTGCACCGACTGAACGGCTTCATGGAGGCTGGCGGCTTTGAACTCAAATACGATCACGAGTTCAATACCGACCTCTCCCTGATCGAGGCCAAGGACCGCTATAAATATATCCTGCGGGTGTACAAGGCGCCGGCCGCCTGGAAGGAGTTCAGCCAGGCCCGGGTGGACGACGAACTGATGCTCTCCCGCCTGGTCCTGCGTCAGGACGGCGAGGCGCACGGCAACGATCTGACCGTCTTTTCCTTCTGGCCCGACGTGGCCACCATCAAGGAGGTGGGCTGGCCCCTGGTCGTGGGCAACGCGCTGGGTCTCAACGACGACCGCATCAAGGCCCGGGTGGTCATGGCCCAGGGTCGGCAGAATACCAACTACGCCATCAATCTCTATGCCTGTCATCCCTTCTTCATCCAAGGCATCGCCACCATGACCAACGGCGAGAATACCGCCTTCGTACCAATAAAAGACTGGCTCGCCGGCCGGCACTTCCCGGGCTATATCGGTTACCAGAGCGATTCCGAGGTGTTTACTCATATCCTTCATTATGTCCTCAGGCAACTGAAATTGCCCCTGGAAGCCTATAAGCATGTGATCACGCCGCTGAAAACCGAGGAACTTACCACCCACCCCCAGGGCGACTTTCTGAAGGGGCTGCGGGACGCCTGCCGACGGCTGATCATCGACGGCCCTAATTGCGTGATGGGCTCCATGCCGGACGAAACCTGCCTCATGGTCATGGACCACAAGAAGATGCGGCCTGGCACCATCGGCGGCCGGCCCGGTGTCTGGGCCATGGCCTCGGAGATGTGCGGCGTGGATGCCCTGGTGCCGGATCGGGATCCGGCCCTGGACTTCCAGCCCCAGCGCGAACACATGGTAATCATTCCTCCCGATCGAAAGGAGCTCACGGTATGGTCGCAATTCCAAACCTTTCCGTTACCCCAGGCAGCCTGACCTATCCGGATCTGCCCTGGGTCGTGGCGCACCGGGAAGACCGCTGCACCCTGTGCGGCCGGTGTACCTCGGTCTGCCCAACCGAGGCTATCTATCTGACCTACCGGCGGCAGCGCATGCCCCGGCTGGATATCGGGGCCGGCGTCAAGGGCACCACCACCCAACGGACCTTCGTGGGCATCCGCCAGCGCACCGACCTTAAGCACCGCTGCATTGGCTGCGGCATGTGCGCCATGGTCTGCCCCAACGAGGCGATTACGCCCGCGCCAAACGCCAACGACCAGCGGGCCCATTTTTTCCACAACCAGGGGGGCCTGCCGCTCACCCGCGGTGGCCGGCGGAACAACCGCGAGTCGCTGCTGGACCGCATCATCTTCAACCGCATCTCCATGCTTACCGATCCGGCCCTGGATGCCGGTCGCCACGAGTTTCACTTAAACACCCTGCTCGGCCGGGTGCTGCCCCCGGAGGAATACCTGCGGCGCCAGCGGGCCGGGGAATGGATTCCGCCGGTGCGGGAAATCTTCCCCTTTATCATCAGCTCCATGAGCTTCGGGGCGCTGTCCCCCAACATGTGGCTTGGCCTGCTGCAGGGAGTGGCTTACTGCAACGAGGTGCTTGGCATCCCGGTGGTCATGGCCACCGGCGAAGGCGGGTGCCCGCCATGGGTGCTCAAGAGTCCCTTTCTGAAATATATTATTTTACAGATCGCCTCGGGCTACTTTGGTTGGGACGAGATCATCCGCGCCATTCCGGACATGCAGTGCGACCCGGCCGCCATTGAGATTAAATACGGCCAGGGCGCCAAGCCCGGCGACGGCGGCCTTTTGATGTGGTTCAAGGTGAGCAAACTCATCGCCCGGCTGCGCGGCGTGCCCGCGGGCGTGGATCTGCCCTCGCCGCCGGTGCACCAGACGCTTTACTCCATCGAAGAGAGCGTCATGAAGATGATCCAGACCATGTCAATGGCCTGGGGCTTCCGGGTGCCGGTCTATCCGAAGATTTCCGGCTCCACCTCGGCCAAGGCGGTGCTGAACAATCTGGTGCGCAACCCTTACGCCGGGGCGCTGCTGATCGACGGCATCGACGGTGGCACCGGCGCCGCCTACAACATCAGCATGGACGCCACCGGCCACCCCATCGCCTCGAACCTGCGGGAATGCTACCTCGACCTGGTGGCCCAGGGCAAACAGAATGAGATCCCGCTCTTTGCCGCCGGCGGCATGGGCAAGAACGGCAACATCACCCAGAACGGCATGGCGATGATCATGCTGGGCGCCTCGGGCGTGCATGTGGGCAAGTACATCATGCAGGCCGCCGCCGGCTGCCTGGGCAGCGAGAAGAATCGCTGCAACGTCTGCAACCTCGGCATCTGCCCCAAGGGCATAACCAGCCAGAACCCCAAGCTGTATCGGCGTTTAAACTCCGACGACGTGGCCCAGCGGGTGGCCGAGGTCTTCATGTCCATCCGTACCGAGATGAAGAAGGTCATGGCGCCCCTGGGCCGTTCCCAGAGCCTGCCCATCGGCATGTCGGACGCCCTGGGCATTGACGACGCCGACGTGGCCGAACGCTTGCGGATCCGCTACGTCTGTTAGGGGGATAGTCTGAAGGTGTTTAGTCTGGTGGACCTCGCAAGATACACGAGGAGGCACATTTTGCAGCCGTTATGCTCGATCGTCCTGCCAATCGGCTTTAAACTTTTCACCTAACAGACCAAGCAGCCTGAGTAATTACCTGTCAAGGAGTACTAAGCGTGAACAGCACAACCCAAGAAGCCATCACCATCAAAGGCATTGACGAGCAGGGCCGGCGGATTAGTTCCAAGGATTTTGAAACCTTGGTCCAGCAAGCGGCCGAGTCCTCCACCAATCTTGTGTTGGAAACTTACGGGCAGCACAACGTGGGCGGTCGGATTTTCGCCAAGCTCGGGCCGGTCGCTATCCAGATCGCGGGGCCGGCGGGCCAGCGCCTGGGCTGCATGGGGCAACCCAATGTCACCATCACCTGCAAGGGTTCGGCCTCCGATGACGTGGGCTACCTGAACATCGGGGCCGATATCGTCGTGCTGGGCGACGCCACCAATGGCGTCTGCAACGCCATGGCGGAAGGCCGCGTCATGATCCGGGGCTCCATCGGGGCCCGCGGGCTCACCATGACCAAGTGGAATCCGGAATACAACCGGCCCGAGCTGTGGGTATTGGGGTCGGTGGGCGACACCTTTGCCGAGTTCAACTGCGGCGGCATCGGCGTGGTCTGCGGCGTGGAGGCCAAGAATAGCGCCAATGTCCTGGGCTATCGGCCCTGCGTGGGCATGGTGGGCGGCTGGATCTACTTCCACGGCCAGACGGACGGCTCTTACTCCCGCAACAACTGCAAGGAAATCAAGCCCGACGACGAGCAATGGCAGTGGTTGGTGCAACGCCTGCCGGAATACCTGGAAAAAATTGGCCGCCCCGAACTGCTGGCCCCCCTCGCCGTGCGTGAGGAATGGAAAATTCTCATGTCCATTACCCCCCAGGAGCGGGCCCTCATGTTCGCCGGCCCCATGCCCATGGCCCAGTTTCGCGCCAAGGTGTGGACCCCCGCCCTGGGCGGCGACCCGCTGCGTGACCTGGCCCCGGGCCTGGACCGCAGCCCCATCGGCGTCATCGAGACCGGCGACTTGCGCCGGCGCCAGCCTTACTGGGCCAACCAGCAATCATCGGCGCCCTGCGCCTTTTTCTGCCCGGTACACATCCCGACCATCGACCGGCTACGCCTCATCCGGGAGGGCAAGATCGAGGAAGCCTATCAGTTGGTACTGGACTACACGCCCCTGCCCGCCTCGGTGTGCGGCGCCGTCTGTCCGAACCTCTGCATGCAGAACTGCTCGCGCCAGTATGTGGACGAGGCCATCGACGTGGCCTTCCTGGGCCGGGCCGTGCAAGCCGCCAAACCGCCCAAGCCCGCGCCCGCCCTTGGCAAGAAGGTGGCCATTATCGGCGGCGGCCCGGGCGGCATGAACGCTGCCTGGCAATTGGCCAAGGCCGGCATCGAGGCCCATATTTTCGAAAAAGACAACCAGGTGGGCGGCAAGCTGGCCCAGGTCATCCCCTGGGAACGGCTGCCCAGGGCGGTCTGGGAGGCTGAGATCAAGCGTTTTCTGGCCATGCCGGGGATTATCGTCCATTTCGGCGTCACCATGACCCGGGCAAAGATGGACGAACTCAAGGCCGAATTTGACTATGTGGTGGTGGCCGTTGGCACCCACGAGCCTAGGCGCATCCCCTTCCCGGGTCACGAACGGGTTATCCCGGCCCTGGATTTCCTCAAGGCGGGCAAGAGCGCCAATCCGCCCAAGGTGGGTCGGCAGGTGGTGATTATCGGCGCCGGCAACGTCGGCTGCGACGTGGCCTGCGAGGCCTACCGGATGGGCGCCGAGGAGGTCAGGCTCGTCGATATCCAGAAACCCCTGGCCTTTGGCAAGGAAAAGGCAACGGCCGAGGCCCTGGGCGCTACTTTCCACTGGCCGGTAATGACCAAGGAGATCACTGAACAAGGCCTGCTGGCCAAGGATGGCGCCCTCTATCCGGCCCAAACGGTGATCATCTCCATCGGCGACGTGCCGGCCTTGAAGTTTCTGCCCGAGACCGTGGAGGTTCTTACCGTGGGCGGGGCCGGCTGGATCAAGACCGATGCGGCCGGCCGCACCAGCGACCCCAAAATCCTCGCCGTGGGCGACGTGGAAAAACCCGGCCTGGCCACCAATGCCCTGGGCCGGGGCAAGGACGCGGCGGACTTCATCATCGCCACCGTGCAAGGCAAGGAGTGGCAGCCCTTTAAGAAGGGTCTCATCCCCGCCGACAGCCTGACCCTGGCACATTACTGCCCCACGCAGGATCCTGGCGCCAGCCAGGCTGAGGAGGCCGACCGCTGCCTGTCATGCGGCACCTGCCGCGATTGCCACCTCTGTGAGACCATCTGCCCGCAGAACGCGATTTCCCGGCAGAAAACCATTGACAAGGCCTACCAGTATGTAGTCAACCCGGATCGCTGTATCGCCTGCGGCTTCTGCCGCGATACCTGTCCTTGCGGCATCTGGGTGATGCAGCCCTTTGATTGACCAAGTTTGCTG
Organism: Desulfobacterales bacterium CG2_30_60_27; assembly: GCA_001873115.1. Taxonomy (GTDB): domain Bacteria; phylum Desulfobacterota; class Desulfobulbia; order Desulfobulbales; family CG2-30-60-27; genus CG2-30-60-27. The sequence continues at coordinate 2,918 of MNYK01000067.1, read as the reverse complement.
ATGTCGTAAAACCTGGCATTATGTCAATCAGGTGCTGTCATTTCGAAGGACTCGTTACGACTGAGCAATCGTAGTTTTCTCCCTGCGGTCGCAATGACATTTTTTGATTGACGCTAGTACCTTGTAACGTTTAAGTCCAACCCCCCTCCATCCCCCCTTGTCAGGGGGGAAGCCTTTAAGCCTCCCCTGACCAGGGGAGGTTTGGAGGGGTTGGATGCGAAAGAATATGTGTTCCATGGTACTTGCAGGTTCGCCATCAACAAGGAAGCACAATCCCTCCACATTGCAAAAGGGGGCGGCCGGTAACGGTCGCCCCCTTTTGCATAATTACGGAAGGTTTACCATAAGATGGTGCCCCCCCGTCAACTCAAGCGGTTGCGGTAGTCCTCGTAACCGAACTGCCGCACCAGGGTGAATGCGTTGCTGGCTGAATCGATGATGGCGATAGCGGGAAGCGGCACGCCATTGAACGCGGTGTTCTTGACCATGGTGTAGTGGGCCATGTCGAGGAAGACCAGCTTCTGGCCGATGGCCAGCGGGGCCGGGAAGGAGTAGTCACCGATGACATCGCCGGCCAGGCAGGTGAGGCCGGCCAGTCGGTAGGTATGGGTGAACTGCCCGGCCTGGCCGGCGCCCTGCACCTCGGGCCGGTATGGCATCTCGAGGACATCCGGCATGTGGGCGGTGGCCGAGGTGTCGAGGATGGCGATATCCATCTCGTTATGGACAATATCGAGAACACTTGCCACCAGCACGCCGGTATTAAGGGCGATGGCCTCGCCGGGTTCCAGGTAAACCCGCACCCCGTATTTCTCCCGGAAACGGACAATCTCCCGGACCAGCAGGTCCACATCGTAGCCCGGCCGGGTGAGGTGATGGCCGCCGCCGAAGTTGACCCAGCGCAGGCCGTGGATATGGCGGCCGAAGCGCGCCTCGACATGGGCCAGCACCCTGGCCAGGACGTCGGCCCCCTGTTCGCAGAGGGCATGGAAGTGCAGGCCTTCGATGCCGTCAAGACTCTCCGGCTCGAACTGGCTGGCCGGGATGCCGAGCCTGGAGCCCGGGGCGCAGGGGTTGTAAAGTTCCACTTCGACCTCGGCGTAGCCGGGGTTCACCCGCAGGCCGCTTGAGATGGCCCGGCCCGCGCCCTGCACCGCGTCCCGGAAGCGCCGCCACTGGGAAAAGGAATTAAAGACCAGGTGGTCGGCATACCGCAGAATCGCTTGAAACTCCTCGTCACGGTAGGCCGGGGCGTAAACGTGGGTCTCGCCGCCGAACTCCTCGGCGGCCAACCGCGCCTCGTTAAGCGAACTGGCGCTGGCCCCGGCCAGGGTCTGTCGGATTTGTGGAAAGAGGCTCCACATGGCAAACCCCTTCAGCGCCAAGAGAATCTTGCAGCCCGCCGCCTGCTGCACCCGGTCCAGAACGGCCAGATTTTGATTCAGCAACTGCCGGTCCACCACGTAACATGGGGTGGGAAGGTGATCAACGTGCCATGTCATTATGAAAAAATCCTCACACGCAGCCTCCAGACAGGGCGACAAATTTTTCCTGCCGCAGGCCGAAACCAAAAAAATACCTCACTCGATCAAGTCGTCCCGGTAGATGTTCCGCCCTTCCAGCTCGTTCCACGGCAGGCCGTGCACCATGAGTTTGGCCAGGAAGGGGGCGGGGTCCATCTGTTCCACGTTGACCACCCCGGCCCGCCGCCAGACCCCGGTGAGCATGAGCAGGGCGCCGATCATGGCCGGCACGCCGGTGGTATAGGAGATCGCCTGCGCCCCCACCTCCTGGTAACAGCGCTGGTGGTCGCTGACATTGTAAATATACATACTGTTAGGCTTGCCATCGGTCATACCGCGGATCAGGCACCCGATGCAGGTCTTGCCCTTGGTGCGCGGCCCCAGGGAGGCCGGATCGGGCAGCAGGGCCCGGAGGAATTTCAGCGGCACGATGGCGCCCCCTCGAACTCCACCGGATCAATGCGGGTCATGCCCACGTTTTTGAGCACCTTAAGATGCGTGAGGTACTGGTCTGAAAAGGTCATCCAGAAACGCAGGCGCTTAACCCCGGGGAGGTGCCGGGCCAGGGATTCCAGTTCCTCGTGATACATGAGATAGGCCTTGCGCCGCCCGATCTCGGGAAAATCGAACTCAATGGATTCGGCCAGGGGCGCGGTCTCCAGCCAGCGGCCATCCTGATAGTACTTGCCAGGTGCGGTCACCTCGCGGATATTGATCTCCGGATTAAAATTGGTGGCGAAGGGGTACCCATGCTCGCCGGCATTGGCGTCCAGAATGTCGATGGAAAGGATCTGGTCGAAATGCACCCGGCTGGCGTGGGCGCAGAAAATATTGGTGACCCCTGGATCAAAGCCGCAGCCCAGGAGGGCCATAAGACCTTTTTTCTTGAAGCGCTCATGGTAGTCCCACTGCCACTTGTAGCAGAACTTGGCCTCGTCGGGCGGCTCATAGTTGGCCGTATCGAGGTAATCGACATTGGTCGCCAGGCAGGCGTCCATGATCGAGAGATCCTGATAAGGCAGCGCCGTGTTGATGACCAGTCGCGGGCCGACCCGCCTGATGAGTTCCACCAGCTCCGCCGTATTGTCGGCATCCACCCGGGCAATCTGGATGGGCTGCTGGATCTGGGCGCGAATCTTCTCGCACTTGGCGATATTCCTGCTGGCCAGACAGATCTCCGAAAACACCCCCGGCGCCTGGGCGCATTTATGGGTGACGACCCCGCCGACCCCGCCGGCGCCGACAATCAACACCTTGGCCATAGCCGCTCCCTTTATCCCCTTGACCGTAACTGTTCAGCAGCACCACATCTGCGTCGTCATCGGCCTGCTCATGTGCAATAGCACACTTCGCAGACCTCTTCCTGGCATCCGCGGCACTGCTGAACAGTTACAT
>MNYK01000115.1:11086-21211 GCA_001873115.1 Desulfobacterales bacterium CG2_30_60_27 | reverse complement strand
GTCGGACATGAGATGCCCTTCAACCACCTTACACTCTTTTTGCGTCGCCAGTTCTCGCAATATTTCCCCCAAGTATTTTCTAAGGTCGGCAAATATTGTCTTCTTTCGGTACTTCGGGATCCATACGATGTGATACTTGCATTCCCACAGCGTTTGGCTTAGGCTTTGGCTGTCGTACATGGGAAGTCTCCTCTTCTTGAACTTTGAGCGGTTCAGAATTGTGAGACTTCCCTCTTATCCCGTAATTGTCAAACTTTGCGAGTCCACCGGCAGAGCCGGTGGTTTACCTGGTTATTATTAGTATTAAAATTTGTACCAAACACTGCTTTTCCCATAAAAAAAGGGCCTACGAATGAACCGCAAACCCTTGCTACTACTGGTCGGGACGAGAGGATTCGAACCTCCGGCCCCCTGAACCCCATTCAGGTGCGCTACCAGACTGCGCTACGTCCCGACCCAAATCTTATTCCGTCAAGGCCCCTCCATTTAGCATGGCCCGGGCGGTGCTGTCAAGCACATCATACCCCGACCGGCGAGAAAGGCTAGCCCTGCCCTTCCAGCAGCTTTTTCAAGGCCTTAAGTTCGATTTTGATGTCACGAAAAAAACCAACTTCCTTGCCGCTGGCCGGCGGTTCAGGCACGGCAGGCGCCGCAGAATGATGGGCCGCGTCCTTATGGGCGGCCATGGCCTTCTTGGCGCCGGCAATGGTGAATCCCTCCTTGTACAGGAGGTCGCGGATGCAGAGGATGGTCTCCACGTCCACCCGACGATAGAGCCGCTGCTTCGAAGAGGCCCGCTGCGGGTGAATCAGGGCGAACTCGGCCTCCCAGTAACGGAGGACGTGCGGCTTCACGTCGGCGAGCTGGCAGACCTCGCCGATCTTGAAATAGAGTTTGTCGGGGATCTCGGCCATACAGAGCGCCTTTGCCGCCGTTTGCCAGTTGCCGTGGACTAATGCCGGTCCGCTTCACGCGGGCCGGGGGACGGATCACTCGGGGTTGAGCCGCTCCCTGAGTTTCTTGCTCGGCCTAAAGGAGATCATGCTGCGTTTGGCGATCTCCATGGTTTCGCCGGTCCGTGGATTACGACCGACCCGCGGCTCCTTGTGCCGCACAGAGAAAGTCCCGAACTGGACAATCTTCACCGGATCTTCCCGAATCAGGGCATCCCGCATGGCGTCAAAAAAAACATCGACGATTTGTCTGGAACCCCGCTGGGAAAAGCCCATCTTCTCATGAATGGTCTTGGCCAGGTCCTTCCTGGTCAAATTGGATCGTTTCAAGATTACACCTCCCGCAACCGCGCCTTAAATCGGGTCAGAATCATATCCGTCAGTCTTGTATGTACCGCACCCACCGTTGCATCGTCAAGGGTACGTTCGTTGGCACGATAGGTCAACGACAGGGCCACGCTCTTCCGCCCCTTCTCCATGGGCTTACCACGGTAGATGTCAAACAGCTCCACCTTCTCGACCAGCGGCTCGGCGGCCGCATAAATGGCCGCGACAAGATCGCCCGCCCGCACCTCCTCGGCAACCACCACGGCCAGGTCCCAACGGACCGCCGGGAAACGGGCCAAGGGTAGGCACTGAATGACGGCCGGCGGCAGCCCGGACAACACCTCAAGATCAATATCAAGATAAAACAGCGGCTGCTTGATGCCGAACTCCTTGGCCACCTTGAGGCTGAGCTGGCCGAACTGGCCCGCCTCCTGGCCATCCACCATGAGACGGATGAACTGATCCGGCGCCGCGATCTCGCCGTCACTGGCCGGGACAAAGGCTAACTGGGGCAGCCGACAACCGTCCAGGATGGCGTCCACCACGCCCTTGGCGTCAAAAATATCCACCAGCGCCCCACCGAAATGCACTACCGGCGAGCGGGGCTTACGGCGCCCGGTGAGCACCGCGGTCAGATGCATTTTTTCATGGGGCTGGGCATCACCAACCGGGTGGAAGACCTTGCCGATCTCAAAAAGACGCACATCCGTAGTCTGGAAGTTGATGTTGCGCCGCACGTTTTCGAGCAGCCCTGGCAGGAGCATGGTCCGCATGACTCCCTGGTCCTCGCCCAGGGGATTAAGCAGCGGCACGCAGCAGCGCGCCGCATGCCCCGCGGCCAGACCCAGCATATCGCAATGCCGCGCCCCCACGAAGCTGTAGTTGATGGCCTCGTAAAAGCCCAGGGCGATCATGATGCCGGCCAGGCGCTTCCGCATAAGCCGCGCCGCATCCTGCTCCGGGAAGCACATCGGCACCATGGGCAGGGAGGTGGGAATGTCGTTGTAGCCTACCAGCCGGGCCACCTCTTCCACCAGGTCGATTTCCCGCTCCAGGTCGATGCGGAAGGAGGGCGGGGCCACCGCGATGGTCTCGTCAGCCTGTTTAACCGCCGGGATTTCGATGGAGGCCAGATGCCGGACAATGGTGTCTGCGTCCAGATTCAGGCCCAACAGGTCGTTGGTTCGGGTAACCCGCATGGTGATGGTCGGCCGCGGTTTGACGCCCTCGCGATAGTCCACCCCGCCCGGCACTGCCGTGGCGCCGGTGATTTCACAGAGCAGTCGCACGGCCCGCTCCATGGCCTGGGGCGCCAGTTGTGGATCGACGCCGCGTTCGAACCGATAGGAGGCCTCGGTACCAAGGCCAAGCACCCGGCTGGTGCGCCTGACGCTCATCGGGTTGAAGCAGGCGCTCTCCAAGAGGACCTCGGTGGTGGCCGGATGCACCTCGGAGTTTGCGCCGCCCATGACCCCGGCCACGGCCACCGGCTTCTCGGCGTCGCAGATCAAAAGCATCTCCGGGTTAAGGTCGCGCGTGACGCCGTCCAGAGTCTGCAACTGCTCGCCGGCCATGGCCCGCCGCACCTCGACCCTACCGCCAGCCAGGCACGCGAAATCAAAGGCGTGCAGGGGCTGGCCATACTCAAGCATGACGAAATTGGTGATATCGACCACGTTATTGATCGGCCGCTGTCCCACGGCCAGGAGGCGCCGCCTGAGCCACCAGGGTGAGGGGCCGATGGTCACCCCCTTAAGCAGCCTGGCAACGTAGCGCGGACAGTCCGCGGCAGCCTGCACCTGCACGACAAAAGGCAGATTGGCGCTCGTCAGGGCCGGCAACTCCCCGGCTATCGGCGCCGTCAGGTGCCGCCCAACAAAGGAACCGGCCTCCCGCGCCAGACCGATGACCGAGGCGCAATCGGCACGATTGGGGGTAAGGTCCACCTCGATCATGGTGTCGGCAAGCTCCAGGGCCTCGACTAAATCGCGGCCGCTGGCCAGATCAGCGGACAATTCCATGATGCCACCTTGGTGGGCCTCGCTGATGCCAAGCTCCTTTTCCGAACAGAGCATACCCTCGGAAATCTCACCGCGGATCTTGCTGATCCGGATGGTCATGCCGGAGGGCAATACCGCGCCGGGCAGGGCGATGGCGGTAACCAGGCCCGGCCGGGCATTGGGCGCGCCGCATACCACCCGCCGGGTCTCCGCCCCTACCTCCACCGTGCAGAGCACCAGCTTGTCGGCATTTGGATGCGGCGCCACCGCGGTCACCCGACCGACCTTCACCAGATCGAGCCCGACAAAGAGGGGCTCCACCGCCTCGACCTCCAAGCCGGCCATGGTGAGCCGGTCAGCCAGTTCCGTAGCCGTGAGGTCCAGATCGAGGTACTGTTTTAGCCAGTTCAGGGTAAATTTCATAATATTCAGGTTGGTTAGACTGTAGGCTGCAGACTACAACCTGAACCCACTACAGCCTATTCAAACAACTCTTCTGACCTACAGTCTAAACAGCTACAGCCTAAACACCTATCCTAAAACTGCGAGAGAAAGCGCAGGTCGTTTTCGTAAAACATCCTGATGTCAGTGATTCCATATTTCAGCATGGCGATGCGTTCCATGCCCAGGCCAAAGGCAAAACCGGTGTAAGCGTCGGGATCATAGCCTACCATCTTGAAGACCGCCGGATCAATGAGGCCGGCTCCCAGGATCTCCAGCCAGCCGGTCTTTTTGCAGACCCGGCAGCCTTCGCCTTTGCAGATTACGCAGCCTATGTCCACCTCGGCGCTGGGCTCGGTGAATGGGAAAAAACTGGGCCGGAAGCGGATCGGTGTTTTCTTGTCGAACATCTTGGCGATAAACACCGACAACACCCCCTTGAGGTCGCCGAAGGAGACCTTGCGGTCGACCAGAAAACCTTCCACCTGATGGAACATGGGGGTGTGGGTGATGTCGGAGTCGCAGCGGTAGACCTTGCCGGGCGCGATCATCCGCAAGGGCGGCGCCGCCTTCTGCATGGCCCGGACCTGCATGGGCGAGGTGTGGGTCCGCAGGAGCACCGAGTCGCTGACGTAGAAGGTGTCGTGCATGTCCCGGGCCGGGTGATGGGGCGGGATGTTGAGGGCCTCGAAGTTGTAGTAATCGAGTTCCACGTCCGGCCCCTCGGCCACGGCAAAGCCCAAGCCCTCAAAAATAGCGCAGACCTCCTCCATGACCTGGGTCACGGGGTGCGACTTGCCAAAGGGCGCCAGCCGGCCAGGCAGGGTAAGATCAGAGCGCGGCGCGCCGACCGCCATCTGGCTGCCGGCCAGTTCCGCCTCGCGGGCGGCAAAGGCCTCTTCCAGTTCTTGCCGAACATCGTTGGCGAGTTTGCCAAGCCGCGGGCGCTCCGCGACCGGCACATCCCCCAACGCGCGCATGACCGTGGTGAACAGCCCCTTGCGGCCAAGGTACTTCACCCGGAAGGCCTCCAGGCCAAGGGCGTTTACCGAGGCAGTCAGGGCGGCCCGGGCTTCCGTTTGCAGGCGATGCAGCTCAGCTTCCATGATTCTGGCGGCGATTACGGCAGAAACAGGGACCGCCCATTACTGGGTGACCGATTTGACGACCTGGGTAAAGGCGTTGGGATCCAGCACGGCCAGGTTGGCGAGCACCTTGCGGTCCAACTCCACATGGGCCTTTTTCAACCCACCCATGAGCAGGCTGTAGGAAGTGCCGTTCTGCTTGGCGCCAGCGTTAATGCGCACGATCCACAACCTGCGAAAATCGCGCTTCTTGGCCTTGCGATCCCGGTAGGCATAAACCAGGGCGCGATCCACCGCCTCGGAGGCAGTCCGGATCAGCCGGTGTCGACCACCGATATAACCGCTGGCCATCTTGAGAATCTTCTTTCTTCTGCGACGCGCTTTAAATCCGCGTGTTACCCTGGGCATGATGCTCTCCTCAACAAATGGAAATGGAGGCTCTTCGCCTCCGATACTCGAATGCCTCTGCCAGACGCTGCCTGGTTTGCTCCGTACCGGTCCTAAAGATAAGGCAGAATCCGTTTCAGGCCCTTCATATTGGTGGCATCCACCACACCGGCAAGACGCATTCCCCGCTTACGTTTGGTGCTCTTTTTGGTGAGGATATGACTTTTGAAGGCCTTCTTGTAAACAATCTTCCCGGTGCCGGTGACCTTGAAGCGTTTCGCTGCTCCCCGTTTGGTTTTCATCTTGGGCATGGTTGCAATCTCCTTATTTAATAGCCATCCGGAAACTGTAGTTCCGGCTGTATGTAATCATCTGTCAGCCTCAAGCTCAAAACTGAAAGCTTAAAGTCCAATGAAAAATCCATAGACTTTCAGCTTGCACCTTTCTGCCTACTTGGGGCCCAGGAACATGGCCATCTGCCGGCCTTCCAATTTTGGCGACTGCAGGACAACGGCTATGTCCTCCACCGCCACAATAATCTTCTTCAGTGTGTCCATGCCACCACTGTCGGCATAAACGATCTCCCGGCCGCGAAACCGCAAGGTCACCTTGACCTTGTTCTTCTGCCCCAGGAATTTCCGAATATTATTTATCTTGAAGTTCAGGTCATGGGCCTCGGTCTTGGGCCGGAGCTTAATTTCCTTGGTCTCGACCACCGTCTGCTTCTTCTTGGCCTCTGCCTGCTTCTTGCTTGCCTCATACCGGAACTTGCCGTAATCCATGATCCGGCAGACCGGCGGTTCAGCGGTAGGGGAAACCTCAACCAGATCCAGGCCAGCCTCGGCGGCCTTGGCCAGTGCCTCATTAACCGTCAAGACCCCCAACTGCTCGCCATCATCGGCAATGACCCGGATCGCGTCGGCCCGGATCATCCGGTTTATTCTGGCACGTACCTCACGCCCACCACGCGCGGTGCTTTTCTTTCTTCCCTTAATAAGCTACCTCCTCGAATGCTCTAGTCTAGTCAAGTGCCCGGGCCACCCTTTTACCAGCCGCGGCTGGCGGCGCACGCGCTACGAATCATCTCGGCAAACTCGGCCGGCGACATGGCCGGCAAATTCTTGCCGTCCCGCAGTCGTACCGTAACCTGGCCGGCCTCCACCTCCTGATCGCCCAGGATCACCATGAAGGGAATTTTCTGCAACTGGGCCTCACGGATCTTGTAATTCAGTTTCTCGTTTCTAATATCCTTGGCCACCCGCACCCCGGTAGCCCGCAAGGCCGCATAGACCTTCTCGGTATAGTCAAGCTGGCTGTCGGTGATATTCAGGATGATGGCCTGCACCGGCGCCAGCCACAATGGAAAGGCCCCGGCATAATGCTCGATGAGGACGCCGAAAAAGCGCTCCAGCGACCCCATCAGGGCCCGGTGGATCATGATGGGCTGGTGTTCCTTACCATCCTCGCCAATATAGCTCATGGCAAAGCGCTCGGGCAAATTAAAATCCACCTGAATGGTGGAACACTGCCAGGAGCGGCCGATGACGTCCTTGATCTTGATATCGATCTTGGGGCCGTAAAACACCCCCTCGCCAGGATCGAGCTTGTAGACCAGACCCTTTTTCTCCAGGGCCATCTTCAAGGCCTCGGTGGCCTGCTGCCAGTGTGCATCGCTGCCCACGTACTTTTCAGGCCGGGTGGAGAGATATATGTCGTAGTCCGCGAAGCCGAAGGTCTTCAGGATGTGGAGATTCAGGTCCAGAATGTTGAAAATCTCCTCTTCCAGTTGCTCCGGCCGGCAAAAGATGTGGGCATCGTCCTGGGTGAAGCCCCGCACCCGCATAAGCCCGTGCAGCACACCGGTGCGCTCGTAACGATAGACCGTGCCAAGCTCGCACCAGCGGATGGGGAATTCCCGATAGCTCCGCATGCGCGTCTTGTAGATATTGATATGAAAGGGGCAGTTCATGGGCTTGAGCTGGTAGCTGACCCCGTCGATGTCCATGGCGGAGAACATGTTCTCGGCATAGAAATCGAGATGGCCGCTGGTCTGCCACAGATCCCGCCTGGCGATATGCGGGGTGTAGAGCAGTTCGTAGCCCTTGCGATAATGCTCTTCCTTCCAGTAATCCTCGATCAGGCGGCGCATGAGCGCCCCCTTGGGCTGCCAGAGAATGAGCCCGGGCCCGACCTGGTCCTGGATGGTGAACAGCTCCAGTTCACGTCCCAGCTTGCGGTGGTCGCGTTTCTTGGCCTCCTCCAACTGGTGCAGATAGGCCTTCAGATCCTTGGGGTCGAAAAAGGCGGTGCCGTAAAGGCGCTGCAGCATGACGTTTTTTTCATCGCCTCGCCAATAGGCGCCGGCCAACTTGACCAGTTTGAAGGCCCGCACAAAGCCGGCGTGCGGCACATGCGGCCCTCGGCACAGGTCAACAAAACCGTCCTGCTCGTAGAGAGTCACCGTGGGGGCGTTAATCCCCTGCAGCAACTCCACCTTGTATTTTTGGCCCTGCCCTGCGAAGAGTTCCATGGCCTCGGCCTTGGTCACGGTTCGCCTGGCAAAGGGGGCGGCCGCAGCCACGATCTCCGCCACCCGGGCCTCGATTCGCTCAAAATCATCAGGAGTGAAGGGTTCGGCGCGGTCGAAATCGTAATAAAAGCCATCCTCCACCGCCGGGCCGATGGCCACCTTGACCTCGGGGCCGAAGATCTCCATAACCGCCTGGGCCATAAGGTGGGCGGCGCTATGGCGCATGATGCGCAGACCGACCTCGGATTCAGTGGTGATCGGGATAAGTTGCGCGTCCCCGGTGAGCGGCGCGGAGAGATCGACAAGATCCTCGCCATTCTGCACGGCCACGGTCCGCTTGCGCTCCTTGTTGGACACAAGGGCGCGCAGGGCCTCCTCCACCGTAACCCCACGGGGAAATCGGCGCGCCTCGCCGCCTGCCATGGCCAGGGAAATTTCCGTCATGATCCGTTCTTCTTCCATAAAAAATAACAGCCCAAAGCTGAAAGCTCAAAGCAGAACCCTGACAACTGCACCCTGACTCCCATCCGATTCAGGTGTTTTCCGGATGGGAACCACTACAAAAATGTCAAGCTCCACGGGAACCGCTGCCCGCGAAGCTTGCCTTTCTTTCAAACCAGCCAACCGGGGAGCCAAGGGATGCTGGTAGGCGCGGGCGGGATTGAACCGCCGACTTCTACCGTGTCAAGGTAGCGCTCTCCCACTGAGCTACGCGCCTGCTCTCACCTGCTGCTTCCTCGTCAGCCCGGCAGGCCGGACAGAGGGAGGCCTTGGCCTGCCTCCTCCAACCGGGTTCACTTACCAATAATCCCAATCCCTGTCAAGGATATTTGCGCCGGAACAGCGGTCAGCGATCAGAGGTCAGTAAAAAGACAACCGCAATCAGTCAACTGCCCTTTATCCTCGTAACGAGGGGCTATCTGCGCCGCGGGTCGCTTGCCATGCTACCCATTTCCTTGCGTGACTCGATGGCCCGGGTCAGGGTCAGTTCGTCGGCATACTTGATATCCATGCCCATGGGAATGCCGAAGGCCAGCCGGGTAACCCGCAACGGCTCGCCCCGCAATTGCTGGATGAGAAAGGAGGCGGTGGCCTCGCCAGGCACGGTGGAGCTGGTGGCCACCAGTACCTCCCGCACCCCCTGGGTGCGAATCCGGGCCAACAGGGCCTCCACCCGGATCTCGGCCGGACCGATACCGTCCATGGGCGACAGGGCGCCGTGCAGGATATGGTAGCGCCCCTTGAAGGCACCGGTTTTCTCAATGGCCAAAAGATCGGCACTGCCCTCCACCACGCACAGGAGCCGCGGATCCCGACTGGGATCCTCGCAGAGCGGGCAGGGGTCTTGGTCCGAGAAGGCGAAGCACACCGAACACTGCTGGATGGCGGTGTGCAGCTCGGCCAGGTCGCGGGCCAAGGCCTGGGCCTCGACGGCCGGCCGCCGCAAGATATGAAGGGCAAGGCGGGTGGCGGTTTTCTTGCCAACGCCAGGCAGCCGGGCCAGGTCGGCGATAAGCCGCTCCAAGGCTGGCGGGACGAGGTTCATGTTGCCACCTCGTGGTTAAAACAGGCCCGGGATGGACATCCCGCCGGTGAGTTTGGTCATTTCCGCCTGGGCCGCCTGGCGGGACCGGCCCAGGGCGTCGTTCACCGCGGCCAGCACCAGGTCCTGCAGCATGACCGGATCCTCGGGGTTGATGACCGCCTTGTCGATCACCAGGGCCAGCAGCTCCTGCCGGCCGTTGACCGTGGCGCTCACCATGCCGCCACCCACGGTGGCGGTGATGCGCTGCTGGGCCAGTTCGCCTTGCACCCGCCCCATGTTATCCTTGAACCGCAGGGCCTGTTTCATGACTTCTTGCATATCCATAGGGTGTTCACCATTGTTGGCCGCTTGCCGCTAGCCGCCAGATACTAACGGCTACGGGGGCAAGGGCGGATGTCAAGCACCTGGCCCTCCAGAACCTCGACGGCCAGTTGCACCCGGGGATCCCTGGCCAGGGCTCGCCGCTCATCGTGGGACGCATCCGTGACCTTATCCTCGCCGCCGGCCGCGCCACTAACATGAATATCAAGGCACACTGCCAGTTCGCGCTGAAAGAAATCCTGCACAAATCGGGCCAGCAACTTCATGTTCTCCTGCTCCTGGAGAACGGTGCATTCCGCCGGCTCATCGAACTTGAGATGCAGTTCCCGGCCCGCCTCCTTGCGGTCCGAGGTCAGCATGAGGACGTGGGCCATCCAGCGTTTCCGCTCTTTCACATACTCGATGAAAGCATCCCAGTCGCGGCTGACATCACGGCCGACCGACAAACTGGGCTCGGCCGGCGGGGTTACCAGGGGCCGGGGCTCAGGAGTTTTTTTTTCCGGAAGCGTTGGCACAACCCGGGGCAGCGGCGGGG
>MNYK01000115.1:0-11065 GCA_001873115.1 Desulfobacterales bacterium CG2_30_60_27 | reverse complement strand
CTGACTCGGGACGGACCAACGGCAGAGGTGCGCCCCCCAACAGGGTATCGAGTTTGGCGATGAGCGCGGTCACCGGCACCACCTGGCCGGCCTGCACCGCCCGAACAAAGGTCATCTCCAGCACCATCCTGGGGTTGGTCGAGGACTGCAACTCCTCGGCCCCTTGCAGGAGCACTTGAAAATACTGGGACAAGGTCTCGACACCCTGGCCGGCGGCAATCTCCATGAGGGCCCGCAGTTCCTGGTCCGGCACATCGAGGAGCGCCTGGGGTGCCTTGCAGGTCTTGCACACCAGCACGGCCCGGCCATAGGCGAGCAGTTCGGCGGTGAAGCGCTTGAGGTCGAGACCGGCGGTGTAGGCCCGCTCCAAGGTGTCCAAGGCCTGAGCCAGGTCGCCGGCCAGCAGGGCTCGGGTCAGGGTCTCGTAGATCTGGCGGTCAACCAGCCCCAGCACCTCGGTGACATCGGCATCGGTGACCTCCTGGCCGCCAAAAGAGAAAACCTGATCCAGGAGCGAGAGACCGTCGCGCACGCTGCCCTCGGCCTCCCGGCCGATGAGTTCCAGCCCCAGGTCCGAGATGTTAATGCCCTCGGCCGTGGAGATCTTGCGGAAGAAGGCGACCAGCTCGGCAAAGGGCACCCGGGAAAGCTCGAAGCGCTGGCAGCGTGACAGGATGGTGACCGGCACCTTGTGCAGCTCGGTGGTGGCGAACATGAAGTAGACGTGGGCCGGCGGTTCCTCCAAGGTCTTCAACAGGGCGTTGAAGGCCTCGGCGGTGAGCATGTGCACTTCGTCGATGATGACGATCTTATAGCGGCTCTTTACCGGGAAGAAACGGAGGTTTTCCTTGAGGTCGCGGATCTCCTGAATGCCGCGGTTGGAGGCACCGTCAATCTCGTGCAGGTCAAGGGCGTTGCCGGCCGTGATCTCCACGCAGGAGGCACACTGATTGCATGGCGGTGCGCTGCCAAGGCCCTTGCAGTTCAAGGCCTTGGCCATAATGCGGGCCAGGGTGGTCTTGCCCACCCCGCGCACCCCGGAGAAGAGCATGGCATGGGCCACCCGGTTGCGTTGCAGGGCGTTCTGCAGGGTGCGCACCACGGCACGCTGTCCCACCACGTCGGGAAAGGTCTGCGGGCGATATTTTCTGGCAAGTACGAGATATGACATTGGCTTATGATTAGGTAGATAGGCTGTAGGCGTTTAGGCTGCTAGCGTATAAAAACGACCTTTCACCTAACAGTCTACAGCCTAGACAACCTCATCAGATAAAAAATGATAGCCGGGCGCCCTGCAACACACAGCGGTACTCACTACCGTTGCTTCCTTCCGGACCTGGCGGGGTTCATGAGCCTCTGTTGTGCAGGACCCGGCTATCAAACTGCATACGATTCTGGCGGAGAAGGGGGGATTCGAACCCCCGGTACGTTGCCGTACACACGATTTCCAGTCGTGCACCTTCAGCCACTCGGTCACCTCTCCGGTACGCCCCTGAAGGCGACACACCTATTTAGCATACCAGACCGAAGCTGGCAACAGCCAACTTGAAAAAGAACAACGAACCAGAGCCGAGCGGGAAACTGGAACAAAAAACTGGCGAGGGTGTCATTCACAAGATGCGCCGACAACCGCATGGATGCCAGACTTTCTCCATATCGCATTTTGCTGTAACATGCAAATCCTATGAACGAATAAAGGCCAGCAGCGGATCCAAGCCGGCCGCTCCCGCCTCAATGGTCGATGGGACAGCCCGCCATGGTGGGCTCGTTGACCGTGGCGTTGGGCAACAGCATGGTGACCGTGGTGCCGGACCCCTCCTTGCTGCTGATCTCCAGGCTGCAGTTCATCTGGGTCAGAAGTTTCCTGGACAGCATGAGACCCAAGCCCGTGCCGTTCTGTTTGGTGGTGAAAAAAGGCTTGAAGATATCCTGTTGCACGTCGTCGCTGATGCCGCAGCCGTTATCGGAGATGGTCAGGACAACCACCTCGCCGCCCGACTGGCAACGCACCATGATCCGCGAGTCCGGGCGGTCGCCGAGCGCCTCCATGGCATTGGCGAAGACATTCATGACCACGTGCTGCAGTGCCCGCACGTCCACATTGACCCAGCGGGCCTCCTCGGCGAAATCGACGTCCAGGCCGATGTGCTTGTTCCGCGCATCCTCGGCAAGCATCCCGACAAATTCCCGAAAAAAGGCCAGCAGATCCACCACCGTTGGCCTGGGCTTTTCAAACAGGTTGAAGGTCTTCAGTGAGGTCAGCAGTACCTCCATCTTGGCCACCTGATCGAAAATGCGGTCAAAATATTTTTCCAGTTCCTGGGGCGGAAAGCGGTGCACGTTTTTACGCAGCACGGTGAGGGCCATCTTCATGGAGTTGATGGGATTGCCGATCTCGTGGCGGATGCCGGAGAACAGAAAGCCGATGTTGTGCATCATTTCCGTGGCCTCGTCCATGGCCGCCAGGCGATTCTGGTCGGTAATGTCCTGCAGGAAAACCGCCACGAAGCGGTTCCCCGCTACCGGGCCATATAAGGTGTAGCCGAACAGCCGGTTGCCGAAACGGATCTTCTTCCTGAGACTGTGCGCGGCCCGGCCCTGGCGCAGAGGGTCAATCTCGGCCTTGAGCAGGGCATGGATGCCGCCGAAGCTATGATCGACGCCCGCCTGATCCAGGATGGCGCTGGCGTGGGGATTGCGGAAGAACACCTCCTCATGTTCCATATCCAGGATAATAATACCGGTGGCAACGGCGTCCAGTACCTCGGTGAAAAGAGCGAAATGCGCCGCGTCCTGCTGGCCAGGGTGAGCTATCGTTGTCATGGAGTGCCCTTGGGGGTGCGATTCCGACCAATCTTTATGCATCACTACATGCATACCCGAGCAGGGCGGCCGGCCGCAAGCCGATTTACCGTTCGTCTACCAGTCTTCCTCCGCCACGACGGTGAGAAACCGTTCGACCAGGTCCGGGTCAAAGTGGGTACCGGCGCGGGAACGCATATGCTCGATGGCCTTGTCCTTCGACCAGGCGGGATGATAGCGGCGTTTCGAGGTGACAGCGTCCCAGACATCGGCAATGGCGAAGATCCGGGCCGCCAGGGGAATGGCCTTGCCCCGCAGGCCCCGGGGATAACCGGTCCCATCCCATTTCTCGTGATGGCAGTAAGGAATATCCAGAGCAGGCCGCAGATAGGCAATGGGGGAAAGCATTTCAAAGGCATAGACCGGATGGCGCCGCATGGCCTCCTGCTCCGCCTCGGTGAGCGGCCCGTCCTTCAGAAGGATGCTATCGGAGATGCCCATCTTGCCGATATCGTGCAGCATCGCCCCGCGCCGGGCATGGACCAGTTCAGCTCCCTTCATGCCCAAGACCTCGGCCAGATGGAGGGTCATGGCGGCAACCCGCTGGGTGTGGCCCTCGGTTTCTTTATCGCGCAATTCCAGGGCCCGCGCCCAGCCCGTGATGGTGGTGTCGTAGGCCAGCACCAGTTCGGCGTTGGAATACTGCAGCTCGTTGAACAAGGTGGCGCTGTCAATGGCCAGGGCTGCCTGCACGGCAATGGCATCCAGAAACCCGAACCATTCCTCTTCCATTTCCAGCAAGGTCCGGTGATAGATCTCCAACACGCCCTGCACCTGCCCCTTGGCAATGAGCGGCACGGCGATATAGGAGACAAAGCCCTCGTCCTGAATCGCGGCTTGCCGGACAAAGCCGCTGGCCGGCGCACGCAGGTCCGGGATCTGGATCAACCGCCGCTCCAGGGCGGCCACCCCGGCGCTGCCCGAACCCAACCGCTCCCGGACCTGGTGGATGGCCGTGGTCCGGAAGCCTTGGGCCGCCTTGTATTCCAGGGTCTGAACCGGCCGGTTAAGCAGCAACACCACCACGGCATCCACCCCGAGTCTGGGCACGATCTCCTCCAGAAAGACCCGCATGGTAACATCCAGATCCAGGCTGGAGGTGATGAGCAGATCAATGGTATGCAGGGTTTCCATCTCCCGCAACCTGGCTCCGGCCTGATTTTCCGCCTGGCGGCGGGCCACGATTTCCCTTTCCAGTTCCACATTCTTGCCGATGAGGGTCTGGTTGATCTCAGTGACCTGCTGCTCGCTCGCCATCACTTGCAGGATGGTGGTCCGGGTCAGGGTGATCATCAGAAAGACAAACAGGGCGCCGCCGAGGAAGACGACGCCGGTCACCATCTCCAGCGGAAAGGCAATGGCCGTGACCTGCACGATCATATAGAATACATAGCCAAACAAGAAAAACACCATGAGACCGGTCATGGCCCGCCATTTCAACTTCATGGTCGCCGGGATGATGCGGTTGATCCGTCGGCTCCGCAAAATAGCGGCCAGCAGAAAAAGAGCACCAGGAAACACCAAAAGAACGGATAAGCCCAGTAAAGTCATGCAACCCTCCCGTGCGCGGCAAGTCGTAACCTCCTGCCGCCATCGCGCCGCGGCCAGTGCCCCAAATAAAGGCCGGGGCTGACCTTTTCTACTTTTCGACTGTTTCTACTTTTCGACTTGCTTCATGCCCGACCTTGCGCTAACTTTACTATACAGAAAAATCCGGTATTCAGCCAGGCAGTTCACCCCGGCGGCAACAAAAAAAACGAGGAGGTGGGAATGTCGTTTATTCCAGGGATCACCAAGGACCGCCGGCATGGCCCGGACTGGCTGGTTCATGCCATCCGCTATCTGGGCGTGGCGAGCTGGGCCATCCTGCTGCTGGCCCTCATCTTGGTGGAAAAGGCCAGACCCCAGTTGGAAAAATACCTGGACAAAACCATGAACATCCAGTTGCGCCAGAGTTGGAACCTGGAATTCATCCGCTTTCTCTTCTACCTCATGATCCTGGGCCTCTGCCTGAGCATCGTGGGCTTTGCCGTTAACACCATGCGCATGCAGCGACGTACCGATGAATACCGGCTGTCGTTGATCTTCCTGGGCCTCATTTCCATCGGGACGATCATCTACTGCCTGCTTACCCTGTAAATGAATGGAGGCTGTGGAATGAGAAGGAAACACGGCATTGGCAAAAAAATATTCACTCTGGCGCTATTCCTTGCCTTGCTGCCTGGGTCCGTGCTGGCCGACAGCCTGGGCATCGGCTTCAACGATTACAGCGCGCAGATCAATTACCAGATCCCGATAAGCGAGGACAGCAACGGCTCCGCCGCGGTCGATATCCGCGGCCTGTACAATAACAAGTCAGACGACGATACCGTGGTCGGCTCCCTGGGCTTCGATGTTTACGGTAATTTTGAAAGGATGCTGTCCGGCATCCATTTCGGCGCCGGTGTCAGGACGTATGGCGGTCAGACCGGGGACGCGGATCTCCTTGCCCTGGCGCTGGGCGGCGGGATGCGGGTGGCCCCCCCGTCCTGGGAAGGGGTCTACTTTACCACCTCGTATTTTTTCGGGCCCAGAATATTTTCCGGCTTGGACGCCAGGCGGCTGGCGGAATTCCAGGCCACGCTCGGCTATGCAATCTCGCCCAACGCCCATGTCTTCGTGGGGTATGGCAACCTGCGCACCATCTTCAAGGATCTGGACACCCGCTCCCTTGACGAGGGCATCCGTTTGGGCGTCAGCCTGAGCTATTGAGCAGGCGCTCCTCCGCGCTCATGCCCCCAGTGTCGTCAAAGGAACCCGCAATCATGCATCTGCGAACCTGCGTGGCGCCACCAGGGCGTTTCGTCTTCGGGGTTCATGCCCCCCGCTATACGGTCTTAAACCTTCGGGGCAAGGAATCCATCGGGCCCTTGGGCTGTATGGACGACGGCAGTTTCGTGGAAAACGAACGCAACTTCCCCGCCGGTTCCCTTACGGTGGATGACGCTGACCTCGTCTTTGAAATCCTCAACCCCCTGCCCTTCCGCGGCACCACCTATATTCTCAAGACCTGGGCCGATGCAGCGGCAGTCGATCCCGGCCGCATGAGGCTGCCCCGGCCGACGGCCACCTCACTCACCCAGGCATTTCGTGAACTGCTGGGCACTGATAACGACCAGCAGCTCACCACCCTGTTTGCCGGGCTGCCCTCCGCCCTGCAACTGGCCCTGGCCTCCACCTCCACCGACCCGCTCGACCTGGCCAGGCTGGCCGAACTCTCCTGCGAAATCCTGCACGGCACCCGGACCGGCCTGCCAGCCGGTCTCAAATTCAGCAGGGATGACCAAGGCCGGGTACGTCCAAAAATCCACAATCATCCCCTGTTCGAGGCCCTGGCCAACAATTACCACCTGCCCGACGACTACAAGTTGGCCATGGTGCTGCGCGCCGGGGTCCAAGGTGACAGTGAGATCGTCGGCGAGACCGGCAACAGCCGCAATCACGTCTTTGAATACCTGCGCCGCAACAGTTACATCCCTGGCGGCCATTACGCCTCCAACATGGCCGAGGACGCGGTGCGCTACCGGATAGACGACCTCTCGCCCGCCGATCTGCAAGGGCTCAGGCACCTCTACTACCAGCGCACCTATGTCCGGCTGGCAGCCGAGCTTGGCCTGGCCATGCCCCCGCCGCTCCAAACCTTGGAGGTCGAAGCCCTGGAAGCGTTACGACAGCGGATCAACGCGGCCCTGGCCGCCGCCCCCCGGGCTCAACCTGCGAATACCGCCACCCTCTGGGGCTGGAACCTGGGCTTTGACTATGCGCCCACCGGCTACCGGCTGCACGCCTCGCACCAGCAGATCCACACCCAGTACGCCCTCCTGCCCGGCCATGTGCCGGCGCGCGACAGCCTCGGCAACGAGGTGCGGGGTGGTTTACCCGCCTATGGCTGTGGCGATCTGGTAGCGGAGACCGTGGCCCGCTATCGCCAGGAGCACGGCCGGGGTTTCTTTGCCGACTATATCGCGGCCATCCGCACCAACCAGCGGACCGATGGCAACCCGGAAGGCCCGCACAGCCTGGTGGTATACGAGGACGACCAGGTCATGCTCTTCGTGCCCAAGGCCCAGACCTCGCAGTGGGAGTTACAGATCATGCCCCTGGCCCCGGTGGGCAACATCCTGGAGGCCGACACCCCCACCCGCGCCGCCCTGGACCGGGCCCTGCTCATCGCCCAGAAGATCCTGGCGGCCCTGGGGGCGCGCCTGGTGACCAGCATCGAGTTTCCCAAGCGCTTCGACAACCCGGACCACGACCAGCGCCTGCTCTACGCCCTGCTGCCCAGACTGCCTGAATCCCCCGGCGCCATGAGCGAGGCCCAACTCCGCTTTATCAACGGTCATTATCCCGAGGATTTCGCCGCCGTCTGCCGGGCCAGGCTTGCGGAAATCGAAAAAAAAATCCCCATCTGAGCCGCAACATGCCGACCTTCACCTGACATCTCCAATAACCCGAAATTCGCGGTCGAACTGGTCATACCTCCTGGCGTCATCGCCCCTTGCCCCACCATCGTATCGCCCTATTTCAGCAGGGGATTACATACAACATATTGTGTATTCTTCTCTTCCATATACCATATTTTGTGCTATAGTGACTCCAGCAGCGAGGAGTCGCCATTGCGCCTGACGCCCCGCCGACCTTGATTAACGTGCCCACAGACCATCTCTTTTCACTTCCGAACCGAGGAACGGCCATGACCAAATTCAGGAAACCCAGAATGCTCAAGACCCCCCAGGATCTCCCCGCCCCGGCCTTCAAAAAGAACGCGCTCACCGTGCTGGAAAGGCGTTACCTCATGAAGGACAACCAGGGCAACATCATGGAGGAGCCCAGGGACATGCTCTGGCGCGTGGCCCTCACCATCGCCGAGGCGGACAAGAACTATAACGAGGCCGCGCCAGTGGCGGAACTGGCCCGGGAATTCTATGACATGATGGCCGACCTGGATTTCATGCCCAACTCGCCCACCCTGATGAACGCGGGGCGTGAGCTGGGCCAGCTCTCGGCCTGCTTCGTGCTGCCCATCGAGGACTCCATGGGCTCCATCTTCGAGGCGGTGAAACAGACCGCCCTCATCCACCAGAGCGGCGGCGGCACAGGCTTCTCCTTTTCCAGCATCCGGCCGAAGAACGACGTGGTCCACTCCACCAAGGGCATCTCCAGCGGCCCCATCTCCTTCATGGGGGTCTTTGACTGCGCTACCGAGACCATCAAACAGGGCGGCACCAGACGCGGCGCCAACATGGCCATGCTGCGGGTGGACCACCCGGATATCATGGACTTCATCAAGGCCAAGTCCGACCTCACGGTGCTGCAGAACTTCAACCTGTCGGTCTCGGTTACCGACCACTTCATGGCGGCCCTGGCCGAGGGCGGCGAGTACGACCTCGTCAACCCCCGCGACAACGCGGTGGTTAAACGCCAGAACGCCACCAAGGTATTCAGGCAGGTGGTGAAGCAGGCGTGGCTCTCCGGCGAGCCCGGCATCATCTTCATCGACCGGATGAACGCCGATAACCCCACCCCGGAGCTAGGCCGCATCGAATCCACCAACCCGTGTGGCGAGCAGCCCCTGCTACCCAACGAGTCCTGCAACCTGGGCTCCATCAACCTGGCCAACATGATGGCAAACGGCCAGATCGACTACGACAAGCTGGGCGCAACCGTGGCCCGGGCCGTCCACTTCCTGGACAACGTGGTGGAGGTCAACACCTACCCCCTGCCCGAGATCGAAAAGACCACCAAGGCCAACCGTAAGATCGGCTTGGGCGTCATGGGCTTTGCCGACCTGCTGCTAAAACTTGGCCTCCCCTATTCGTCGCCGGAGGCCTGCGACACGGCCGGCAAGCTCATGGCCTTTATCGACACCAAGGCCATGGAGGCCTCGGTGGCACTAGCCCGGGTGCGCGGTCCGTTCCCCAATTTCGCGAAGAGCATCTACGCCAAGGGCGACGATGCGGTGCCGGTGCGCAACGCCACCCGCACCACCATCGCCCCCACTGGCACCATCTCCATCCTGGCCGGCTGCTCCAGCGGCGTGGAACCGCTGTTCGCGGTCTCCTTCGTGCGCCGGGTCATGGACAACGACGAACTGATCGAAGTAAACCCCATCTTCGAGCAGGTCGCCAAGGCCGAGGGTTTCCACTCCCCCCAACTCTTAAAGAAGATCGCGCACAATGGCTCGGTGCAGGGTCTTGACGAGATCCCCCTGAAGTATCGGCAGATCTTCGAAACCGCCCATGACATCACCCCGGAGAACCACATCCACATCCAGGCGGCCTTCCAGAAACACACCAACAATGCGGTCAGCAAGACCATCAATTTCCCCCGGGAGGCCACCCAGGACGACGTGAAAAACGCCTTTATGCTCGCCTACCAGATGGGTTGCAAGGGGGTTACCATCTACCGGGACGGCTGCCGGGAGGGTCAGGTGCTGAACATCGGCAAGACCGATAAGCAGCAGGCTTCGACCGTGGAGGCCCAACGGATCGTCAAGCGCGACCGGCCCCGCAGCCTGATGGGCAGCACCTTCCAGATGACCACCGGCTGCGGCCCCATGTATGTGACGATCAACGAGGACGAAAATTGCCAGCCCTTCGAACTCTTCAATACGGTGGGCAAGGCCGGCGGTTGCGCGGCCAGCCAGTGCGAGGCCATCGGCCGGCTGGTCTCCCTGGCCTGGCGCTCGGGCATGCCGTTTGAGCCCATCGTCAAACAACTGGTCGGCATCTCCTGCCACAAACCGGCCGGCTTCGGGGAAAACAAGGTGACCTCCTGTGCCGACGCCATTGCCCAGGCCATCCGCCTGCATGTGGAAAAACGCAACGGCTGCCGCGACACCACCCTGGCCCGCTCCACCCAGAGCTTTGGCGCCTGCCCGGAATGCGGTGGCGTGGTCGAGCATGAAGGCGGCTGTCAGGTCTGCCACGCCTGCGGCTACTCGGAATGCGCCTGAGCCAGGCGCTGCCCTGAAACTTTGCCAGGGAAGCGCCCATCCCGATCAGCGGGTTGGGCGCTTTCTTTGCAGACAGGTTACAATAGCATGCTGACAAACAAGCCAACAAGGTCAACAACACACATCACGTCCAGGCCATTTTTTTTGCGCAGTGTCTCCTTACTCTTTTCCGTGTTGACAAGGTAATTGCTTCGCGCTACCCATTTAATGGGTATTCAGAAAAGAGCTTCCTTAATGAAGGGGGGTTACCTTATGCAGACAGCAAAAGAAAAAATCACGGAAGTTGTTTCGGCCCAGCCGGAAGATGCTACTTACGAAGAGATTGTGCGGGAGTTGGCATTCGAAAAAATGATTAAGCGGGGGCTCGATGACGCACGCTCGGGGCAGGTTATTTCGAATAAAGAAATGTCCCACCGGATTCGCACATGGCAGAGTTGAGGTGGACCAAGGAAGCCGAGCAATGGCTGCAAGATATCCATGAATATATCGCCCGTGATAACCCGGCCGCCGCTCAAAGGGTGGTTGCCTGGAATGTATTCGAATTGCGGAGTGTATCTAGGGTTGGACGAAAAATAACGTAGTCAAGGTCGTCCTTCATTATGGTTCGTACACCGTTGCGACGCGGCGTTCTGCCAGTTGGTGATCAACAAAATGACGACCAAGCGTAAGATACTCCAGAAAATAGTTGCAGGGTCGAAAAACATCCGGTTCTCTGATATGCTGGGATTGGTGGAAGGACAAGCGAAGGTATACCAGATGCGCCAATTCTTGAAGCTGGTCGAACGTTACAGCCTGAAACTAAAGGAGGAGTGATGGGAAACTACCATATAAACATCTTCTATTCCGAAGAAGACGGTGGTTACATTGCCGATATCCCGGATTTGGCGGCATGCTCCGCGTTTGGCGAGACCCCTGAAGAAGCCCTGCGAGAGGTGCAACTGGCCAAAGCCCTTTGGTTGAAGGCTGCCCGTGCCGAGAACAAGCCCATCCCGCCGCCAAAGTACCGGCCTGTAATCTATCAAGCGGCGGCTGCCTGAAGGAAGGGGCGCCTCCGAATGGGAGATTTCACTGGGCGTGGCTGTAAAGGGAACCAACGAATCTTGTAAAATCAATAAAGCAGGAACGTCCCCTTTGGATTACCCTTGCCCACCGCCACCCCGGCGGTGATGTGGGCCACCAGCTCTTCCGGCATGTAATATGAGGAGAGGG
>MNYK01000090.1 GCA_001873115.1 Desulfobacterales bacterium CG2_30_60_27 | reverse complement strand
CTTGTAAGTAGTTACGAAAATCCATTGCTCGTGCGAGGTCTGAAGTGAAGAGCTTTCGTAAGGAACTCTGGTTCCACGTCCCCACCCGGCGGGCCTTTGTCAATATTACCCGGCAGGTCAGCGAGTTTTTGCTGGAATGCGGGGTGCGGGAGGGGCTTATCCTGGTGAACGCCATGCACATCACGGCCTCGGTGTTCATCAACGATGACGAGCCCGGTCTGCACCACGATTACGAGCAGTGGCTTGAAGACCTGGCCCCCCACGAACCGGTTTCCCGTTACCGGCACAACGCCGGCGAGGACAACGCCGACGCCCACCTGAAGCGCCAGATCATGGGCCGCGAGGTGGTGGTGGCGATCAGCAACGGCAGGATGGATTTCGGCCCCTGGGAACAGATATTCTACGGCGAGTTTGACGGCGGCCGGCAAAAGCGGGTGCTGGTGAAGATTATCGGCGAATAGCCCTTTTCCCCCGGGAGCGGCCCGAGACCATGAAGAAAGCGCGGCGGTCTTCCATAAGTCGGCTGGATGAGGAAAAAAATGGGGCCGGTTTTGCCGACCTGGTGGAGCGCACCCTGACCGTCGACCGGCTCGAAACGGTTCTGATCGAAAAAGGCGTGGCCTTGGTGCCGCCGGAGGCCGACCGTATTGTTTACCACGATATTGGGCCGGGAGATCCAGACCTGAAGCGGCAGCTAGACCTGCACGGCATGACCGTGGATGAGGCCCTGCGGCGGGTCGTGTATTTCCTGCAGAACGGGAGACATCAAGGGCTGCGGCAGGTACGCATCGTCACCGGCAAGGGGCTGCATTCCGACGGCGAGGCGGTGCTGCCCGAGGCGGTCGAGCAAACCCTGCTTGTCCTGAAAAGACAGGGTGAAATTCATTCCTTTCAATGGCAAAATGGCGACCGCAGGCGCAGCGGCGCCCTCCTCGTCCGCCTTCTCGTTCCCTGACGGGGGTACCGGGCCTCGTTCCTTATTTCCTAACTACTCACAAGGTTGTTTAGACTGTAGCCCGTTAGTAATGTGCAAGGGTCAAAGGGACAAAGAGGCAGAGTGACAGAGCGTATCGAGTAGAGTCTCTTGCAAAAGTCGTCATTCCCGTGAAAACGGGAATCCAGAACGCTCATAACCAATTTAAAAGACTGGATTCCCACTTTCGTGGGAATGACCAAAAAACCATTTTCAAGACTTTTGCAACAGGCTCGAGTAGTTACCTTTATTTCTTGAAAAGCCAGAACAGGATGGAGAGTGCCAGGCTCACCAGGATCATGGTGGTGATTGGGATGAATATTTTGTAATGGGGCCGGCTGACGATGATGTCACCGGGCAGCCGGCCCACGGGTAATTGCCCGAGCCAAGGCCAGAGGAGCCCCGCGATCAGGCAGAGCAGGCCGATCACTACCAGGGTGCGGTTCATGAAAATTTCCTTGTATCAGGGCCTGCCCGGAGAAGCGCTGCCGCGGCTCAAGGCAGGCCAATCGCCTGTTTCAGGGCGTCGAGGCCGGTACGCTCCATGAAACGGGCCGTACGTTCCTTTTTGCGGGCATTCTGCTGATAATACATGAGGCAGCGGTGTATCAGCGCCACGGCGTCCTCTTCGGCCAGTTTCTCGGCCAGCACGTCGCCGATGCGTGGGCGGCCGCCGGCGTTGCCGCCAAAGGTGACGGTCCAGCCGGCATGCTTGCCTGTCAGGCCAACGTCGCGCATCAAGCTTTCCGCGCAGCAGAAAGGGCAGCCGGAAACGCCGATCTTCACCTTGGCCGGCAGGGTGATGCCCGCATAGTAATTCTCAAGCTGCTGGCCCAGGCTAAGGGAGTCCTGGGCGCCGAATTGGCACACCTGGTTGCCGGGACAGGCCTGCACATAATGGAGGCAGAGTTCGGTGGCGCGACCTACGTCCATTCCCAGGTCGGCCCAGGCCGGCGCAAGGTTGTCCGGCCCGAGGCCCACCAGGGCCAGGCGCTGGCCAGAGGTAATCTTGGTGACCGGGATATGGTACTTTCTGACCACCATGGCGATTTTCTCCATGACTTCGGGGGTGAGCAGGCCGACCGGGGTGCGGGGCACAATGGCGTAGGTGGTCTTGTCGCGCTGGAGGATGGCCCCCTCGATTTTGTCGTTCATGGCTATTTCCCCTTTTATTGGATGTGTTTTTTTTAAAGCAAACGGTTGGTTGGTCTGCCACGCTACTGTATTTTTTCGCTCTTTATGAAAAAAAGCAAGAAGTTATGCCGGTTTCTCATACATTAACAGAATGAGGCGGTCAATCTGGCATTGGGAAGAGAAATTTATAAATAGATATTGAAATTTTACGGCGTATTATATATGTTAGCTAAAGGTTTGCTCTGTTATAGTACAGGCGCGTAGCCTTGGGTGCCACTTAAAATATTTTGTGGTTGGTATCTGTTTAATGAAAAATGCTATGATCGAGTAACCTCCAGGCAGTACAATCTCAACATAATACACTTAGGAGAAGGAAAGATGAAAAGGGAGAGATCGCGGGTTCTGATGGTTGTTTTGTTGGCTGCATCACTTACCATGATGTTGGGCGGGTGCGCTAAAAAATGTGTGAAGGTCGGGGAGGGCGTCGAGCCGGTGATGGCGGCTCCGATGGCCAAGAGCGGCGGGACGGGGGAGGGCTCTCTTGCCGAACGGGGTGTCGAGAAGGATGCCGGCGCTGTTTTGGAGGGCCGCACCTCTGCCCCCATGCTGCCGGTGTACTTTGATTTCGACAAATCCAATATCCGGAAGGACATGCAGGGTCGTGCGGAGGCTAACGCCGCCTTCCTGAAGGGTAACGCCGGGATGCGGATTCAGGTCGAGGGCAACTGTGACGAGCGTGGCACCAACGAATACAACATGGCCCTTGGCGAGCGCCGTGCTCAGAGTGCCAAGAAGTACCTGGTGCATCTTGGTGTTGAGGATTCCAGGATCGATACGGTCAGCTATGGTGAGGAGAAACCCCTGAACTACGGTCATGACGAGTTGTCCTGGTCCCAGAATCGCCGGGATGATTTTGTCATCAACCGGTAAGTATCGACCTTGAAAAAAAGATTTTTGATTGACGACGTGGTATAAAAATGAGAGTTGGTACCAAATCGGGCCAACTCTCATTTTTATTTTCAGGAACGCCCAGGCCGGTTTGCCTCGGCAGTCATGGCAACACCGCGTTGGGGAATAACGCTATAAAACAGGAGAGGTCATGAAGCGATTTGTTGTTGCCGCCATTTTTACCCTGAGTGTATTTGGCCTGGTGGCCGTTGGCGGCCGCGCGGGCGCCGCGGAGAAAGCCCTGTCCATTGCCACGGTTAAGGTCCAAGAGGTGTTGGCAAAATCCGCGGTCGGCCAGTCAGCCCAGAAAACCTTACAGACCAAGGCGGACGGTTTTCAAAAAGATTTTCAGAAGGATCAGGACGAACTGGCCGAGCTGCAAAAGCAGATCGAGATGAAGAGTTCGGTCTGGAGCCCGGACGTACGCGACGAAAAGGAACGGGAATACCAGAGGAAACTGCGGGCCCTGCAGACCAGATCCGATGATGCCAAATACGAACTGCGGCAGATGGAGAAAAAGGTCATGGCGCCTATTCTCAAGGATCTGAACGAAGTTATCGATGAGCTGGGCAAGAAAAAGGCTTACACGCTCATTATGGTGGACGAGGGCAAGGGCCTTGCCTCCCGGGTTGGCCTGATCTATGCCGACGATAGCCTGGATATCACCGCCCAGGTCATCAAGGAACTCGATGCCCGGACCAAGAAGTAGTTTTCGGCCTCGATGCAATGAAACCTGGGATGAGGCGTGGGTGTGGCCCTTGGCGCCGTGCTGGCAAGGGGCTCTGGCGGATGGAACGCTAACCAGGAGGGACACGGATGGCCAGAAATATTCTCATTGTTGACCGATCCGTCAGTATGCGCCGGATCATTGCGGCCATGGTGCAGGCCAATGTCAACGACGCCGTGATCAGCCAGGCGTCTGATTACGACGAGGCGGCCAGGTTGGTTAAGGAGCATGGGTGCCACGTCCTTATTGCCACCTGGGAAAGTTCCGATGTCCGGGCCCTGGAATTTTTCCAGGCCGGCCAGGGCAAAAGCCCCGCTCAGCCCGGCATCCCCATGGTTGTCTTGGTTGCGCAGGATCAGGCCGACAAGCTTAAAAAGGTTGCTGGCGTTGAACAGGTTCTCATGCCCTGCACCGCCGAGGCGCTGGCCGACGCCATCAATCGGGCCTGCAATCCGGTGAAGCTGCGGCAGTCCAAGCGTTACAGTCTGCCCGACACCACGGCCATCCTGGAGCAGGGCCCCGAGCAGGTAACGGCGGCCGTGGTCAATATCAGCAGCGGCGGTCTGTTGTGTGAGTTGGACTACCCCGGTAATTTCAACTTCGCCATGTCGGTGATGGTTTCCGTCATCTTTAATCTGCAGGGCGAGGAACTCACGGCTCCCGGGCTGTTTTCCGCCTTTACCGGCATGAAGGTCGTTGCCCGGAACCCGGATCATTCACCACAACGGATCCGCCTGGCCTTTTACTTCATCAACGTCCCGAAAGTAGCGGCCGGTATCCTGGCCCGCGTCTTTGTCCACGCTGAACAGCAGGAAAAGGGGCTGCAGGCCTGATCAGTCATGGCCGGAGCGGCCACTTTCCACTAAATTCAGGGCCGCCGTGATGATGGCCGGGGCGTCGATCCGGCCGATTTTTCTTAGAATTTCCTGGGGACCGTGTCCCAGGAAACGGTCCGGCAGGCCGAGAAGCCTGGTGCGTACCCCTTCAAGGCCGGCGCTGGAGAGCAATTCAAGTACCGCGCTGCCGAAGCCGCCCCTGGCCATGTTGTCTTCAACGGTGATTACCTGGCCGGTGTGCGCGGCCCAGTGGGTAATCAACTCCTCGTCCAAGGGCCGCACAAAGCGCGGGTTGATGACCGCGGCGTCTATGCCAAGCCTGCTCAGGCCTTCGGCCGCCTCCAGGGCGGTTGCGACCCGGTTGCCGATGGGCAACAGCAGCACATCCTTCCCTTCCCGCAACAGTTCACCCTTGCCCACCGGGATCAGCTCCGGCATCTCGGCCAGTTCGACTCCCTCCCCCTCGCCTCGCGGATAGCGGATCGCGGCCGGCCCGTTGTGGGTCACGGCGGTCAACAGCATGTCCTGCAGTTCCCGTTCATCTTTAGGGGCCATGAGCAGGAGGTTCGGGATGAAGCGCAGAAAGGCGAGGTCGAAGACGCCGTGATGGGTCGGGCCGTCATCTCCCACCAGGCCGCCGCGGTCGATGGCAAAGGTCACCGGCAGATTTTGCAGGCAGACGTCATGGATGACCTGGTCCAGGGCCCGCTGCATGAAGGTGGAGTAGATGGCCACCACCGGCCGCATACCCTCGCAGGCCAGCCCGGCGGCAAAGGTCACGGCGTGCTGTTCGGCGATGCCCACGTCGAAAAAGCGCTCCGGAAATCTTTCGGCAAAGCCCAGCAGGCCGGTGCCGGTTGTCATGGCCGCGGTGATGGCGACGATTTTTTTGTTGTGCCGGGCCAGGGTTTCCAGAGTCGAGCCAAACACCTTGGTGTAGCTTGGGCGGTTGCTTATGGGTGGCACCGGCTTGCCGGTGGCCACCACAAAGGGGCCCACCCCGTGATAATCGCCGGGGTTCTGCTCGGCCGGCGCATACCCCTTGCCCTTGGTGGTAAGCACGTGGACCAGCACCGGGCCGCGGCTGAACTGCTTGACGTTACGCAGGGTGGTCAACAGGATGTCGAGGTTGTGGCCCGGGATGGGGCCGATGTATTCGAATTTGAGGGCCTCGAATAACATGCCGGGGGTGAAGAAGGCCTTGAGGCTCTCCTCGCTTTTTTTGAGCACCTGCCAGATATTTTCGCCCACGTGGGAGAACGATTTCAGGAAATGCTCGGCCTCGCGCTTGAAACGCACCACGGTCTTGCCGGTAAGCTTGCGGCTCAGAAAGCTGGAAAGGGCGCCGACATTGGGGGAGATGCTCATCTCGTTGTCGTTCAGGATGACAATGAGATCGCGGCCGAGGTGGCCGGCATGGTTCAGGGCCTCGAAGGCCATGCCGCCGGTCATGGAACCGTCGCCGATGACCGCGATGACCCGGCTGGTGTCCTCATTAAGATACTTGGCCACGGTAAAACCCAGGCCAGCGGAAATAGAGGTGCTGCTGTGGCCGGTATCAAAGGTGTCGTAGGGGCTTTCTGCCCGTTTTGGAAAGCCGCTGATGCCCTGATATTGCCGGAGGGTGTGAAATTGGTCCCGCCGGCCGGTGAGCAGTTTGTGGGCATAGGTTTGATGGCCCACGTCCCAGACGATCTTGTCCTTCGGGGTGTCGAAGATATAATGCAGGGCCAGGGTAAGTTCCACCACGCCCAAGGATGGCGCCAGGTGACCGCCGGTGGTGGCTACGGTTTGAATGATCTCCCGCCGGATCTCCGCGGCCAGCCTCGGCAGGTCGCCAGGGTCCAGGCGCCTCAAGTCATCGGGCGATGAGATGGAAGCAAGGATCGAGGGGGGCTGGGTCATATTTTTTGGCTCTCCATGGCCGCCAACCGGATACGCCTGGCGCGGGACGGCGGCAGGGGGTTATTTGCTTCGTTTCAGCAGGTAACGGGCCAACTCGCGCAGGGGCGTGGCCGTCGTACCGAAAGGGGCCAGGCGGTCCACGGCCGCCTTTATCGCCTCGCCGGCCTTCCGCCGGGTGGTCTCGACGCCGAAAAAGCCGGGATAGGTAGCCTTGCGGCGCGCCGCGTCCGAACCGGCCGCCTTGCCCAGTTCCGCCGGGCTACCCTCCACGTTCAACAGGTCGTCGGTGATCTGGAAGGCCAGGCCGAGGTGCTGGCCGTAAGCGGTGAGGTCCTCGTACTGGGCCGTGGTGGCGCCGCCCAGAATGGCGCCAGCCTGCACACTGGCCGTGATCAGTGCCCCGGTCTTGGAGGCATGGATGGCGGCCAGCGTCTCAAATGGTACGGTTTTGCCCTCGCTGGCGACATCCAGCGCTTGCCCGCCCACCATGCCATGGGAACCGGCGGCCCTGGCGATGAGGTGAATGATGCGGAGGCGGTCGGCTGACGACAGGCGATCCGGCAGGGCGTCGTCGCTGAGCAGTGCAAAGGCCATGGTGAGCAGGCCGTCCCCGGCCAGGATGGCCTGTGCCTCGCCGAACACCTTGTGGTTGGTCGGTTTCCCCCGGCGGAGGTCGTCGTTGTCCATGGCCGGCAGGTCGTCGTGGATCAGCGAATAGGTGTGGATGCATTCCAGGGCACAGGGAATGGCCATGCATGCCTCCATCCGGGCTCCTAGGGCCTCGGCGGTCATCATGCACAGCACCGGCCGGATACGTTTGCCGCCGGCAACGAGCGAGTAGCGCAGGGCCGCGAAATGATCGGCCAGCAGACCTTCCTCCTTGGGCAGAAAGGTATTGAGGGCCGTCTCCACGAGGAGCCGCTGGTCATTGAGATGCTGCTTGATATCCATGACACTCTTTAAGCGCGGCCCAGGGCGGCGGGCAAATGTTCACGCCTGGCCCTCTTCGTCCTGGTTTTCGTCTTCGGCAAATGGGACGGCGGTCAGCTTGCCGTCTTTCTTCAACAGGATATCGACCTTTTTCTGGGCCTCGGTCAGTTTCGCGTTGCAGAACTCAGCCAGTTTTACCCCTTCATCGAATTTTTTCATGGACTCTTCCAGACAGATGTCACCGTCTTCCAGTGCCCGGGTGATCTCTTCCAGTCTGGCAAGCGCCTCTTCAAAGGTTTTTCTGGCCATGGTTTTCATAGGGGACATCCCGGGACGGCGGGGAAATAATGGTTTTGTTTCCTGGGAGACAGCGAACCCAGGGATATGTAATTTTTTATAGTATAAGATGCAGGCGGTCCGGGCAACGCCTTTTCAAAAAAAACCTGGTATGGTAGTCTGACCGTGCATGTGATAGGCGATGGGAATGATGCATTCTTTGTATGAGCATATCGAGGTCTTTCTGAAGTGGCTGGCGGTGGAGCGGGGTTATTCGCCCCACACGCTGGCCGCCTACCGCCGGGATCTGACCGAGTTCAACGACTTTGTCGGCCACGACACCGACACGGCCGAGGTTGGCGGCGGCACGATGCGCTCCTATGTGTATTCGCTGTACCGCCGGAACCGGGCCACCACGGTGGCGAGGAAGCTTTCTTCCCTGCGGTCGCTCTTCAAGTTTCTGCAGCGGCGGGGCATGGTGGTCGGCAATCCGGCCGCAATTATCGCCATGCCGAAACAGGGTCACTATCTGCCGGTATTTCTTTCCGTCGATGAAATGCTGGCCCTGCTCACGGCGCCTGGCGAGGCGGATCGTTTTCCGGCCAGGGATCGGGCCATCCTTGAGTTGCTCTATTCCACCGGCATCCGGGTGGCGGAACTGGCCGGCCTTGATCTGGCCATGATTGATCACGGCTCGGGCCTGGTGCGGGTGGTTGGCAAGGGGAGCAAGGAACGGATCGTGCCCGTGGGCCGCATGGCCCTGGCGGCCCTGGCGGGTTACGGTGAGGAGCGGCAGCGGCTGGTCGCCACCTGCAGGTTGCGGGGGCGGCCCGTGGCGGACGGGGCGGTTTTCCTGAACATCCACGGTGGCCGCTTGACCACCCGCAGCATCGAGCGCCAGGTAGGTATGTATGCAAGGCGGGCGGGGATCA
Source organism: Desulfobacterales bacterium CG2_30_60_27 (assembly GCA_001873115.1). Classification (GTDB taxonomy): domain Bacteria; phylum Desulfobacterota; class Desulfobulbia; order Desulfobulbales; family CG2-30-60-27; genus CG2-30-60-27. The sequence goes on along the minus strand of MNYK01000090.1, from coordinate 2,550 downwards.
CCGCCCGGGTTACGCCCCATGCCCTGCGGCACTCATTCGCCACCCATATGCTGGAGATGGGCGCCGACCTGCGGTCGGTGCAGGAGTTGCTTGGCCATGTGAGCCTGTCCACCACCCAGAGGTACACCCACCTCAATGTGGATCACCTCATGGAGGTGTACGACCGCGCTCACCCGCTGGCCAGGCGGGGGCAGGGGAGTTGAGATGGAGAAGGCACAAAGAGAATATCGAATGATGAAGTGAATAAACTTCCGCGGTTCGGTTTAAAAAAAGAGGCATCATCTGTGAAGATACGTTCAACAACAATCCTCGCGGTTCGCCATCGCGGTGAGGTGGTGGTGGCTGGCGACGGCCAGGTCACCCTCGGTAACACCATCATGAAGCACGAGGCCAGGAAGGTGCGGCGCCTCTATGACGGCAAGGTCGTCACCGGTTTTGCCGGGGCCACGGCCGACGCCTTTACCCTGTTCGACAAACTGGAGGCCAGGCTCGGTCAATACAACGGCAACCTGCTGCGGGCCGCAGTGGAACTGGCCAAGGACTGGCGCACCGACAAGATGCTCCGGCGGCTCGAGGCCTTGCTGGTCGCGGCGGACCAGGATCGCTCCCTGCTGATTACCGGCGCCGGCGATGTCATCGAGGCGGACGACGGGATTCTGGCCATCGGCTCCGGCGGTCCTTATGCCCAGTCCGCCGCCAAGGCCCTGGTGGCCCACAGCGATTTGGACGCCGAGGCCATCTGCCGGGCCGCCATGAATATCGCCGCCTCTATCTGCATCTACACCAATAGCCACATCGTCCTTGAGAAACTATGAGCTCTCCAAACCCCCTGACTCCCCGCGAAATCGTCGTTGAACTGGACCGCTATATCATCGGGCAGCATAATGCCAAGCGTTCCGTGGCCATCGCCCTGCGCAACCGCTGGCGCCGGCAGCAGGTGCCTCTGCCCCTGCAGGACGAGATCGCGCCCAAGAACATCATCATGATCGGGCCCACCGGGGTGGGCAAGACCGAGATCGCCAGGCGTCTGGCCCGGCTTGCCCAATCGCCTTTTCTCAAGATTGAGGCCTCCAAATTTACCGAGGTCGGCTACGTGGGCCGGGACGTGGAATCCATGATCCGCGATCTGGTCGAACTGGCCGTGGGCATGGTCAAGGAGGAGGAGGGCCGTAAGGTGGCGGATACGGCGCGGCTGCATGCCGAGGATCGCCTGCTCGATCTCCTGGTGCCGCCGGGCCCGCCGGGCTTCACCAGCCAGGGCATGGAGGCCGGGGCCTTGACCGATCTGGAGGCCGGCCTCCTTGCCCGGAAGACCGACCCGATCAGCACCCGGGAAAAATTTCGCCACCTGCTTAAGGAGGGGAAACTCGACGACAAAATGGTGGAGATGGACGTGGAGCAGGCCGCCGGTCTGCCCATGCTGGAGGCCTTCTCCGGGACCGGCCTGGATGGCATGGGGGCCAGTCTGCGGGACGCCTTTGGCAAGATTTTTCCCGCCCGTAGGCTGCGCCGCAAGATAAAGGTGGCCGAGGCCCGGCGCCTGCTGGAGACCGAGGAGGCCGCCAAACTGCTGGACATGGAGGCGGTGGTTGATCAGGCCAGGCGGTTCACCGAGCAGTCGGGCATTATCTTTCTTGACGAGGTGGACAAGATCACCTCACGTCAGGCCGGCGGGGCCACGGGCGCCGAAGTCTCCCGGGAGGGGGTGCAGCGCGACCTGCTGCCCATTGTCGAGGGCTCCACGGTCTCCACCAAGTATGGACCGGTGCGCACCGACCATATCCTGTTTATCGCCAGCGGCGCCTTTCACTTAAGTAAACCGGCCGATCTGATTCCGGAACTGCAGGGGCGTTTCCCGATTCGTGTGGAACTCGATGCCCTGGGCGAGGCGGAATTCTTCCGGATTCTCACCGAACCGCGAAACGCGCTGATCAAACAGTACACCGCCCTGTTGCATACCGAGGGTCTTGAGCTCGTTTTCGAGGAAGAGGCCATCCGGGAGATCGCCAGGCTGGCCGCCGAGGTCAACGGCCGAACCGAGAACATCGGCGCCCGCCGACTATATACCATCATGGAAAAACTTCTGGAAACCATCTCCTTTGACGCCCCGGAGGCCGCGGCCGCGCAGTTCGTGGTGACGGCCGGCTATGTGCGGGAGCAGTTGGCCGGGATTTCCGGCGACGAGGATCTGAGCCGCTTTATTCTTTAGCAGACTGTAGCCTGTTATGCTGTGGTCTGTCAGGAAAAAGATTTGGGCAAGGCGTGCCTTGTCTGGTAGTTGTAGTTGCTAACAGCCTGCACACCTATAGACTATCCACCTGGTAAGTTAACTACACCGCTAAGCCCCCAGCTATGCTGGGGAGAATAACAAAAGCTATGCTGTAGTATTTAACAAAAAAGCTCCCTTCGGGTAAGGAAACAGTGCTGATTCTGTGACCGAAACCCGAAAGGAGCAAGAACATGAAAAGAACGTTAGCACACACGACATGGGAATGTAAATACCACATAGTTTTTGTACCTAAGAATAGGAGAAAGGTCATTTATGGCAAA
>MNYK01000138.1 GCA_001873115.1 Desulfobacterales bacterium CG2_30_60_27 | reverse complement strand
GCATGCGGTTGATTGGGAATACTGGCGCAACTCTGCCCAATCGCTGCCAGAATCGCACCCTACCGTAGCTCGGGAAAACTGGATTCTGCCCAGCACCAGGCCGGCGGGCCAGGCCCCCCTCATTGATGCCGCGCGCAAGTTGCACGCCAAGCTGTTGGATGACCTGGTGAAGGCCATCCGGCAGCGCCACTATTCCATCCGTACCGAGCAGGCCTATCTCGCTTGGACCTGCCGCTTTCTACTTTTTCTTGCGAGTATGTAGGGAGTCAGATCTTTGCCCTCGACACCGACGGTGATGAGTCGAACATGTTGGCATCTTTTCGGAGCCGGACATGATATGGTAATCGATCTACTGACCATGAAATCGGATGGTGAAGGCCACGTCCAATAACCACGGTTTCCATCTGCAAATCAACAGCCCTCCCTATATCAAAACATCCAGGCCTTTGCGCTCCAGCAGGTCCAGTAACTTGAGCGATGGGCCGCTGGGATGCTTCTTGCCGATTTCCCACTGCCGCACGGTGGACAGACTGGTATTAAGCAGCGACGCCAGGACCGCCTGGCTGAGTTTGTAGCGCTTGCGGATGGCTTGAATTTTCTCGCCGGTGTAGCCCTGAATGGGGGCAAGACATAGGGAATCGAACTCACGCATTTTACGTTTGTCAATAAAACCAAGGTGGTGAATATCACTGGCCGTCTCGTGTACCGCCTCCATGATAAGACTTTTGGGTTTATTCTTGCTGCTCATGACAAATCTCCTGCAGGGCACCATCGAGGATTGCTTGCTCAAGCTGAACCTGGGTCCTGTCGAGCAACTGCTTTGCCAACTCCCGCAACGCTGCTAATTCCTCGGGCGTGATATTGGCCCGCTCATTTTTCTCAAAACCGAACAGGAAGAACCACCTGTCTCCCTTGTTGGTTGCCACCAGGGTGCGGGTGCTGCCGCTCTTCCCGCGGCCTGGTAAGGCAATCCTCTTCTTCACCACCCCGCCGCCCAGGTCGGCATCAATCAGGCCCTTTTCCATTTCGGCAACCGCCAGGCACAGCGCCTGGTCAGCCAGTTTCGTCTTGCGCATCCAGCGGCAGAAATAACGGGTCTTGAAAATACGTTTCATTTTTAATATAACACCAGGTGTTATAGTTTGCAAGCGTCGAACGAAATGGCTCCAGCTAATGAAGTGTCACCCATGGGACACATAATGTGCTCGAGAATTTTACCGTTACCATTTCTCCCAGTGGATATTCTCAGGTTTGAATTTATCCTTGGGTTGGTCGGCCCCGGTCGGATGGCCGATGGGAATGACGTTCAACGGGATAACATTGTCGGGGATCCGCAGGCTCTTGCGGACGAAAGCCATTCGGTCATGGTTGGGATAGGCAGCGGTCCAGAGCGCGCCCAACCCCAAGGCCTCGGCGGCCAGCAGGATATTTTCACTGGCACAGGTAGAGTCGATTACGGCAAAGGCGAGACTTTGATCGTGCGCCTTGTCCGGCATGGCGCAGACGACGATGGCAGCACCCGCCTTGTTGAGCATTTTGGCGTGCGGCAAGCCATCTCTCAGTTGGTCCAGGGTTTGCCGGTCCGTGATCGCGACAAAGGACCACGGCTGCCGGTTGACCGCGGTGGGGGCCGCCATGCCTGCGCGCAGGATGGTATCGAGTTGTGCCTGGTCAACACCCTGGCCGGTAAAATTCCGCACACTTTTCCGCCGATGGATCGTGGTAATAGCATCTGGTAATGCGTTGTTCTGGCTCATCCGTTTTTCCCCCATTGATGGGTTATGACTCCCTAAATGTCCCGCCTGCCAAGCCGCAGGCTGTTCAGCACCACGGTGACCGAGGAGAAGGCCATGGCCCCGGCGGCCATGGCCGGATGCAGGTCGCGGATCAGGCCCGGCACCCAGGACACGTTGTGTAAAACCCCGGCCGCCACTGGGATCAGGGCGACGTTGTAGAAGAAGGCCCAGAAGAGGTTCTGGCGGATGGTGCGCATGGTGGCGCGGGAAAGCCTGATGGCGCGGGCCACGCCAGCCAACTCTCCGCCCACCAGGGTGATGTCGCTGGCCTCCATGGCCACGTCGGTGCCAGTGCCGATGGCGATGCCGACATCGGCCCGGGCCAGGGCCGGCGCGTCGTTGATGCCGTCGCCCACCATGGCGACCACCTGCCCCTGGTCATGGGCCTGGCGGACGATCTCTTCCTTGCCGCCCGGCAGGACCCCGGCCCGCACCTGCTCGATGCCCACCCGGCCGGCAATGGCGCGGGCCACCTGCTCGTTGTCGCCGGTGAGCATAACCGGCGTGATGCCCATGGCCCTGAGTTCGGCCACCGCCGCGGCCGCCGTGGCCTTTTCCTGATCCGCCACGGCGAGGATGCCGACCACGGTTCCATCCACCTCGACCAGCATGACGGTTTTACCTTGACTGGCCAACCGGCTGACCTGGGCCGCCGCACCGGCAGGCAAGGCCGCCGTCTGCCCGAACCAATCCGGCTTGCCCACCCGCACCCGCTGCCGATCCACCCGGGCCTCAACCCCGAAACCGCTGGCCGCCTGAAACTCGCCAAGCGCCATGGTCGTCACGCCGCGCTCCCGTGCCCCTTGCACCACGGCCCGGGCCAGGGGATGCTCGCTGCCGGTCTCGGCACTGGCCGCCAGGGCCAGGCCATCATCCGGGCCCATGCCGCCATCCGGATTGACCCAATCGATGAGCACCGGCTGGCCCCTGGTGATGGTGCCGGTCTTGTCGAACATCACGGTTTGCAAGCGGTGGGCGGTTTCCAGGGCCGCGCTGTTCTTGAAGAGAATGCCGAATCCCGCGCCCAGGCCGGTGCCCACCATGATGGCGGTGGGCGTGGCCAGCCCCAGGGCGCAGGGGCAGGCGATGACCAGCACGGCGACCATGCGGATCATGGCCGGCACAAAGGCATGGCCGGCGAGCCACCAAAAAGTGAAGGTGGCCAGGGCCAGGACGATGATGGCGGGCACGAAGACCGCGGCCACCTGGTCGGCAAGTCGCTGAATGGGGGCCTTGGAACCCTGGGCCTGGCGCACCAGCCGGATGATCTGGGCCAGGGCGGTATCCGCGCCCACCCCGGTGGCCCGCACCCTGAGCAACCCCTGCTGGTTGACCGTGGCGCCGAACACCTGGTCGCCCGGATTTTTGTCCATGGGCATGGACTCGCCGGTGAGCATGGCCTCGTCCACCGCCGAGGCGCCGGAGACCACCTCGCCGTCCACCGGCAACTGCTCGCCGGGTTTGACCACCACCACCTGGCCAGGTCGCACTCCGTTGGCCGGCAGGTCGCGCACCTGACCGTCTTCGCCCTCCACATGGGCAAGCTTGGGGGCCAGATCCATGAGCTTGCGGATGGCCGCCGAGGTCCGGCCCTTGGCGCGGACCTCCAGGAGCTTGCCCAGCTTGATCAGGGTAATGATCACCGCGCTGGTCTCGAAGTAGACATGCATGCCGAGGCCGGGTACGAGCAGCACGGCCAGGGAGTAGGCATAGGCGGTGGACGAGCCCAGGGCCACCAGCACGTCCATGTTGGCCGCGCCGGCGCGCACGCTCTTCCAGCCACCGATGTAAAAGCCCAGGCCGGTATAGAACTGCACCGGCGTAGCCAGCAGCAGAAAGAGCCAGTTCACCCAGTGCCCATGGGCCCAGCCGCCCAGCAGGCCGAAATCCCGGCCCATGCTGAGCACAAACAGGGGCACGGTGCAGGCCACCCCGACCCAGAAGGTTCGCCGCTGCGCGCCAAGCTCCCGGGCCCGGGCCTCCTGTTCGGCGTCCACGCCCGCGTCCGGGCCGGGCAGCACCAGTTTATAGCCGGCCCCGTGCACAGCCTCGGCCATCCGCGCCAAATCGATCACCTCGGGGTCGAATTCAACGGCCACTGTCTCGGTGCCGAAATTCACCACCGCCGACACCACGCCGGCCGTCTTTTTCCCCAAGGTCCGCTCCACCGCCGCGGCACAGCGGGCACAGGTCATGCCCACCACCGGCAGTTCCACCTTCCTGGTCGCCAAAGCATCCCCTCCGGTTGGCTGCTACTTATCGGCCGGGTAGCCGATGTCGAGCAGCAGGTCGTAAATCGCCGCCAGGGTGGCCGGAAACTCCCACTGCACCAAAACATTCTTGGTGCCGGGATCGGCGGACACTGCCAACACCCCGGCCAGTTCACGCAATTCCCGCTCAATGGTTTTGGTGCAGTGGCCGCAGGAAATGGCGGAAACATGCACGGTTTTCTCTTCCATGGTAGTCCTCCTATTTTTTTTTAGACTGTAATTGTCAGCAGCCAGCGGCTAACGGCTAGTGGGTGGCAATCTATCAATACACCTCGTAAAAGCCCGAGGTCCCCAAACGGTGGACCTTCATCAAATTTGTGGTGCCGGTGGCCGAGATCGGACTGCCCATGGTGATGACCACCACGTCGCCCTTCTTGAGGTCGCCGTGCGCGAGCACGGTCTTCTCCACCGTGCAGATCTGCTCCTCGGTGGTGCCCTCGCTGGCAACGAGCAGGGAGCTGACCCCGGAGTAAAGGGCCATGCGGCGCTGCACGTTCCTGGATGGGGTAACGGCGATGATCGGCACGGAAGGCCGGTATTTGGCGAGGATGGCCGCGATACTGCCGGTCTGAGTGAAGGCCAGGATGGCCGCGGCCTCGACCTCCTCGGCGGTGCGACAGGCGGCTCGACCGATGGCCTCGGGCTGCTCCCGGTAGCCGCTGGAGGCAGACGGAACATGCCGGTGCGCCCGCAAGGTGGAGTCCTGTTCCACGTCCAGGGCCACCTGGGCCACCACGGTAACGGCCGCCACCGGATGCGCGCCGACCGCGGTTTCACCGGAGAGCATAACCGCGTCGCTGCCGTCGAGCACGGCGTTGGCGATGTCCGAGGTCTCCGCCCGGGTGGGCCTGGGGTTCTTGATCATGCTTTCCAGCATCTGGGTGGCGGTAATCACCGGCTTGCCGGCCAGGTTGCATTGCCGGATGATGCGTTTCTGGATGAGCGGCACCCTTTCCGGCCGCATCTCCACGCCCAGGTCGCCCCGGGCGACCATGATGCCGTCCGCCGCCTCCAGAATGGCGTCAAAGCCCTCCACCGCCTCGGGCCGTTCGATCTTGGCAATGACCCGCAAGTCCGCACCATTCTCGTACAGAATTTTTTTAAGATCTGCAACGTCCTCGGCGTTGCGCACAAAGGACAGGGCCACGTAATCCAGGCCCTCGGCCATGCAGAACTCCAAGTCCTGCCGGTCTTTTTCAGTGAGAGCCGGGGTGGAGATCCGCACCCCGGGCAGATTAATTCCCTTAAAATCACCGAGCGCTCCGCCGGTGATCACCCGACATTCCACGTCCTCGCTGGAAAGGGTCCGCACCGCCTCAAGCTCGATGAAACCATCGTTCATCAAGATGCGATCCCCGGGCCGAACCTCTTGGGGAAAAGGCGCATAGCAGGTGGAAATCAGTTCCTGGTTGCCGACGACATCCCGGGTGGTGACCACGGCCCGGCCGCCGCATTCCAGGATAACGCCGCCCGGCGCCATGTGGCCGGTACGGATTTTCGGGCCCTGCAGATCGCCCAGGATGGCGATGTTCTTGCCCTGCCGCGCGGCATGGGCTCTGATCCGCTCGATCCACTGCTTCTTTTCCGCATGGGCGCCATGGGAAAAGTTCAAGCGGCAGGCATTGACACCTGCCGCCAGCAGGGCGGCAAAGGTCTCCTCCTCGGCGCAGGCCGGCCCCACGGTGGCGACGATTTTTGTCCGACGGCTGGTGATGTTCACGAGCATACCTCCTATTTTTTTTGCCTCGGTGGCCAGGCAAAGACTATCTGTCCCTTCTCGATTTTCCGCAATATACCAGCCTTCGGAAAAGCCTGCACATCTGCCTGGGGGGGTGGTCTACAAATTGCCTATAGGTCTTATAGGACTTATGCCTGGACGACATGAGGCCGCGCGGTAGATTCCCGCACAGGGGAGGTCATGAACTGCGGTCCGTTTTTTTGCTTTCATGCCCTTCCTCCCCTCGGCAACTCCTCCAGCTTTTGTGATATACTGAAAAAGCAACGGCTGCAAATCAAAGGCAAGCCGGCCTGTGTGGACGGCCCCTCACGCCACCCGCCTCACCCCACCGCAACCGCCAACCGGGCAGCGGACCGGCCGGCCGGAGGAACACCATGCCCCAGCGGATCTATCGTTTCAAGTACGGCATCTACGGCGAGACCAGACAGATCCTGGTCTATACCCGAGGCGACGAAGTGTACGCCAGCAACTACACCAACAAGGGCACCGCCTTCACCGAGGCGGAACGCCAACAACTCGGCATCTCCGGCAGCCTGCCGCCGGCGGTGAGCAACCTGGAGCAACAGGTACAAAACTCGTTGGCCAGGCTGGCCGGCAAGTATAGCGACCTGGAGCGCTTCCTTTACCTGCGCGGCCTGTTCGACCGCAACGTGGTGCTGGCCCACGCCGTGATCGCCAGCGACATCAGGCGCTTCATGCACGTTATCTACACCCCCACCGTGGGTCTCGCCTGCCAGCAGTATTCGTCCATGTTCCGAGAGGCCAACGGCCTGCACTTTTACCCCGGCAACATCGACCAGGCCGAGGAGATCCTGCGGCGTTACGCCCACCGCGATATCCGGGTGGCGGTGGTCACCGATAACCAGGGGATCCTTGGCATCGGCGACCAGGGGGCCGGCGGCATCGCCATCTGCCTGGGCAAGCTCATGCTCTACACCCAGGGCGCCGGCATCGCCCCCTGGCACTGTCTGCCCATCTCCCTTGATGTTGGAACCAACAACGAGGCGCTGTTGAACGACGCATTCTACCTGGGCTGGCGGCACCACCGACTGATTGGCAGCGACTACCTGCGCTTCATGCAGCGCTTCGCCCGGGCCTTTCGCACCGTGTTCCCGGATGCCATCTGCCAGTGGGAGGATTTTTCCAAGCAAAACGCCTTTGCCATCCGCGACGCCAACCTGCACAACATGATCTCCTTCAACGACGACATCCAGGGCACCGGCGCCGTTGTCCTGGCCGCCATCCTCACCGCCATGCGGGTGAAACATGAAAAACTCATTGACCAGGTTTTCCTGGTGCATGGGGCCGGCGCTGGCGGGGTGGGCATTGCCGAGCAGCTCGACCTGGCCCTCGTGGCAGCCGGACTTTCCGAGACCGAGGCGCGAGCCAGGATATTCACCATGGACAGCCACGGTCTGGTCACCAGCAGCCGTCCCCTGGAACCTTACAAGGAAAAATTTGCCAAGGATGCGGCCAGTCTGCCCTGGTATAAAGACCCGCACAAGGATGGCACTTTGCCCACAGTGGTGAAAAACGCAGGTATCACCGTGCTCATCGGCACCTCAAGCCAGGCGGGCAGCTTCACTCCGGAAGTGGTGCGGGCCATGGCGGTAAATACCGAGCGACCGGTGATCCTGCCCCTGTCCAATCCCACCGACAAGTGCGAAGCCACTCCAGCCGACCTTTACGCCTGGACCGCGGGCCAGGCCTTGGTCGCCACCGGCAGCCCCTTTGCCCCGGTAATCTTGGCAGGCCGGGAGCAACGGGTCGGCCAGTGCAACAACGTTTTCGTTTTTCCGGGCGTCGGGCTAGGGATCCTTGGCTCGGGCGCCAGCGAGGTGCTGCCCGCCTTTTTTACCGCTGCTGCCCATGCCGTTTCCGCCGCAGTATCGCAGGCAGACATCCGGTCCGGCATCCTCATGCCGCCGGTGGAGGAGTTGCGGGAGATCTCCACCCAAGTGGCCATGGCCGTGGGCACAGCCGCATTTGCGGCAGGGGTTTCCCGTCCCTGCCCCTTTTCCCAGTTCCAGCCCAACGACGAACCGGCCGGGCTTAAAAAACTGGTGGAAGGCATGCGCTGGCAGCCGGCATACCTGCCCCTGGTGCCCATGTAAAACGGGACGGCCATCGCCTGAAATCGCCCATGGGCATCCATCATCGCCAATCAACTGTTCTCATCGGACCGGGAATAAGCTATACTGCGGTCCGGTGAGGTGACGCATGCTTAGCAAGGCGCCACGGGTGATTGTAGGTTGGAGATCTTGCAAGCTATGACGTTGGCGCGACAGTTTCCTTGGCGATATCCCCTTCTGTTGTTGCTGTCCCTGATGGCCTTGGGCCAGCCCCTCGCCGGTTACGCGCAGGCGGAGGCGTTACCCAACTACGCCTGCATTGCCCCCAATGTCTTATTCTGGAAAAATATCTACGGCCGTTACTCCCTGGCCCAGGGGGTAATCCATGACAAGGATGATCTGTCGGTGATTTACGAGGTGGTCAGCTTTGCCGCTCCCCAGTGGCAAGTCTTGAGCAGCGGCAATAAGGCGATGGTGGAGCAGACCAAGGCAAGATACCGGGCCATCCTGAAGACGCTGGCCGCGGGCCGCGCCCCCATGACCGCTGATGAAAAAAGGGTGCTGGCGCTCTTCGGCCCCAACCCCAAACCCCAGGCCCTGCTGGCGGCCCGGGGTAACATGCGCTTCCAGTTAGGTCAAAAAGAACGCTTCCGCGAGGGGGTGATCCGTTCTGGCGCCTACCTGGAGTCGATCCGCAGGATCTTTGCCGACCATAACCTGCCGGCCGATCTGTGCTATCTCCCCCACGTGGAATCATCCTACGACTACCGAGCCTACAGCAAGTCAGGCGCCGCCGGCATCTGGCAGTTTACCAGGGATACCGGCCGCCGGTATCTCGTCGTCAACAATTCCCTGGATGAACGCCTTGACCCGTTGCGCGCCACCGAGGCCGCGGCCCTATTCCTCAAGAATAATTATAAAGTCCTGGGCGATTGGTCCATGGCGATCACCGCCTATAACCATGGGACCACCGGCATGTGTAATGCCAGGAAAAAAAAGGGCTGTTATGAAACCATCTTCAAGGAGTTTGATGGCCAGCGCTTCGGCTTCGCCTCGCGCAATTTTTATTCTGAATTCCTGGCGGCGCGTGAGGTGGCGAAAAACTATCGGCAATACTTCGGTCCGCTACAACTGGCCAGGCCGGTTCGCACCCAACCAGTGCGGATTACCAATTTTACGCCGGTGCGCGATCTGGCCCGGCATTTTGGACTGACCATGGATACGGTCAGGCAATTGAATCCCGCCCTGCGCGACTCGGTGTTACTGGGGCGGAAACTAGTTCCCAAGGGGTACCAGTTTCATATACCGGCCACGAGCAATGGCCAACTGGCCAACCCCGGAAGCAAGGTGGCATCGCAGACCAGAGCCGCTCTGCACCGCCAACCCTGAACCCTCTGCTGAAATTCCGGTGTCCGGGATCCGGTATCCGGTGTCCGGTGTCCGGTGTCCGCTAAAAATCATCCTGCCCATAAATATCCGACCGGAATTGCACCGTACCGCTCTCATCCCCCCAGGCCGTAAGGTAGATCAGGTGGATCGGCACGGGCTCGGGCAGCTTGACCGTCTTGGCATGCGCAACCGTCAGGGCGTCCTTGATGGCCTCAAGCGATCCCAACGTCGTTCCCCGCAAAAGGTAGGCGGCCAATTCCAATGGTTTTTCGACCCGGATGCAGCCGGAACTGAGAGTGCGCTTAGTCAGGCTAAACAGTTCACGGCTGGGGGTGTCATGCAGAAACACGCCGTAGGGATTTGCAAAAATGAATTTGACCTGGCCCATGGCATTGCGCGGCCCGGGGTCCTGGCGCAGGCGATAGGGGAAGTGAGCGGCAGACAGGTACCGCCAATCGATGGCCTGGGCATCAATCTCCTGGGCCCCGGCCTCCCCGACCTGAAACACCCGGATGCCCAGACGACCAAGGTAGCCTGGGTCCTTGCGCACATGTGGCAGAACGTCCTTAACGGCAATCATGGGTGGGATTAGCCAGTAGGAATTGAGCACGAGGGTGGTGACCGCGCCGCGGAAGACCGGGGTTTGCCGGTCGGGCCTGCCGACCACCACCCGCATGTCCAGAACGGCACGACCGTCTTCCAGCACTGCCAAGGAATAATCGGCGATATTGACCAAGATGGCACGAGCCTCTAAGTCCCGCAGCAACAGTTGCCCGCGTTCGCGGTTCAATTCAAGCTGACGTGTTCTGACCGCGGTCGGCACATTGAGGGCACTCATGGTGCCGGAGCCCACCACGCCATCCACATGCAGTCCGTGGCGTAACTGAAAGCGGCGGACCGCGCCATCGAGGTCGCTATCGAAAAGATCGCCCCCGACGCTGGCTGGCAGAAGATCATTGCTACGGGAGAGCCGCTGCCGCAAAATGGCAACCCGGTCTCCCTGGTCGCCAATCTTGAGCTTGCCGCCCGGGGATATAATGGGCCAGCCACCGGTGACGGTGATCTGTTGGTATTGGGCCAGTGCGCCTTGAAAGCTTACCCGGCCCTTCGCAAACTCGACAGGGGTACCAGCAACGGCCAGGACAGAGGCAGTGAAAAAAAACAGGGCGCCGACGAGCAGGCCGGCGAGGCGGAGCCTACCAGGTACGGAAGGCGCCGGAATCGAGATGGACAAAGTCGCTACCGGGGTAATAGCCGACGCCGCCATAGGCCAGGCTAACGGCGGCGCGGTGCAGGGTGGAAAGTGACAGGCCAGGGATACGGAAATCGACGGCCCGTCCCTCCATGTGCAGACTGTGCTTGGCGACCCCATGACTCTGCTGACGCAGCATGGCGTTATACTGAGGCGAGCGGTAACCGGAAATGACATGAATCTCATTGGTAGTGCCGGCCCGCCTGACCGCGAGGTTGAGATGCTCGAGGGTGCGGACATCAATGGGATGGATCATGTTGGTGTAGTGGCAACGAAGCAGCCGGTTAACGGCATCCAGGGCCGACCGGTTATACCGACCGTTCTGGTCGCGATAGGTGATGGCCAGCCTCTCGCCGGTGTGGACATTGCGCAGGGCAAGCCTCCCCAAGGGCAGGCGGTCCTCGGGCCGAAGCAGCGCAAAGGCGTTTTCGCCTTGACACATGGCAAGAGTGGCCAGCAGCGAGGCCTTTATAAACGTTCGTCTATTCAGATTGTGATAAAAAGACATAGGCACTATGAAAAACAAATGTAACTATCCAGCGGAACCGCAGCCCGGGAAAGCTTAAATGCCGACACAAGTTGGATAGTTACAAAGAAATAAAGATGGCACGGGCACGATTGGGGGACATTAGAACAAAGTCATGGTGGTTTTGTCAAGTCACCATGCCCCACTTGTCGGGAGCAAGTAAACTGTCCGGGTTTGTAGCACATGATCTGTCCGGTATTATTCCGTACCAAGGAGGTGCGGAATGAGACGGACGGAATGGCTACAGGAGACCCGGATAATGCGATTCATGGAAGCATACGAAGGATGTCAGGAGAAAAAATTGACGCAGGCGGAGGCGGCGAGACTGCTTGGCATGTGTGATCGGACGTTTCGTCGTTATGTGACGCGCTACGAGGAGGACGGACTGGAGGGCTTGCTTGACAGGCGGCTGGTCCGGGAATCCAGTCGTAAGGC